>NZ_OZ034983.1:1229646-1537058 GCF_964030845.1 Candidatus Fukatsuia endosymbiont of Tuberolachnus salignus
CAATGCTTGCATCATGGTCGCAGGTGAGATCAAATTATGACGTGATAACCCTGATCCATCCACTACAATGCTGTTACCCAGATCAAATCCCGCTTTTTGCCTTAGTACCTGCCGAACCGCATCAGCCCCCGTACGCCAGGTTCCCGGTACATTAAAACGTTGATGGCCTATGGTGCGGAAAACGGTATCTGCGATCAGGTTATCTGATGTTTTCAACATGATTTTTAGCAAATCATGCAAACGTGCAGACTGAGCTCGTGCCAATATAGTATTTGTTGATGTAGGTAAGGTTTGCAACACAGTTTGATGTCGCAAATTATCATCGATGTCAATATCTGCCTTTTGCAATTCATCCTTTAGAATGGCACCGGCATAACTGGCACCATTTTGTATAGCAAAGGCAAGTGGCAAAGGTTCGTTACGCTGTGTCAAACATCCTTTAAGAGTAAAACGATTTAGTTCACCAGGTATAATATCTAGCTCACAGTATTGTGCATCTGCTGAACCTTTAGCCAGTGTACGAACTTCGCTAAACATCTGTACCGGGTAATAGGAAGCGACACGAATAAAGGCCATATCACCCACTGTGGGCGCACTAGAAAGTGAAACGGAGAAACAGTTACGATCAACAATAGCTGCTGCCGGAGGGGCGCTAAAACATTGGGTTATATCGTTCCATGACCAACCAGGTGCTTTATCGTGGCTAGAAAAAATAGCAGTATCGATAATTAAATCGCCAGCAATTCTATGGATACCGTTTTTTTTGAGCATCGCCACCATATTACGTAATTTCTGACGGGTTAAAGTAGGATCACCACCAAAGCGGGCAATTAAATCGCCGTGCAGCACACCCATGGTCACAGTTCCCGTACTTTCTAACGTCGTATTAAAACGAAAATCTGCCCCGAGTTGCAATAAAGCTGCCAGAGCGGTTAATATTTTCTGAGTACTGGCAGGCAGCGCCATTTGATCAGCGTGGTAATTTATTAATGGCGTGCTGGCACCTATTTTTTGTACCACTAACGCCAGGTTCGCACCATCGGGCAAAGATTGCATATAACTTGCAACCGGTACAGCATGAGAGCTTACAATGCCAATGCTGGGCGTCATAGTGAGAGTAATAGCATAAATCAGTCTACTAACAATTCGTGATAAATACGTAGTTCGCATCATTGCCAAATAGGGTGCTGCCATAGTCAGGGGGCCATAGTAAAGAGCAATAAATGGGAAAGTGCAACAAATAGTAAAAATACAATAAATAATAAGCCACAACAAATAGTAGGGTGCAACCAAGAGAAAGTAAACGATGATCGAAAGGGAACTCTACGTTAAAATGTAAAGAGGTTACACAACAGGTCTAGTGGCGATTATGTAAACAGAACAAATGTTAGAGGTATTTATTGATGAAACAGGTCCCGATGACGGTTTATGGAGCCGATAAACTAAATAAAGAGTTAGTATATTTAAAAAGCACACGCCGTCCTGAAATTATTACGGCTATTGCAGATGCCCGTGCGCACGGTGACTTAAAAGAGAACGCGGAGTATCATGCTGCGCGTGAGCAGCAAAGCTTTTGTGAAGGTCGTATTAAAGAAATTGAGACCAAGCTTTCCCATGCTGCTGTCATTGATATTACTAAAGTCACGCCTACTGGTGGTGTTATTTTTGGTGTCACCGTTACTGTACGCAATGTGGATGCAGATAAGACATTGGTTTATCGTATTGTCGGCGATGATGAAGCCGATTTTAAACAAAATTTGATTTCGGTTAGTTCACCAATAGCACGAGGCTTAATGAGTAAAAAAATCAACGATGAGGTGATCATTGCAACACCTGGTGGCGAGGTTACGTATCAAATTCTTAAAGTGGAGCATTTATAATTTCTTTTGCTCACGCATGCTTATGTTCTATTTCTCAACGGGTGTTATGTAACACCCAGAAGGCCCGCCAAGGATGGTGGGCTGGGGTATGTCTGAGGATCTAGCAGAATACTGGATTAAAAAATAGGTAAGGACCACTAGCGAGGTAGAATGACTTTACGTTCTTTAGCAGGTCGATAAAGCACCAAAATATTACCGATCATTTGCACGTTACTTGCGCCCGTTTTACGAACTATGGTATCAGCAATCAAGGATTTAGCTTCACGCTCTTCAGTGACAATTTTGACCTTGATAACTTCATGATGTTCCAGTGTCTGATTGATTTCTGCCAGTACCTTTGCGGTTAAGCCGTTGTTGCCCAGCATAACCACCGGTTTTAGCGGATGAGCTAAACTTTTTAGGTACTGTTTTTGTTTATTATTAAGGTCCATTTTCTTTTTTACTTAACTTGGGATTGAAAAGCACGCATTCTAACGCCATCTTGTAGGTATCACCAAATCACTTAACTTCTGATGTGAAGCCTTATGGGAATCAAACGGTCTACACCGGTTTTATCATGATGTTCTGAGAACGGACAATATGAAAATAAATTTTTTTAAAACAATGAGTTGAAAAGAGTAGCTGAAAAGCAATAATTGGAAAACGATATGGCTAATAAAAGGCGTTCAGCTAGCTCTAGTCGCTGGTTACAAGAACACTTTAGCGATAAATATGTACTACAGGCACAGAAAAAGAAGCTACGTTCGCGTGCCTGGTTTAAACTTGATGAAGTACAGCAAAGTGATAAGCTTTTTAAGCCTGGGATGACAGTTGTCGATTTAGGCGCCGCACCGGGGGGTTGGTCACAATATGTCGTTCAGCAAATCGGGGAGGAAGGACACATCATTGCCTGTGATGTGCTGCCGATGGATCCCATCGTCGGTGTCGATTTTCTTCAAGGTGATTTCCGTGATGAGCGTGTATTGCAGGCTTTACTTGATCGGATAACGGATAAAAAAATTCAGGTGGTGATGTCTGATATGTCTCCGAATATGAGTGGGACTCCAGCAGTTGATATACCAAGATCGATGTATCTAGTTGAATTAGCGCTAGATATGTGTCGTTATGTACTCTCGCCAGGTGGTAGTTTTTTGGTGAAAGTGTTTCAGGGAAATGGCTTTGATGAATACCTCCGGGAAATTCGCTCCCTGTTTACGAAAGTAAAAGTTCGTAAGCCAGATGCTTCACGTGCGCGATCGCGTGAAGTGTACATTGTAGCGACGGGACGAAAACTATAGTACCCTAACCGCTGTTTGTTAACACAGTTGTAATATGAGGCTAATCCCTTGAGTGACATGGCGAAAAACCTAATTCTCTGGTTAGTTATCGCAGTCGTATTGATGACTGTATTCCAGAGTTTTAGCCCCAGCGAATCAAACGGCCGTAGAGTAGACTACTCTACTTTTATGTCCGACGTGATCCAGGATCAGGTTCGTGAAACACAGATAAATGGGCGTGAAATCAGCGTCAACAAAAAGGATAATAGTCGGTATACAACTTTCATTCCGGTGAATGATCCTAAGTTGTTAGACACTTTATTGGCAAAAAATGTAAAAGTTGTCGGCGAGCCACCGGAAGAACCCAGTTTACTGGCCTCTATCTTTATTTCTTGGTTCCCAATGTTGCTGTTGATTGGGGTATGGGTCTTCTTCATGCGTCAAATGCAGGGCGGTGGCAGAGGGGGAGCCATGTCCTTTGGCAAGAGCAAAGCGCGAATGTTGACAGAAGATCAGATAAAAACTTCTTTTTCGGATGTTGCAGGTTGTGACGAAGCAAAGGAGGAAGTCAGTGAACTGGTTGAGTATTTGCGTGAGCCGGCTCGTTTCCAAAAGTTAGGCGGTAAAATTCCTAAAGGCGTATTGATGGTAGGGCCGCCAGGAACCGGTAAAACGTTGTTGGCGAAAGCCATCGCCGGAGAAGCAAAAGTTCCTTTTTTCACCATATCAGGTTCTGATTTTGTCGAGATGTTTGTTGGTGTCGGTGCCTCCCGTGTCCGAGACATGTTTGAGCAAGCCAAGAAAACGGCACCTTGTATCATTTTTATCGATGAAATCGATGCCGTGGGGCGGCAGCGTGGTGCAGGTTTAGGCGGCGGTCATGATGAGCGTGAGCAGACATTAAACCAAATGCTCGTTGAGATGGATGGTTTTGAAGGCAATGAAGGTATTATTGTTATCGCTGCGACAAACCGCCCTGATGTTTTAGACCCCGCGCTACTACGTCCGGGGCGTTTCGATCGTCAGGTTGTGGTCGGTTTACCTGATGTTCGCGGTCGTGAACAGATCCTAAAGGTGCATATGCGTCGTGTACCACTTGAGATTGATGTCAATGCTTCTGTTATAGCCCGTGGTACTCCTGGTTTTTCTGGGGCTGATTTAGCTAACTTGATTAATGAAGCTGCGTTGTTTGCTGCCCGAGGTAACAAACGTGCGGTTTCTATGGTTGAATTTGAAAAAGCTAAAGACAAAATTATGATGGGTGCCGAGCGGCGCTCTATGGTGATGACCGAGGAACAAAAAGAATCGACGGCGTATCATGAAGCAGGTCATGCAATCATTGGTCGTTTAGTACCAGAGCATGATCCAGTGCATAAAGTCACCATTATCCCCCGAGGACGTGCACTCGGGGTGACTTTCTTCTTGCCGGAAGGTGATGCGATTAGTGCGAGTCGTCAGAAATTGGAAAGTCAGATTTCTACATTGTATGGTGGTCGTCTTGCTGAAGAAATCATCTATGGTGTGGAAAAAGTTTCTACCGGTGCTTCGAATGATATCAAAGTAGCCACGTCTATCGCGCGTAACATGGTGACGCAATGGGGTTTTTCCGAAAAATTGGGCCCGTTGTTGTATGCCGAGGAAGAGGGCGAAGTATTCTTGGGGCGTTCTGTAGCCAAAGCTAAGCATATGTCCGATGAAACCGCACGTATTATTGATCAGGAAGTCAAACTTATTATAGATAGTAACTATCAGCGTACGCGTGATCTGCTCATGGAAAACAGGGATATTTTACATACCATGAAAGACGCGTTAATGAAGTATGAGACTATTGATGCCCCTCAGATCGATGATCTTATGAGCCGTAAAGATGTCCGAGCTCCTGCCGGTTGGGACGATGTCGTGAAGGATAATTCGTCTGATAATGATGCGACACCACAAGCACCGACTCCAATGGACGACTCTGCTACACCAAATGCGAGTAATACTGCTTCATAAAAATAACGTAACAAAACACAGTCTTGGGTAAAGCCCCAAGGCTGTTTGGATTTTCACAATAGACCTCTTCGGAAACTCTGATTTATCTAATTTCCATGTTATAAATTGCTGCAATCAGATTAAATCGTAATCCAAACCGTTTTCGCCTGTTTCGATAACGATCTGATACGATTTTAAATCGTTTAATCATACCAAGGACATTTTCGTTTAATACACGCTGGCTTGATAACTCACGATTGTTGCGTTT
The DNA here is from genome assembly GCF_964030845.1 of Candidatus Fukatsuia endosymbiont of Tuberolachnus salignus. Taxonomy (NCBI): domain Bacteria; kingdom Pseudomonadati; phylum Pseudomonadota; class Gammaproteobacteria; order Enterobacterales; family Yersiniaceae; genus Candidatus Fukatsuia; species Candidatus Fukatsuia endosymbiont of Tuberolachnus salignus. The sequence continues at coordinate 1,235,025 of NZ_OZ034983.1, forward strand.
ATCTTCTTTTGTTAAGGGATTTTTCTTTGTCTTTTTCTTAGGCAACGCCGAGTTTGAATGGATCTTGCCAAGCCCTTGGTAACCTGTATCTGTCACTGTTTTGATTTCAGGATGTATTCGCACGCCAGACTCTTTGAACAACCTAAAATCATGACGCCTCCCATGAGTAAATGGTTGTACAGATGACTGCTTTGCTTTTTTTATCGACGATCACTTGGGTTTTTAAGGTGGGTCGTTTCTTTTTTCCTGAGTAAAATTGCTTTTGTTTTTTTGGACGTTCAATCGGCGTTTCTGTGGCATCAATAAGAACGAGCTCATACTCCCTATCACTTTTTAATAAAGCTTTGCGTCCAGGGAGGGCAAAATCAGGATGCTTTATTAGCGTATTCTCTATCCATTTAATCGCTTCATAGCAGGTGCTCTCACTCACGCCATCGCTTTGGCTGACAGGAAAATAAGTGCGATATTCTCGTAGATACTCAAGTACCATTAATAAGCGATCTTCTAAACCCAGCTTGGGTTTCCGACCTCCTTTCCCTTGCTTACATTTATCTGCTTCATTCAATATCTTTATCATCTTTTCAAATGTACTGCGTTTAACTCCGGTTAAGCGCCGAAATTTTTCCTCTTCCAATACCTTTATTTGTTCATATTTCATGGGGGCTCCTTGTTCAGGAGATTTTTAACAACATTCCTACATGAATGCTATAGCAGGCGCCGTATCAGTTGATTATGAAAATTAGAAATAACATATTGATATTAATTAATATTTATTAACAAAAGTGATCACGTTACATGGCGCCTGCTATAGTTTCCGAAGAGGTCTAATAGACTTCTTGCAAAACCTACTAGGTGCTGTAAATTCCGCGTTACCTGGTGCTCGCAATCCTCATGTATTCGTTATGTTACTAGGGCTGCTGTGCTCTAGTGCCTTGACTTTGCATAATGAACTACGGTTTTGCAAGAAGTCTAATCAATAAAAATATCATTTCCTGCTAAAAATCTGTTACAGTTGCTCAAAATAGTACAATGCAGTTTGTACCGATCCCTCGTGGTAATCCCTCGTCTGACAATCCTCCTTAAAAACTGCCCCTGATATTGTCGTTGGGAAAGGGAGATTTGGAGCTTTTCATCATTATGTCATTTGATTCTCTCGGCTTAAACGCTAATATCCTGGATGCTGTTACCAAACAAGGCTATCTTGTGCCAACGCCAATTCAACAGCAGGCCATCCCCGTGGTATTGGCGGGGTGTGATTTAATGGCCTGTGCGCAAACAGGTACGGGAAAAACGGCAGCTTTTACCCTGCCGGTGCTGCAATTGCTGAGTCATAATCAGTCTCCAATTAAGGGACGTCGTCCAGTGCGTGCACTTATCCTTACGCCAACACGTGAATTAGCGGCACAGGTTGCTGAAAATGTAAGAGATTACAGTCAATGTCTTAAACTGCGTTCGTTGGTGGTCTTTGGTGGCGTTAATATCAATCCTCAGATGATGAAATTACGTGGTGGTGTTGATATTTTAATCGCTACTCCAGGTCGTTTATTGGACTTGGAACAGAAAAATGCTGTCGATTTATCAAAAGTTGAAATATTGGTGTTAGATGAAGCTGACCGTATGCTAGATATGGGTTTTATTCATGATATTCGCCGAGTGTTAGCTAAATTGCCAACAAAACGCCAAAATTTGCTATTTTCTGCAACATTTTCAAATGAAATAAAGTTATTAACCAATAAATTATTACATAATCCAGCTTCTGTTGAAGTAGCTCCACGTAATACTGCTTCTGAGCGGATCAAGCAGAGCGTCCATTTTGTGGATAAAAACCGTAAACGGCAACTGCTTTCTTATATGATCGGTAGTCAGAATTGGCAGCAAGTATTAGTGTTTAATCGTACTAAACATGGCGCTAATCATTTGGCCGAGCAATTGAATAAGGACGGTATTACTACCGCTGCTATTCATGGGAATAAGAGCCAAGGTGCCCGCACACGTGCACTGGCTGATTTTAAAAATGGTGAAATTCGCGTGCTAGTAGCGACAGATATTGCTGCTCGAGGGTTGGATATCGATCAATTGCCTCATGTTGTTAACTATGAGCTGCCAAACGTACCTGAAGATTATGTGCATCGTATTGGTCGTACTGGGCGTGCAGATTGTACCGGCGAAGCTATTTCTTTGGTCTGTGTCGATGAGCATAAATTATTGCGAGATGTTGAACGTTTACTCAAATGTGAGATCCCACGTATCACTATTGAAGGTTATCAGCCAGATCCAACAATTAAAGCTGCTCCGATTCAAAATGGACGCCAAGGGCGTAGCAGCACCTCACGCCCGAGTAAAAAGCGGCGTGTGGTGTAACTCAGAGGATTATTTTGGCGGAGCAAAGGCTAAACACAGTTTGATGGTGTCGCCCTGCTCCGTTGTAAAACTGTAGTCATGTTTTTTTGACAAATTGATAGTTGGAAAAGATTGTTTTACACCACCAAAGTCGGCTTCAGTACAATCGACCCCACGTTCACTAAGAAATAAGCCTCCATCAGTAATAATATTATTTTCCGTGAGATGTACATTATAAATATTGGGTTTTTGTTCATTTGACCACTGGGTTGCAGTTTTCGGATGATCAGGCGCATAGAATGTCAACCATTGGGACAGATAGCCCCCACCTACATACTTTAATGGAACATGGTAATTTTGTTGCCATAAATTATTTAGTTCAAGGCTGATGGGTTTTATATAATAAAATTTTGTCCCTGCTCCACGAATATTTTTTACTAATACGAGGGTGTAACCAGAACAAATAAGGATAGCCACAGATAATAAGGATAAATTAATTTTTCGCCAATTTTTTATTTTATCTACATTGATAAATAATAATGTTGCCACCGGTGCTAATAATGAAAAAGGTTGTAACCATTCTGTAATACGACCACCACTGTTAAAAAGAAAATAAAGAAAAATGATCAGAAGAGGGGGTAATAAAATAGCGATAACCGCCTTTTTTTCTGCTGTCTGTGGTGAAGCTATTTGGGCACCGAGTGGCAGTAAAATTAATCCTATTAAAACAACCGGGTAAAAAACGGACAAAAAAGCGACGATAACTTTGCTATTCAGCCCTGGTTTTATTTGTGAGTCTACCCAACCAAATGCTGCAAAATCATGTTGATAAAGCCACCAAGCATTAGGTGCAATAATGCAGGAAAAAAGCAAAATGGCTAGATAGAATTCTTTATATTTAAATGCTTTCCTTCCTTAGTAATCAGTGTATAAAACAGCATAAACGGCAAGAAAGACAATGAAGAATATTTTGACATTACGGCTAGGCCACAGACTAACGCGAGTAATAACCAATATTTTTTATCGTCATAAAGTGCTTTGATAAAAAAGAGAAATAAATATGGCCAAAACATAATTAGTAGGTAATTGTCATTATAGGAAATAATATCAAAATTAATCACACCACTTAAATTTAGACTCATCAGCAAAAAGAAAGCAATAATATGACAACTAAAAACGCGTAGACTGAGCAGCCATATACCCAGCATACCAATAGAAACCGCGATAAAATGTGTCGCATACCAATAGAAATCGAATGGGATGAATTTGCTAAACAATATCACTGGGAGCATCACTGCCCCGACCATATAAGGATTTTTGGGTGAACCAAATTCCAGATTATTTGCCCAATTTAACGCTTCAACAGCATCATAAGGTACTGTGGGATCAAAAGAATAAGAAACGAATGTCCATACCATGGCATAAAGAACAATAAAAAGAATGGCTAGAACCCGAAATTTTCTCGTATTAGGTACTCTCATCAATCAAATGCCTCAATTTTTTTCCGTCATGTCCGCTTGATTTTAACGTAGAAGGTGACGACTTACCATCATCAAGATGAGGGTAACTGCAACTCAAATTTGCGTATTTACTTAATAGGGTCTTAACTTAGGGAGAGTTGTATAAAAATAACCTGCTTGTCTAATAATGTGCTTTTAACTGGAGGTCTTATATGGGTATCCTATCGTGGATTATCTTTGGTTTGATAGCGGGTATTCTTGCTAAATGGATTATGCCAGGTAAAAATGATGGTGGGCTTATTATCACTATCATTTTAGGGATTGTTGGAGCCGTGGTGGGTGGCTATATCAGTACCTTTTTCGGAATGGGGAAGGTAGATGGATTTAACTTTGGTAGTTTTATTGTCGCTGTAATCGGTGCTTTAATTATATTATTTGTTTACCGAAAAATAAAAGGTTAATTTTATTTGTTATATTTTTTTATTTTTTTTAAAGGTGGCAATCATTGCCACCTTGCTGTATCTATTAGATAATAGACAGATTGTTAGTTGTTTTATATTGAGAAAATAATCATTAATTATTATACTACCCTAGTTAGCTGTTAAAATGGATCGTTTTTATGCACGTAGCAAAAATAGGGTAAAAAATGATAAATAATGATGTACTCCGTAGTGTTCGTTATATGCTTGATGTGAACGATGCTAAAATAACCGAAATTATTAAATTAACCAATTATCGAGTGAACAATGCAGATGTTATTAATTTTCTTAAAAAAGATGACGAAAAAAATTATCAGCATTGCCCTGATGAAGTGATGGCACATTTTTTAAATGGTCTGATTTTTTTTAAGCGTGGTAAAGATGATAAATTTCCTGCTCCTGCCATTGAGATCCCACTAAACAATAATATTGTGTTAAAAAAATTACGCGTGGCTTTTGAGCTAAGAGATACAGATATGCATGATATTTTTATTTCGGTTGGTTTTCCGGTAACGAAACCTGAATTAAATGCACTCTTTCGTAAAGAGGGTAGCAAAAATTTTCGTTTATGTGGCGATCAACTATTACGCAATTTTTTAAAAGGGCTAACTTTACGCACCCGTGTCATTAAAAAATAACGTTTGAATTAATAAGAGCTGAAGATAGGGAAAGTCTTCCAATTTATTGAAACATTCGATGCTACGTCTCTTTTGACCGAAAAAATTGAGTGTTATATCACATTAGTTATGATGTTCTTTTCAAAGATTAGGATAAATATATATGATTCACTCTCTACTTCGGCGTTCATTGTTCCTCGCTACTATTATTGTGCTTTTTGTTGGTGTTTGCCCGCTTTTATTTGCAGGTAATCAAGGTGTTAACCTAGCATCTATACAAGAAAAACTGTCAGAATTGGAAAAAATCTCCGGCGGACGACTTGTCTTGTTTGCGATAAATACGGCGAATAATTTAACGGTCCAATATCGCGCGGTAGAGCGTTTTCCTGTAACCAGTACTTTTAAAGTATTGGCTGTTGCGGCAATTTTAAAACAAAGTGTTACAGACCGCCAGCTACTGCAACAACGTATTACTTATAATCCTAAAGATCTCGTTTCTTATTCGCCGATTACTGAGAAACATCTTGGTATGACCGTTGAGGAGCTTTGTGCTGCTACTATTCAATACAGTGATAACACTGCAGTTAATCTTTTGATGAAATTACTCGGTGGACCAAAAGCAGTGACTGAGTTTGCACGTTCAATCGGTGATCATACTTTCAGACTCGACCGTTGGGAAACGGATTTAAATTCGGCAATCCCGGGTGATTTGCGTGATACCTCCACGCCTGTAGCAATGGCAAAAAGTGTGCAGCGCCTGGTACTAGGTGATGCTCTGCCGCCTGCCCAGCGTGAAAAACTACAGGTTTGGCTCAAAGGCAATACTACCGGTGATGCGAGTATTCGTGCAGGGATCCCCGAAGGCTGGGTTGTTGGCGATAAAACCGGGGGCGGTGATTATGGCACCACCAATGATATTGGCGTGCTTTGGCCGCCCACGGCAGCACCTATCGTCGTCGCTATTTACTTCACACAAAATGAAAAAGATGCTCAGACACGTAAAGACGTGATCGCATCAGCGACTCGAATACTGATCAGTGCGTTCGATTGACGGTACCACAGCATTTGCTCTGTTTTTGCAGAAAATCTATTGCAACAGTGGCGATTTTGTTCTCTTGCGGTAGGGTGCGCTGGGTAAAGCCGCACCTATCTTGCAGGTGAAAGCTACCGTCTTGTCTCGGAAGGTGAAGCTAGCACCACCGAGTAGTAAGTCTTGTGCCTTTCCGGGTAACTTGGAGGGTGAAGCGTAGGTAACAAAACATTCGAGCTGAAACCAAATGGTGCATGTGATAGCCTGGAATGGGACCGATACGTCGGGTTATTTATATCGCCAATGCCATCGAATCAATACATTTATTATTTTCTCCAATCTTATCGAGAATGTAATAGGATACTATTAAGCAACCAGTTTACTATCTAATTAAGTTAATGTTTTGTGAGTAATACCTGAGAATAAAGGAGAGCCAGACATATTATCGCCGATCTGATTACCTGATATCACTGTTTTATTATCAGTGACCATAGCAGCCATTGAATGCTTTAAGGTTGCTATCTCTCCATCCTGATTGCTATTCATTGTTGAAGTCTGCCTTTGATTATCAGCAGTATCGAGCAATTCACTTTCACTGCTGTTGAGTTGCGACTGTGGGGGACTATATAAAAATGCTTTGCTACGGACTAGTTGATCCTGTTGATCAAAATAAAGACTACCACTTTCAATAGCTGGCATGTATGTAATAACACTTGATATCGTATCGGTATTATTGAGTGGCTGTAATTTTCTAGTTTCTTTGATTATCAATACATTAATATCTGATTCATAGTCACCATAAATTTTGCTTTCAACATCCTTGATTTTATTTTTCAATACTTCTTGAGCTGCATCATGTTCCTCAGTAATTTCCTCAATTTCAATATTAATTTCACTATCAGATTTATCTGATTGTGCATATAATTTTTTTTCTTGTGCCTCAAATTGTTCAAATAATTGATCGGATTTTTCTTTTAATTCTGCCAGCTGTGTGTTTAAACTGTCCTTTTGCAGATAAAATTGTTCGTACTCATTCAAGAGAGTGTTTAATTCCGGCAGTTTTTCTCTATGGAAGTTACCTGATAACAACGCTTGAGTAGATAATATTCTCACGATATCCTGTGTATAGTATCCAGTGCTGTCCGGATATTGCAGTACTCCCTGAGTGGCTAAACGTTGTAAATTTTGTAAATCCTCTCCCGAGGTATAACAGAAATCCAGGTTACCATTCGCTTGATGAGAAGATTCATGGATCAGAGTCCAGACTAACTTTTCAAGAGTGCCAGCTCCTATATCTAAAGAAACTGTTTTATATGTGTATTTTGATGCTTGCCCTAATACTCCAGATTTGTATTCCAATACGATTTTATGATGACCTTTTTGGATCTCATTTAAATAATGTGCAACATTACTGGCTTTTCTTTCTAATTCTGCTAAATCACGGCGATTATAATCTTCCCCAAAAAGCTTGGTCAGTAACTTATTATAAGAAGGGTATAGTTCAGAAAGATGACCATCAGTCGTGCGTAGCATATTAAGTATCTGGATGCTTTTTTGGCAAGCGATTTGGGCTAAAGTCACTAGCGTGGGCAAATAGGATTCTAATGTGGATAAACTATTTTCTGACACCCCTTGAACAATCAGTCTGGATAATTCAGTCACTTTTTGTGAATCAATTTCTAATAAGGTGGGTAATTGAACACGCCCTGAAGGAAAATTTCCATTTTCAGCATCAAGCAATAATTGCCTGATAGTGTTACCCTCACTGTGCTCAGCAGGTTGTATATTTTGCGCAAGCTCAACAGGAGTTTGACCGGCAAAATTCTTTTTCGTCAGTGCAGTACTGTCAGAATATTTCAGGAGCTCTCTGACTATTTCAGTCTGGTTATGAATAATAGCCAAATGGAGCGCGGTATTGCCTCCGTTATAGGGTAATGTGACAGAACCTCCCATTTTCAATAGCGCAGTGATGGCAGACAGATCCCCTGTGGCGATTTTTTGAGGCAATTCATCCTGTTGAATATGAAGATTAATTTGATACTGTTGTAGCCAATCAGCCGGTTTTTCGCCGTTATGGTTAGCGATCTGTGGATCGACTCCTTCCTTCAAAGTTAAATACTGTGCCAGGGTGAGGTTGCGTGCGGCAACAGCATAATGGAGCGCAGTATTACCTTGTTTATCAACCAGATTTTTTAATCCCCATTGACCTGCAGGGGTTTTTAATATCATATTGATCGCTGCCTGGTTCCCGGCATCAATCGCACACATCAATAGAGTCTGACCATTTTTTTGAACACCTTTACCGCCATTAGCGTAATGCGTTGATAACTTGTCTGTCTTACCTGCTTTGATATCATTAAACAGAGCGCGATATTGATCAGAAGAATTGTTTTGCATGGTATTTTTAATATAACCTTAGTGTGGGATAAGAAACTGCATAACTATTTTTTAAAATACCCAATGGAAATATCCATTGGATAATTAAAAAAATAAATGTTGGAAATATACAGAGCTATTTTTTCTGCTTCCTTTTGTCAGGATATTTTTAATATCAGGATAATTTCAATCAGTTAGTTTCATATTTATCCCGAACTCAGGTTAATGTAGGATTGTTACGAAATGTAGAAAATCAAGCATGCCAAGAATATGACAGCAGTCGTCATGGCCTGGATCTTTCAGGTCTAACCTAATGTTGCTACATTGTAGATAATTACTATATGTTTACATATTTATAACATAAATTTACCTATTGTAACAATTTATATCCAGAGTAACACATACTATCTCTGCAAATTTAGATCGTAGATTGCGAGTAAATTTTTCCATAGTGAATAACGGTATTGTGAGTCAATACCGTTGATTGATAATAGATAGCGTACTTTGGAAAATTCAATATCGCCGCAGAGAGCCGGTTCCGCGTTGGTGACGCGTACGGGTGTGCCGATTAAATCAGCACGCAAATTGAGGCTAATTCTTTACGTAATAATTGTGGATTTTAATTATTTCATAACCAACAGGATCTCAATTTCATACGTATTAGTTAGTATGATAGGTGGCAGCCCGCAGAAATTCCTGACGTGTATTCTGACTGGATTTAAATAACCCTCCCAAAGATGTGGTGGTGGTGGTACTGGTAGCATCACAGATACCCCGGGCTTTTACGCAATAGTGAATAGCATCAATGGATACCGCTACATGATTGGTTTCAAGCAAAGTCTGTAATGCCAGCAAAATTTGTTGGGTAAGCCGCTCTTGCACCTGTGGTCTCTGGGAAAAAAACTGCACAATGCGATTTATCTTTGATAAACCAATGATATGTTCTTTTGGAATGTAAGACACGGTTGCTTTACCATCAATGGTAATAAAATGGTGTTCGCAGGTGCTGGTCATGGTGATGTTGCGCACCGTAATCATTTCGTCAACTTTCATTTTATTTTTAATCACGGTAATTTTGGGAAAATTCGTGTAATCCAGCCCAGAAAAAATTTCATCGACATACATTTTCGCAATACGGTTTGGTGTTTCCGCTAGACTATCGTTGGTTAAGTCAAGATTGAGTAATTTCATAATCTCGGTAATATGTTGCTGAATACGTGTCTTACGCGTTTTGACATCTAACATTTCCCCACACAATGGCGTTTCAAAGCCCTTGGCTTTCAACGCTGCATAAACCAGCTTGGCTTCTTCACTCAGTACTGACATTATTTTCTCCAACGGACATATGTTCCCTCGGCCCAATCATAGCTAAATTTTATCCAATCAACGCTCATGAGATTTTTTGCATAATCTGCTGTGAAAACGGTAGTTTTGCAAGAAGTCTATTAAAAAAACCCCGCTGTGCGGGGTTTGGTACGTAAGCAATATGTTGAGATTATGACTGTACAACAATTTCTTTGATACCTTTCACCTCGATCTCTACGCGACGATCTGGAGCCAAGCAATCTTGTGCAGCTGCTCCTCTTAATCTATCACAGGTAGAACCCGTCACTGGGTTTGCTTTACCCATACCACGCACAGATATTTTCTCTGCTGGGATACCTTGAGATACCAGATAATTCATCACGCTGTGGGCACGTTTTTCAGACAGCTTTTGGTTGTATTGTTCAGAACCAATACGGTCAGTATAACCCACGATCGTAGCAGAACCGTCTTTAGGATCCATCTGTTTTAACTGATCATAAAGTTGATCCAGTGCTTGCTGACCTGACTGTTTGAGTTCTGCCTTATTGAAATTAAATAAAACATCAGCCTTCAGGGTGAAACGCTTGGTTTCAACCACTGGGGCGGGGACGATGGGTGCGACGGGTATAGGTGTATCCTGACCAAAACGGTAAGCAAGACCTAGGCTCAACAGGCCGTTGTCTGGATGAGCACCAACAGTACCCTTATCACCGATATTGTTAGTATATTGGTACTCGGCACGGGTAGCCAGGTTTTTGGTAAGTGCGTACTCAAGACCGACGGCGGCCAGTGGAGAGATGCCGTAGTCGTGGTTACTTACCCTACCGGCAGACCCATTAGCGAAATTGCCCTTAGAATCGGCACGCCAAAACATGCCCCCCAGGCGCGTATAAACATCCAGATCCTGAGCAACGGGGTAACTCAGCTTGGCAGAAAGCTGAACGCCCTGTGCCTTAAAGGCACCATTGTTGACATCGCCTTTGTAAGGCATGCGGCCAAGCCAGTCATAGCCCCCTTCCAAGCCGAAGTATGGGTTTACCTGGTAGCCCACAAACGCACCTGTACCCAATTGGCTTTGATGAGTAGGCCCGTTACCGACACCTTGATAGGCATTAGTCATACCTGTATCGCTATACCACGACCAGCCTAGTTTACCACCGGTGTACAAAGTATTATCTGCGGGAGCGGCTTGCGCTACTGTAGCGAAACCAGCCAGTGCCACTGCTAATGCGATAGCTGTCTTTTTCATTTTACGCCTCGTTATCATCCAAATAGGCAATGAGCCTTAAAAGCTTTTTAAGCCCTTGGTTAAAATTCTCAGCCAAGATTTTTATGCTTCCGTTCATGACGCTGCCAGTTTAATTTGGCATTTTAAAGCAACCTTGGCGATGTAAAGTCTACAACGTAGTAGAAAACTTACAAGTATGATGTGATAAAGTGCCCGAAAAAAAAGCAAAATTGTATGTGACGTTTAACAATTATGGTCATAAATGGCTCCATATTACAGCGTAATTCTAACCGACAAATCGCATTCTACCTGGCTTGGCAGTGTGACAAGGTGGATCTGGAATGCGTGTTAAAATTTGCATAATGAATCGGCTGAAAGTTTAAAAAATATTGTGAAATTCCTTGTTAATCAAGTTTTTCTATTGTTTTTACCGTCACCCACCCCTCTATTTAGGAAAATTGTGTTACCCATGCTGTATTTAAGCACAGTTTCTAATGTCAGATAGAAGATCAACAGAATTTTTCAAGGCGCCTCGCAGAATTGTGATGTAAGCCAATGCAAATTCATTTTGTGTTTGGATCCTCGATATATATTGCGTATTTTCTAGTTAGTTGTTCCTCTAATACTTATTGCAACGGAATAGTGATCTGGCTTTTACTAAAGGAGCAGTAATGAAGCATTTATCAGAAAAAAAAATAGCTCAGGTTCAGGATTATTTTACCTTCCTAAAACCTATCACTTCTCGTTCACAGTTCGGTGGATATGGTTTGTTATCTAATGGCATTATGTTTGCGTTGGTTTCTGACGGTGAATTGTATTTACGGGCTAATGATAATGTTGAACATCTTTTCCAGGCACGGAAAATGACAAATCTGGTTTATTACAAACGAGGTATACCAGTTTTCTTACGATACTACTGGGTCGATCAAACGTTGTGGCAAGAAAAGGAGACCTTAACCCATTTTGTTCATCTTGCCCATCAGGGAGCTGAGGCAGAAGCCTTAAGGAAGAAAAAAAAAGCTATTAGATTGAAAGATTTGCCTAATTTAAGTCTTGGTATTGAGCGGTTGTTATGGAAAGTGGGCATCAAAAATGTTCATGAACTGCGACTCAAAGGGGAAAAATGCAGTTATTTGCAACTACGCGCGCTTAAGAGTTCGTTGGGTGTTAATATGTTATTAGCTTTGGCGGGTGCCATCAATGGTTATCATCATGCGGTGTTACCAAAGGTTTTGCGTCATGAATTACTTGAGTGGTTTGAAGAGATAAAAGGCCCCATGAATGGTGGGCGCTAAAGGTTTTACACTACAAATATTTTCATTTGTTTCAATAAAATAGCTGCCATGCTCAAATTAACTGAAAAAATCTCCTCTTCCCCGCCTGGCGCATGGCACGATAAGGTTTTCTTGGAAGCGTATAAGTGTATAGATGAAAACGGGGCTACATGTGATGAGATCACCAAGGTTTAAGTTTTTGCTATTGCATCCTTATTACTGGTTGACCTGGTTTGGTTTGGGTATCCTTTTTTTGTTAATCCAGCTTCCTTATCCACTGCTGCTTAGGCTCGGTGTCTACCTGGGACGTTTATCCATGCGGTTCCTTAAAAGGCGTGTTTTTATTGCCAGGCGTAATCTGGAACTTTGTTTTCCTCAAATGGATAAACAGCTTTTGGAACAGACTATTACAAGCAATTTTGAATCACTTGGCATGGGGTTGTTGGAAACAGGTATGGCGTGGTTCTGGTCGAACGCCCGAATTCAACGTTGGTTTACGGTGTCTGGTTTACATCATTTACAGCATGCACAAGAAAATAATCGTGGTGCGTTACTGATCGGCATACATTTTATGTCATTAGAGTTGGGAGGAAGAGTGATGGGACAATGTCAGCCAATGATGGCAATGTATCGTCCTCACAACAATAAGGCACTGGAATTTGTACAAACTTGGGGGCGTATGCGTTCCAATAAGGCTATGTTGGCGCGTAAAGATCTACGTGGTATGGTACATGCCCTGAGGAAAGGTGAAGCGGTATGGTTTGCCCCTGATCAGGATTACGGCGCCAAAGGCAGTGTATTTGCGCCATTGTTTGCGGTTGATCGCGCTGCTACTACCAACGGTACTTTTATGTTAGTGAGGATGGCAAATCCTGCTTTGGTACCCGTGGTGTTGATCAGAAAACAAAATGGTTGTGGTTACGAGCTATTGATCCAGCCAGCACTGAAGGAATATCCAGTGGATGATAATGTAGCTGCCGCGAGTTTTATGAATAAAGTGGTTGAAAAAGAAATTATGCGTGCACCAGAACAATACTTGTGGTTGCATCGTCGTTTTAAAACACGTCCGCTTGGGGCTGAGTCGCTTTATTAAATCTCTTGCATTCGCTGATTTCTTTTGTGATGCTGATTGACTCTTTAACATACAAAGGATAACTTTATGATTTCCTTGAAAAACGTGTCTAAGTGGTACGGCCATTTTCAAGTTTTGCACGACTGTTCCATTGAAGTGAAAAAAGGTGAAGTTGTGGTGGTCTGTGGTCCTTCAGGTTCAGGGAAATCCACCTTGATTAAGACAGTTAATGCCCTGGAGTCCATTCAGCAGGGAAATATTAAAGTTAACGGAATTGCAGTGAATGATAAGGATATCAATTTGGCTGCATTACGTGCAAAAATTGGTATGGTGTTCCAACATTTTGAGTTATTTCCGCATCTCTCTATCATTAAAAACCTAACGTTGGCACAAGTGAAAGTACTCAAGCGTGATAAAACGACAGCTCGTGAAAAAGGTCTACAATTGTTACAACGTGTTGGGCTTACTGCGCATGCAGAAAAATTGTCATCCGAGTTATCTGGCGGTCAGCAGCAGCGTGTAGCTATTGCAAGGGCGCTGTGTATGGATCCTGTTGCCATATTATTTGATGAACCCACCTCCGCTCTCGATCCAGAAATGATCAACGAAGTACTGGACGTAATGACGAAATTAGCTGAAGAGGGTATGACCATGATGGTGGTTACTCATGAGATGGGCTTTGCACGTAGAGTGGCTGACAGGGTAATCTTTATGGATGAAGGGAGAATCCTCGAAGACAGTAACAAAGATGACTTTTTCACTAATCCCAAATCAGATCGTGCTAAAGACTTTTTGGCGAAGATTTTGCATTAATTTCCGTATTATCCGTATTAACCTACAGCTCCTTTTTATTTTTTCACCGAATGATAGCATTCCTGTAGGTATCGGATGAGTAAAATCATTTAATATGCAGTGATATTAGAATTTATTCGGAATCGTCATGTGTGACGCTCAGATAGGGAAAAATAGGCGAGAAAGCGTAGTTGCGTTTTTCATATACAACACAAGGTAACAAGTGAACATTTTGAGATTGTTTTTGACGAGTGACTTAACCAAAACACGGCGAGCACAAGAGATTTCGAACAGGTTACTTGGGTGAGGGGCTTCAAAAAACCCGCCTATCAGCGGGTTCATAGCATCAGCAAAGCAAAATGATTAAATATCAATCAGTAGTGACGTTTGCTGCAGATGGACCTTTAGCACCGTTTTCGATAGTAAACTGTACCTGTTGCCCTTCAGCTAAGGTTTTAAAGCCATCGCTCTTGATTGCAGAAAAGTGCACGAAGACATCTTTGCTACCGTCTTCTGGTGTAATAAAACCAAAACCTTTAGACTCGTTGAACCACTTTACTGAGCCTTTTTTTGTATCAGACATGTGTATTTCCTTTATTAAAAAATTTGCCGCCACGGGCGTGTTATAGCCAGCTATCAGTCGTTACTTATGGAGGCATTTATTGAAGAAAATTCGTCAGTGAAGGGCTATCAACGATAACGCTTTAAATATGAACTACTTTACTCAAGATGTCGTGCATAAATAGGCAGATCTGTACCACAGGCTGGGGCGCATTAACTCATGAACTGCTTTTAATAGCAATATTTTTTTCTTCTAGGCTCATGTCAGTGTGGTTACACAAAATCGCTACCGGCTGGGCATTCTAGTCTAATTTAGGAAAAAATCCTTTCGAAAAAAAGCATTTTTTATCATTAGGCTTCTTGCAAAACCGTAGCGAGGGGGGTGAAGTCAAGGCGAGAAATTTGTATTCTCCATTGGCTTATGTTGTACTAAAATCCGGCGAGGTTTTCTATACAGATATACCCTTCGCCTTTCAAGTTACGGCGGCGTTGGCTGCTCGCACTCATCCCAGTCATGTACTACTTGTACACGCTTGGGATTCGATTGATTGCCGCCTTGCCGTAACTCGAAATTCATTGGGTATATACCACTGTTTGGGTGAGTAAGGATCTGTTTGAAGTCTATTGTGAGCACCGCGCAACATAGGATCCACGTCACGCAACATGTTTCTCCATAGATTTCGAATAGCCTCGCATAGTCAGTAATAAACCATCAAAGATAAGTAACGGTAACAGGCCGCTTAATAACGGGGAAATTATGGTTGCTGTCAGAAATACACATTTGAACCCGGCGGGTGAATTTGCTCTTGATCTGTGGATCGCCAATCTACGGCTGAATCCTCAGTCGTCCGAGCGACTGGCTGAAACGTGGCACTATTGTGAACAGCAGACGAAAAATCATCCAGATGCTTCTCTGTTGCTGTGGCGTGGTCTGGAAATGGTAGAAATTCTTGCCACTCTCAGTATGGATAACGACAGTATGCGTGCCGCGTTGCTATTTCCGTTAGTGGATGCCAATTTAGTAGAGGAAGCAACCCTTAACGAAAATATGGGCATAAGCATCACGACACTGATCCGTGGGGTGCGTGATATGGACGCGATTCGCCAGTTAAAAGCAACCCACAATGATACGATGGGTTGCGAACAAGTGGACAATGTTCGTCGTATGTTACTCGCGATGGTAGAAGATTTTCGCTGTGTAGTGATTAAGCTGGCAGAACGAATCGCACATCTGCGGGAAGTGAAAGATGCTCCAGAAGATGAACGGGTTTTGGCCGCTAAAGAATGTTCCAATATTTATGCTCCTCTGGCGAATCGATTGGGTATCGGTCAAATCAAATGGGAACTGGAAGATCTCTGCTTCCGCTATTTGCATCCTGCCCGATATCAACAAATTGCCAAATTACTTCATGAGCGGCGTATTGATCGTGAAAAGTTTATTGACAATTTTACCACCACGTTGCGTAGTGCTATGGCGGATGAAAACATAGAGGCGGAAATTTATGGCCGCCCCAAACATATCTATAGCATTTGGCGCAAAATGCAGAAAAAGTCGCTCACCTTTGATGAACTTTTTGATGTGCGCGCAGTGCGCATCGTCGTCAAACGCCTGCAAGACTGTTATGCGGCATTAGGCGTGGTCCATACCTATTTCCGCCATTTACCGGATGAGTTTGATGATTATGTCGCTAATCCTAAACCCAATGGCTACCAATCGATTCATTCCGTGGTACTGGGACCCAAGGGAAAAACGTTAGAAATCCAAATCCGTACTGAACGAATGCATGAAGATGCCGAATTGGGCGTTGCCGCTCATTGGAAATATAAAGAAGGTGCGGCCGCGGTCGGGCATTCAGGCTACGAAAACCGGATCGCGTGGTTGCGTAAACTGATTGCCTGGCAAGAAGAAATGGCAGATTCAGGAGAGATGCTTGACGAAGTACGCAGCCAAGTATTTGATGATCGAGTTTACGTTTTTACACCGAAAGGTGATGTGATTGATTTACCAGTCAACTCTACACCACTGGATTTCGCTTACTATATCCATAGTGATATTGGGCATCGTTGTATTGGCGCTAAAGTGGGTGGTCGCATCGTCCCCTTTACCTATCACCTGAAAATGGGTGATCAGATTGAAATTACTACTCAAAGGCAACCGAATCCGAGCCGTGACTGGTTGAATCCTAATTTAGGCTATGTCACTACTCACCGTGGACGTTCTAAAATTCATTATTGGTTCCGCAAACAGGATCGGGATAAAAACATCCTGGCTGGACGTCAGATATTGGACAATGAGTTGGAACAACTCAATATTAGCTTGAAAAAAGCCGAAAAACTGTTGATCTCACGTTATAACGTCAATTCACTGGATGAATTATTGGCAGCTATTGGCAGTGGTGATGTCCGTGTTAACCAAATGGTTAATTTCTTACAGGGCACGTTTAAGAAACCCAGTGCGGAAGAAGCTGATCAGCAGGCTCTACATCAGCTAACCCATAAGACTCAGCACTCTTTACATACCAGTAGCAAAGACAACGGGCGTATTATTGTGCAAGGAATAGGTAATCTAATGCACTATATCGCCCGTTGTTGCCAGCCAATACCCGCAGATGAAATTGTTGGTTTTATCACCCAAGGACGGGGAGTCTCCATTCACCAGGTCGCTTGTGAGCAACTGGCAGAGCTGAGATCTCATGCACCTGAACGTATCATAGAAGCAACATGGGGAGACAATTACTCGAACGGTTATTCTTTAGTAGTACGAGTTATCGCTAATGATCGCAGCGGATTATTACGTGATATCACCACAGTCTTGGCTAATGAGAAAGTGAATGTTTTGCGGATTAGCAGCCACTGTGATGTCAAAAAACAATTAGCGTCCCTCGATATGGATATTGAAATCTATAATGCAGAAGTACAGGGGCGCGTATTAGCCAAACTCAAGATGTTGCCGGATGTGATTGATGCTCGGCGTTTACATGGTGATTGAACAGCCCTTGGATTATTTTTGGTCGGTTTGCTTCATTCACTCTGTTTTGCGTCCTTTCTACCTATCGGATAAAGCTGTAATATGCAGGCAAATTTGCAGGGTGGTTTTTTTGAGTTCTGAACAGCCTCTTAAGAGAAAAAATTTACAAATGAAATTCATACGAAATTTCTCCATTATTGCCCATATCGATCATGGCAAGTCGACACTATCCGACCGTATTATCCAAATTTGCGGTGGTTTAGCTGAACGTGAGATGGCAGCACAAGTTCTTGATTCGATGGATCTCGAACGTGAACGCGGTATTACTATTAAAGCACAAAGTGTAACTTTGGATTACCACGCTAAGGATGGTCAAAGCTATCAGCTTAATTTTATCGACACCCCCGGACATGTTGATTTCTCTTATGAGGTCTCCCGCTCACTGGCTGCTTGTGAAGGAGCACTGTTGGTGGTTGATGCCGGTCAAGGGGTAGAAGCGCAAACATTAGCTAATTGTTATACCGCAATGGAAATGAATCTAGAAGTGGTTCCAGTGCTGAATAAAATTGACTTACCGGCTGCTGATCCCGATCGCGTCGCACAAGAAATTGAAGACATCGTGGGTATTAGCGCAATTGATGCCGTGCGTTGTTCAGCAAAAACGGGCGTGGGTGTCAGCGATGTACTGGAACGCCTGGTTCGTGATATTCCCCCTCCAACAGGAGACGCCAGTGCCCCGTTGCAGGCACTGATTATCGATTCATGGTTTGATAATTATTTAGGTGTTGTTTCTTTAATTCGTATTAAAAACGGCACTCTGTGCAAAGGTGATAAAATTAAAGTAATAAGTACGGGTCAAAGTTATAATGCGGATCGTTTGGGCATTTTTACTCCGAAACGTATTGATCGTGATAAGCTCAATTGCGGTGAAGTGGGTTGGGTAGTTTGTGCCATCAAAGACATTCTTGGCGCACCGGTTGGTGATACATTGACATTGAACCACCAACCGGCAGAAAGCGCTTTGCCTGGCTTTCAAAAAGTTAAGCCTCAGGTTTATGCGGGCTTGTTCCCGATCAGTTCTGATGATTATGAGACTTTCCGTGATGCACTGGGTAAACTGAGTTTGAACGATGCTTCTCTCTTTTATGAACCCGAGAGTTCCACTGCACTGGGTTTCGGCTTTCGTTGTGGCTTTCTTGGATTATTACATATGGAGATTATTCAAGAACGTTTGGAACGTGAATACGATCTTGATCTGATCACCACCGCACCAACAGTAGTGTATGAAGTACAGACTACAGGCAAAGAAACCCTGCATATTGATAGCCCATCGAAACTCCCTCCGTTAAACAATATTACAGAATTGCGCGAGCCTATTGCTCAATGTCATATGTTGTTACCGCAGGAATACCTGGGTAATGTGATCACGCTATGTATCGAAAAACGTGGTGTACAGACCAATATGGTGTATCACGGTAATCAAGTCGCTTTAACTTACGATATTCCAATGGCAGAAGTGGTGCTGGATTTCTTTGATCGTCTGAAATCAACATCTCGTGGGTACGCGTCTCTGGATTATAATTTCAGCAAATTCCAAACTGCGGATATGGTGCGGGTCGATGTGTTGATCAATAACGAGCGTGTCGATGCGTTAGCATTGATTACTCATCGTAATAACGCGCAATACCGTGGTCGTGATTTAGTGGAAAAAATGAAAGAACTTATCCCACGTCAACAATTTGATATTGCGATTCAAGCTGCTATTGGTAATCAGGTTATTGCACGATCGACAGTAAAACAATTGCGCAAAAATGTCATTGCCAAATGTTACGGTGGCGATGTCAGTCGTAAAAAGAAACTGTTGCAGAAACAGAAAGAAGGCAAAAAACGGATGAAGCAGGTTGGGAACGTTGAACTTCCACAAGAAGCTTTTTTGGCCATTTTACACGTGGGTAAAAATAGCAAATAGGAGATCGTATGGCTAACATGTTCGCTTTGCTTTTAGCTATAGCAACGCTGGTGACAGGGATTATTTGGTGTTTAGAACGCTTAAAATGGGCACCGGCTCGTCAGGCAAAAGTTGCCGCTATTGATACCGCTGGTGGTGATCTGCTGGATAATAATGCGCAGCAAAAAGCAGCCAAACAACCTGGTTGGATCGAGCATACTGTCTCGATTTTTCCCGTATTGGCACTGGTATTCATCATGCGTTCGTTTATTTACGAACCTTTTCAGATCCCTTCGGGTTCAATGATGCCGACATTATTGATAGGTGATTTTATTTTGGTGGAGAAATATGCTTATGGCATTAAAGATCCTATCAGCTTAACGACACTGATCCCAACCGGTCATCCTAAACGTGGTGATATTGCCGTTTTTAAATATCCGTTAAATCCGCGACTCGACTATATTAAACGTGTTATTGGTTTACCCGGTGATCGAGTGAGCTATGATCCTGTCAGCAAAGAAGTCACGGTACAGCCGTCCTGCAGCAGTGGCAATACTTGTGAGAGTAAACTGGTGATGACTTACAGTACACTCTTACCGAGTGAACTCGTACAGACGTTCCGTTTTCTGGGTAACAGCGAGTCATCAGCAGGTTTTTTTCAGATCCCACTGGATCGGGAAATACCCGAAGAGGGGATACGTCTGCGTACTCGTGATGAGCGCATTGGTTCAGTCACGCATCCTATTTTAACCGTTCCGGGTGCTCACGATCAGCTAAGTTCCTATTATCAACAACCTGGTCAGTCTTTTGGCGTGTGGGTGGTGCCTGAAGGTCACTATTTTATGATGGGTGATAATCGGGATAACAGTGCAGACAGCCGTTATTGGGGCTTTGTACCTGAACGTAACCTGGTGGGTAAAGCAACGGCTATCTGGATGAGTTTTGATAAGCAGGAAGGTGAATGGCCAACGGGAGTACGTCTAAACCGTATTGGCGGCATTCATTAATAGGCTTCTTGCAAAACCTACTATGTGCTGCAAATTCTGCGTTACGTGGAGCTCGCAATCCTCATGTACTACAGTCGGTTGCTGTGCTCCGGGCGCTTTGACTTCACTTCACATAACGAATTATGGTTTTGCAAGAAGCCGAATGAAAGAGATTTGTCTTATTTCTAACGTATTGTTGAACTATTGGTAACTCATGAATCCCATCGTAATAGATAGGCTACAGCACAAGCTGGGCTACACTTTTCAGCAACAGGCACTTTTACTGCAAGCGTTGACGCATCGTAGTGCCGACAGTGAACACAATGAACGTTTAGAGTTTCTGGGTGATTCTATTTTGAATTTTGTTATTGCTAATGCACTCTATCAACGTTTTCCTTTGGTAGATGAAGGTGATATGAGCCGAATGCGTGCGACCTTGGTCAGGGGGGGTACCTTGGCTGAAATGGCGCGTGAATTTCACCTGGGTGAATGTTTGCGCCTGGGGCCTGGCGAGCTGAAAAGTGGTGGTTTTCGCCGCGAATCTATTTTGGCAGATACCGTGGAAGCAATTATTGGCGGCATATTTTTGGACAGTGATATACAAAAGGTTGGACAGTTAGTTCTAACCTGGTACGCCGAGCGTTTAGCAGAAATCAGCCCCGGTGAAAAACAGAAAGATCCAAAAACACGTTTGCAGGAATACCTGCAACGTTTGCATAGGTCCTTGCCTTCTTACCTGATTACCCAGGTCAGCGGTGAGGCTCATGATCAAAAATTTACTATCCACTGCCACGTCAGTGGCTTGAGTGAACCTGTGGTGGGGAGTGGATCAAGTCGCCGTAAAGCTGAACAAGCAGCAGCGGAACAAACATTAATAAAGTTGGAGCTGCAAGGTGAGTGAAGTACCAAAAAAATACTGTGGGTTTATTTCTATTGTTGGGCGCCCGAATGTTGGGAAATCCACTCTACTTAATGCGTTACTGGGGCAAAAAGTTTCCATTACTTCGCGCAAACCACAAACTACACGTCATCGCATTATGGGGATCCATACTGAAGGGGTTTATCAAACTATTTATGTTGATACACCTGGGCTACACATTGAAGAAAAACGCGCCATCAACAGGTTAATGAATCGAGCAGCGAGCAGTGCCATCGGAGACGTTGAATTAGTGATTTTTGTGGTTGAGGGAACCCACTGGACAGCTGATGACGAAATGGTGGTTAATAAACTGCGTCATGTACAGTGCCCAGTATTGTTGGCGATCAATAAAATTGATAATGTCATCGATAAATCAAAGCTATTACCGCATATGCAGTTTATTAGCCAACAAATGTCTTTCCTTGATATTGTTCCCATTGCGGCGGAAAAGAACATAAACCTGACAACTATCGCCAATATTGTGCGCCGATATATTCCAGAAGCGGAACATCACTTCCCAGAAAATTACATTACCGATCGTTCACAACGCTTTATGGCATCGGAAATCATTCGTGAAAAGCTGATGCGCTTTTTGGGTGAAGAGTTGCCTTATTCCGTAACAGTTGAAGTTGAACAATTTATAATCAATGCGCGCGGTGGTTACACCATTCACGGTTTAATTTTAGTGGAGCGAGAAGGCCAGAAAAAAATGGTTATTGGCAATAAAGGGGCAAAAATCAAAACTATCGGTATCGAAGCGCGTCAAGATATGGAACAGATGTTTATGGTTAAAGTCCATCTTGAATTATGGGTAAAAGTGAAATCGGGCTGGGCAGATGACGAACGCGCATTACGTAGCCTAGGCTACATCGATGATTTGAAATAAGCAGTGCTAAGAGAAGCCTGGCACCGCACATTTGTTTTACATCGGCGCCCCTACAGTGAAACCAGCTTACTACTGGATCTTTTCACTGAAAAAGAAGGACGGATAACCGTCCTCGCCAAGGGTGCGCGTGGACGAAATTCTAATCTGAAAGGTTGCTTACAACCTTTTGTCCCGTTATTAGCCCGTTGGAGTGGCCGTGGAGAAATAAAAATCTTGTGTTATGCGGAACCGATTTCTCTTGCTTTGCCCCTCAGTGGCAACCTGTTATACAGTGGCTTCTATGTAAATGAGCTATTATCGCGTCTTTTGGAGCCTGGCACCAATTATTCGGAGCTATTTTTTGCCTATCTCCATTGTTTAAAAAATCTTAGTTTACAGAGCCTCACCAAAGGATCACCTGAACATGCCTTACGTCAATTTGAACTGGCGACGTTAGCCAACCTGGGTTACGGCGTCGATTTTCTTCACTGTGCACTCAGTGGACAAAAGGTGAAGGCGGGCATGATTTACCACTATCAACAAAAGAAAGGTTTTATCGTTAGTTCGGTAATAAGTAATGATAGTTTTACGGGTCGAGAGCTACAGGCTCTGGCTTGTGGAGAATTTCCTGATGTTGAAACCTTACGAGCCGCGAAACGTTTTACTCGCATGGCGTTGCGGCCTTATTTAGGCAACAAGCCATTGAAAAGCCGTGAGTTATTTCTATAAAGCGAAGTACGTGTCAATATTCTATTTATATTTAGACCGACAATTTACCATTGGTGATAATAGCCGCTATATAATCCAATCACGTTGATGAAAACGTTGTCGTTGAAATTCGATGCCGAATATTTTAGACAAGATTTTGGGCTGCATCACTTGTTTAGCCTTTCCTTGAATAACAACTCGACCAGCAGCTAATAACCAAATCTGATCGGCCTGTTGCAAACTATGATTTAAATCATGGGTACTGATAATGACACTGCGTCCGGCCTGACAAAATTTTCTTACCAAGTCGTTCAGCGCTGCTTTTTGCCCCACATCCAGGCTGTTAGCAGGCTCGTCGAGTAATAATATTTTGCTATCGCTATTAATATCCGGCCACACCTGCAAAAAAATCGCCGCTAGCCGAACTCGTTGCCATTCACCACCAGACAACAGGTTTAGCCTGTGCGGCAATTTACCTACTAAACGTAATTTTTGACATAGATAACCGATAGTGGCCACTACAGTAGGCCGATCGACACAGGTGCCGCCTGGCAGATGTAAAGCAAGATATTGGAATAGTGGCATTACCGCCGTCGCCGGTTGCTGTTGAGGGAGATAAGCTCGATAGCGCGCTAATTCATGCCCCTGATAGTCTGGTAATGATTTTCCCGCAAGAAGAACGGTTCCCTCTCCTGGTAGCAGACCTGCTATCCGCGCCAGTAGTGTGCTTTTACCCGCTCCGTTCGCACCAATAAGATGAATTTGTAACCCTGCTTCAACTTGAGCAGAAAAAGGTGCGAGACGGGAGCGGACCCCCACCTTGTCAAGTTGCATAATATTTCTGTAATCAGTTGTGCTACCATGTATTTTGGCTGCCATTTTGTACCCGCGTTAATAACCAGATAAAAACCGGTGAACCCAAAGTCGCTGTTACTACACCAATAGGTATCTCCGCCGAGGATAAGGCAACACGCGCCACGATATCGGCTAACAACAACACACTACCGCCACCCAGGGCGCAACCCAACAATAACCTCCGCTGATCGGTTAGACCCGTTAGCCGCAAAATATGCGGAATCACCAAGCCGATAAAGCTAATTACACCCGCCAGTGCCACGCTTATCCCTACTAATAAACCTATAGCCAGTATCAATAGATTGCGCCACAAATGATAGCGGATACCTAATTGCCGTGCCTGTTGTTCACCCAAGGCAATGAAGTTGAGTGCCCGTCCCTGACAGCATAACCACAAAACCACCGGCAATAATGCCAGCACCCCTCCTTGTTGACGCCAATCTATACCACCAAATCCACCCATCATCCAGTACATGAGCTGGCGCAGATCGAGGCTGCTACTGAAATAGACTGCCCAAGTCATGATAGCCCCACAGACAATGCCCAGTGCCACACCTACCAGTAATAGATGCGAGTTAGTGAGCTGATATCGGGCAAAAGCTAATAACAATAACGTCATCAATAATGCGCCGATAACCGCACTGGTACTGAGTAGGCTTACTGTTAATAAACTCCCACCGAACAAAATCGCCAAAACCAAACCCACACCTGCACCGTTAGCCACCCCTAATAATCCAGGTTCTGCTAGAGGGTTATCAAATAGCGCTTGCATGACCGCGCCAGATACCGCCAAACTCGCACCTACCATCATCACTGCCAGTGCTCGAGGTAGCCGCAATTGCCAGATAAACAACCGTCCTTGTTCACTAAACCATTGTGTTGGCCAAATCCAGGCATCGCCCGTACATAAATGCAGCAAAAATGTCATTATCGCTGTTGTCAATAAAAATCGCCAAAACCAAACCCACACCTGCATCGTTAGCCACCCCTAATAATCCAGGTTCTGCTAGAGGGTTATCAAATAGCGCTTGCATGACCGCGCCAGATACCGCCAAACTCGCACCTACCATCATCACTGCCAGTGCTCGAGGTAGCCGCAATTGCCAGATAAACAACCGTCCTTGTTCACTAAACCATTGTGTTGGCCAAATCCAGGCATCGCCCGTACATAAATGCAGCAAAAATGTCATTATCGCTGTTGTCAATAATAAACAAAGATAATGCTGATCGCGTCTGCGCTGGTCTTTGTGCAATGAAATAAATAATTCACGGGGTTGCATAATTATTTTTTGCCCAATATCTATTAAGGTTATTATTTTAAAAGATTTGTAAAAATAAGTAAAATAAAGCTGTGTTTTCTTTATTTTTAATAATTATTATCTGTCTTATGGGCGTTTTTTTATATTTTTTACATGAAATTGAATTTAATATTGTCTAGATTTTTAAAAAAATTAATATTGAGGTAATCATGGGCATTATAAATTTAAACAATCAAATAAAACCTGTATTAATGCATGGTATAGGATTATTACGGCAGAAGAATCCAAAAGCTGATACTTTTATCAAAGGATTATTTAGCATAAATCAATCACAAGCAATAATGCACATAAATCATAGAATAACACAAGTACGTGCAGCGGGTGGTAGAGCAATCTCTCAGCTCAACCTTGCTAGTAAAGAAACTGGAGAAAACAGAAAAAAATTGGTTGATAATTTAAGAGAGAGTATGAAAGTTAAGACTAAAAAATTAGTAGATGAAATTCAAAATCCAACTATCACAGGAAGAAAAATCACTCAACTCACTAAAGAGATTCATGAGTGTCGCACTATAAATAGAAGTATCGATACTATACAAAAACAATATACAATAAGTCAACTTGACGAATGTAAAAAAAATTTAGAAAATAAAATAATTCATCTTGAAAAGCAAATAAAAAATAGGGGTAAGACAGAAAAGGGTTCTCCGAGCTACAAACGAAATCTTTTCGATCTAAAAGCAATAAAAACATTGCAAAATAATGTTAAAAGAATTGACTTTACAGTTCATGAACTAAATAAAATATACAATGAAAAGACACTTGAAACTAAACTCTAACAGATATCAATTATATTTAAATATCCGTTAAAGGTGTACACCTGCATAACAATACATTTTTGTTACACAGGTTAGTACTTCAACCAAGGCGATGACGTGCTCCAAAAAATAATATTCGCACCAAGATAATGCTCGGCATAATCGGTAAATTCGGCGCGTGTAAAGGGTTTCTGAGTGGCTGGATTAGTATAAGTCAGGGTCGGTTCTTGCACTGCCATTGCGACCAGGCTTAATTTTCCTTTATATTGATGAAAAAAAGGATAAGCATTTTTCATCTGACCCTTTTTGTTGGGAACAATATCCGGCCCACCCAATCCTATATTATTTTTCGCAGCGGTAGCGAAAAGCCGTGACATATATTGATGATCATTATTCCATTCACAAGGCCAGAAATTAACATATTGCACCACGTGAGATTTTTTAAATGCTTCTCTGGCAAAACGCATATTATCTATTTCTGCCTGGAAATATTTATCGCAACTAAACCCGGTTTTATCATGCTTGATATCCAAATCAATGGCAGTTTCTGGTAGATTCACAGCAAAAACTTGACCATCAAATTTTTTAGCTAATGCCGCAATCAATTTTTGATAGCGTTGTTGTACTGCAGGGTTCCATTGTTGCGCCACCCACCCTTGACCGATTGGCTTTCCTTCGCCCGGATTATCATATTGTGCTACTACGCCTCCTTGATAAATGGGTTGTTGCAATAAATAAGCGGGAACATTTTTAGCATCAGGTTCAAAAAAACGATCCTGGATTTGAATGACTAATTTTTTATTCAGGCCATTGAGATACGCTAAATCTTGTTCGATACGAGAAAAATCATATTCATCTTGGCCCTTTTCTAAAATTTTCCAATTGTAAACAATTTGTACACCTACAATATCAGGTCTAGTAATTAATGTTTGAAGCTGTTTTAAATCATCAGAAGCAGTATAGAGATAATTTTGTGGTACAGCCGCTAATCCAGAAAATGAAAGCACAGATAACAGGGTACTAATACCTATAAATCGTGATAAGTTCATACGATGATCCCTTGATGATTAATTGATCTCTTTAGAAACCTACTGCGTGATACGCATTCGGCGTTACGCGGTGCTCGCAATTCCCATGTACTGATATGTTAACCAAAGTTACTGTGCTCCGGGTACCTTGACTTCACATAACAAACTACGGTTTCGAAAGAAGTCTAGTGAGTATTTATTTCAAAGAGTGGGGATCGCCGTCCCCCAGTTTTTCCAACCTTTAGGTGCTTCGGTATTTAGAAGAAAATGTTGATTAACTTGAGCCTTGGGTGCTAACGGAACCGTAGGGGGCGTGGCAAAAGCAATGCCTCCACGAATAAATTGTCCAAAGGTTCCACTCTTTAATACACCACCGGTTAAACCAAATTCCAGGTTATAACCAGAGGCTAACCAAAATACACTATTCTGCCGCACCAAGTGTTGATATTTGGGGCTGATACATAGCGTAATCTGTACCCTGTCCGACATGCCACCTAGATTGAGTGCCCTGACCGTACCCACTTCTATCCCACGGAACAGCAACGGCGTCCCAACTTGTAATGACCCTGCTTCTACTGTATCGAGCACGATAATTAAACCTTCGGTAGCCTGGTTTACCGCCCTGGCACGTGCAACGGACTCTGATATATAGAGTAGGGGCTTAGCACTTTTATTTGTTGTTATTCCAGCCAGATTATCAAAACTGATAGCACCTTTTAATACTCTGTTAAGTGGCGAGGCTTGAATATTTAATCCACTGGTGTCAAGTTGTATTTTTGCACCCCCTTCTGTCCAAAAAATACTGTTATCTGTCAATAAGTTACTGTATTGCGGTTGAATATACACATCTACTTCAAATTGCTCGGCTTTTGGACGAATATTGACGATTTCTCCGACTTGAAATTTGCGGTACAACACCACCGAGCCAGTTTGTACGTCTGGCAGGCTATTAGCGACCAAAGTGAGCGTTATTGGTGTAGCACCAAACAAACCCTGCTGTGCTTTAGACACACTGCCATAAAGTAGATATTGTTTCAATGGCTTGCCACTGTTGCTGCCCGGTAGTAGAAGTATACCGCCGTCGATCCATTCCTGCGCACTGGCTCCCTCAATATCGATACCGTTAAAGCCAAGTTTGACACTAATTCGGCTATTGACCGCAAATTTGCTGTCCTGGTGCACTAAATGGCGATATGCCGCTTCGATTGCCGCAGTAAACATCACCCCTTTATTATTCAAACGACGGCTCAATATCTGACCAATTTTAATGCCGTTGAGAGTAATTGGCTGACCGACATCAATGCCATAACTTTGCGGCGCGTTCAATTGTAGCTGTAACACATTAGGTTGTTGTAACAAACTACTGATGCTATCGAGCACAGTAAAATGTTTTTGCAGCTCACCGCCACCCGGGAATAATTCCAAGGTATTACCCGTTAGGATCTCACTTAATTTTATTTCATTAAAGCTGATACGTGGACTTCTCATTTCAATACGGCTACCACTGCGCATTAAATCAACGACGGAAGGATCAATGGTGAGTTCGCCTGTGATTTTATTATCTGCTTGCAGCGTAACTGTGGTTAATGTTCCTACCTGTAATCCCTGGTAGATTAGCGGGGTACGCCCTTCATTTAGGTTATTAGCATTGGGTAAATCCAGTGTAATCGATACCCCACGTTGACTCTGTGCTA
The DNA here is from genome assembly GCF_964030845.1 of Candidatus Fukatsuia endosymbiont of Tuberolachnus salignus. Lineage (NCBI taxonomy): Bacteria > Pseudomonadati > Pseudomonadota > Gammaproteobacteria > Enterobacterales > Yersiniaceae > Candidatus Fukatsuia > Candidatus Fukatsuia endosymbiont of Tuberolachnus salignus. The sequence continues at coordinate 1,263,604 of NZ_OZ034983.1, forward strand.
AATCATCATAAAGTTGGAACTGTTGGTCCATACCGGCGTTGCTACTGTGCGGCGGTGAATCAAAGGCAATAGCACCATTGACTAACGCGCTCATATTTTCCATTTGTACCGATAGGCCATTCAAGCTGAGTGTGCCTTTAAAACCGGACACATTCCAGAAACGGCTCTCACTTTTGACTAATTTGGCGAAACGGCGATCGATCAGGACATCGATGATAACACCACCGTGCTTTTGATCATTGCCTTGCTGATAATGGGGCTGTGGTGCAATGTTATAATCGTAAACTTTGCCCACTGGAATTTTACGATAGTAAACCAGCGAGCCTGTATTCAGTGATCCCAGATCATCAGCATAAAGATGAACCATCAATTCACCGGTGTTTTGATGGAATTTGGGTTGGGTATCCAATGCAGTAAAATGTGTTTGTAGTTTGCCAGAACCCGGCATAATACCGATATAATTACCGCCAACTAAAGCATCCAGCCCAGAGACGCCGGCCAAAGAGGCCTTAGGTGTCACCAGCCAGAATTGGGTACCGCTACGTAACGCGTTTTTCAAGTCATTTTTGATATTGGCCTTGACTTCAATGTTGCTCAGATTTTGATTCAGATTGACAGATTGCACCACGCCAACATCAACCCCCTGATAACGGATAGGTGTACGTCCGGCGACAATTCCGGCAGCAGACTGGAAATCGATAGTGACTTCTGTACCACGTTGTTGCCAGTTGTTATAAACTAGTCCACCCGCGATCAGAAGCGCAATAAAAGGCAATAACCAGAAGGGAGAAATCCGGCTCTTATGCTTAATCTGAGCCTTAATCGGTGTATTCGGCGTTTCCTGTTGCATGTGCATCCCAAATTAATCGGCTGTCTAGCCACTCAACAGCAAGAATAGTCAAAATAACCGCCGATCCAAAATAAAAAGCAGCAGGTCCCATAGTAAAAGCAATCAGCTGATCGCGATTAATCAGCGACATCATTAACGCAATAACAAACAAATCGAGCATTGACCAACGACCAATCCAGGTAATCACGCGTAGCAAGCGCATCCGTGTTCTTAAGCTATGCTGTGTTTTTAGATGAATACTGAGCAATAACGTGACCAATACGATAATTTTGGTCAGTGGCACTAACACACTGGCGATAAAAACCACCAGTGCAATCGGCACATGACCCGCAGATGCCAACGCAACCACGCCAGAGAAAATAGTATCTTCTACGCGCATTCCATTAACATAGACCACTGAGATAGGCAGTAAATTAGCGGGTAGTAATAACACCATCGCGGCAATCAGCGCCGCCCAGGTTTTTTGCAAGCTATGAAGACGACGATGGTGTAGCGAGGTATGACAGCGTGGGCAGCGGCCACGTTCATCAGGACAGCAGGTATGGTGACATGGCAAACAAATCTCTAAGGTCGTTGCAGATCTGTCAACCTGTCGCTGAGGGTAGAAGCGTTCCCACAACTGCTCGACATTCAAATGTATTAACGTCAGCAAAGTCAGTAGTGTCAACAATAAATAAGCGATTAGACCCACACCAGCGGTAATAACTGCAAATTCTTTTATTTTTATACAAGCTATCGCGATACCAACAAGATAGATATCGAGCATGGCCCATTCTTTTAACCGTTCGAGTATCAGTAATACCGGACGTAAATTGAGGCCAATACGGCGTCCAATCTTTAAATAGAGAATGGAAAATATCAGGACCGCCGGTGCACCAATAGTACAGAAAAAAACCATGCCAGCTGTCAGCGGGTCTCCCTGGCGAGATATTTGCCAAATGCCGGTCAGCAAACTGGCATCGATCCAGGTACCGAGCAGACGAATACTGATTAATGGTTCGCTAAAAGCGAATGGCATTAATAACAGCATTGTCACCGCCATCGCACTCAAACGTATCAGTGACCAGTCGTGTCCACTGGCTATTTTTGCACGACAACGCGGACAATAAGCGCTTTGTTTATTATGCAAAACGGGCAAGCTAAGCAACAGGTCACATTGGCTGCATCGCTGAATGCGTTCTGTGGATAATGGTCGCTGAATAGCTGCTATTTTCATAAACCTCTGTCTATCATTCCCACTCTATTGTTGCTGGAGGCTTGCCACTAATATCATATACCACGCGAGAAATACCTTTGACCTCATTAATGATTCTATTAGAAACGCGACCCAGAAAATCATACGGCAGGTGTGCCCAATGTGCTGTCATAAAATCGATAGTTTCCACCGCTCGCAGAGAAACGACCCAATCGTATTTGCGTTCATCACCCATCACCCCGACTGAACGTACCGGTAGAAAGACGGTAAATGCCTGGCTGACTTTGTCATATAAATCAGATTTATGTAGTTCTTCAATAAAAATAGCATCGGCGCGTCGTAGTAAATCACAGTATTCTTTTTTTACTGAGCCTAGTATGCGAACGCCGAGACCTGGGCCAGGGAAGGGATGGCGGTATAACATGTTATACGGTAAGCCCAGTGCTAAACCGATTTTACGCACTTCGTCCTTAAAGAGTTCTTTTAGCGGTTCAACCAGACCTAATTTCATGTCTTTCGGTAAACCACCGACATTATGATGAGATTTAATAACATGCGCTTTGCCAGTGGCGGACGCTGCAGATTCGATAACATCAGGGTAGATAGTGCCCTGTGCTAACCATTTGACGCCTTGTTGTTTACTGGCCTGTTTATCAAACACTTCAACAAACACCCGTCCGATAGTCTTACGTTTTTCTTCGGGATCATCAATGCCAGACAACGCCTCTAGAAAAAGATCTTCTGCGGCAATAGGGATAATATTAAGGCCAAATTGATCGCCAAACATTGCCAGTACTTGCTCTGCTTCTCCTAGACGCAACAGACCGTTATCAATAAAAACACAAGTTAGGCGTTTACCAATCGCGCGGTGCAGCAACATGGCCGTCACCGATGAATCAACACCACCGGATAAACCCAGGATAACCTGGTCATCCCCAATTTTCTTACGCAGCTTTTCTACTGTATTTTCAATGATATTAGCAGGTGTCCATAACGCTGCACAATGACAGATGTGCAGCAAAAAATGCTTCAGCAGGTGCTGCCCTTGCGTGGTGTGTGTGACTTCTGGATGAAATTGTACGCCATAAAAATGTTTTGTCTCATTGGCGATAATGGCAAAGGGACAGCTATCCGTACTGGCTACAGTGACAAAGTCTGGCGGAGTCGCGATCACTTTATCTCCATGGCTCATCCAAACATCCAGTAATGGATCGCCGGCAGGGTTGCGGGCATCCTGAAGATTATCGGTCAAAGCACACTTTGTTTTAATTTCAACTTGAGCATACCCAAATTCACGTTGTTCGGAACCTGCTACTTTTCCGCCCAATTGTAACGCCATCGTTTGCATGCCATAGCATATACCTAATACGGGAACACCTGCGGTGAATACGTAGTCTGGTGCGCGTGGGCTGTTATCTTCAGTCGTGCTCTTTGGGCTGCCAGAGAGAATGATACCGCTTGGCTGAAATCTACGGATTTTTTCTTCAGTTACGTCCCACGCCCATAGCTCACAATAAACACCAATCTCACGCACTCGACGTGCCACCAGTTGAGTATATTGAGAACCAAAATCAAGAATAAGAATGCGATGCTGCTGGTGGATATTTTTTGTCATTTTGCTGTATTCCAAAATTAGCCCATACGGTAATTAGGTGATTCTTTGGTAATAGTCACATCGTGTACGTGGCTTTCCTGAATACCTGCCCCGCTAATACGGACGAATTTCGCTTTGGTACGTAATTCAACGATGGTCGCGCAACCGGTTAGCCCCATACATGAACGTAGCCCTCCCATTTGTTGGTGAACGATCTCTTTCAGTAAACCTTTGTAGGCAACACGCCCTTCAATGCCTTCGGGTACCAGTTTGTCTGCTGCGTTGTCAGTTTGGAAGTAACGATCGGATGACCCCTTAGACATCGCTCCCAGTGATCCCATACCACGATAAGATTTGAATGAGCGCCCTTGATACAACTCGATTTCACCCGGTGATTCTTCTGTTCCTGCGAGCATTGATCCCACCATCACACAGGATGCCCCGGCAGCAATCGCTTTGGCAATATCACCAGAGAAACGAATACCACCATCGGCGATAACCGGGATGTCTCTTTCCGCCAGTGCATCCACTACGTCAGAAACGGCGGTAATCTGTGGCACGCCTACGCCGGTTACGATTCGAGTGGTACAAATTGATCCGGGGCCAATACCGACTTTCACTGCATTAACACCCGCCTCGGCTAGTGCTATCGCACCGGCTGCGGTCGCGACATTACCGCCGATAATTTGCAAATCAGGGTATTTAGCACGTGTTTCACTGATACGCTGTAGTACGCCTGCTGAATGACCGTGGGAAGAATCGATCAATAAAATATCAATACCTGCCGCCACTAGCGCATCAATTCGCTTTTCATTATCACTACTGACAGCAGCACCGACAGCAGCACCAACACGCAAGCGTCCCCGTTCATCTTTACAGGCATTCGGCTTACGTTCCGCTTTTTGGAAATCTTTGACGGTGATCATACCGAGCAGATGAAAGTTTTCATCCACAACCAAGGCTTTTTCCACCCGTTTTTCATGCATTTTTTGCAAAACAACTTCACGTGCTTCATCTTCCTTAACGGTGACCAGGCGTTCTTTTGGCGTCATGACTGCTGTGACGGGTTGATCTAAATCGGTAACAAAACGGACATCACGTCCAGTGATAATGCCTACCAGCTCACGATCTTTAGTGACCACGGGATAACCGGCAAAACCGTTACGGTCGGTTCGTTCTTTTACTTGACGCAGGGTGGTTGTTGGGGTGACGGTTTGCGGTTCAGTGACCACACCGCTTTCGTGTTTTTTCACGTGGCGGACTTCTTCAGCCTGCCGTTCAATAGACATATTTTTATGGATAAAGCCCAAACCGCCTTCTTGTGCTAATGCAATGGCGAGACGAGACTCGGTGACGGTATCCATAGCCGCGGAGAGCATAGGAATATTCAATTGGATGGTTTGGGTTAGCTGAGTCTCAAGCTTCGCGTTATTAGGTAAAACAGTCGAATGGGCGGGAACCAGGAGAAGGTCATCAAAGGTTAGTGCTTCTTTCAAAATACGCAACATGGGCAATATCTCACCAGAGTGGAGGTAGAAAAGACAAAATATTGCCGTGGCATTATACAGAGCGTCACCTGTTGCCTCCAGCATTTTTATATAATTTTTTACGGATCCCAAAATAAGGCTGTGCTGTGGAGTTTAGTAGGACGATTGGGTTTCCGCTCATGGCGTGGCAAAATGGTTTCCCCGTTATCTATCGAGCAAGCAGTATCTTGTTGGAGCATAAAGTGAAAATTGTAGTTGATGAAAATATGCCATATGCAAAACCCTTGTTTCAGCGCATGGGTGTTGTTGAGACTGTGCCCGGTCGTCCGATACCACAATCAGCATTGGTTGACGCTGATGCTTTGATGGTACGTTCAGTGACGACAGTCAATGCGGAACTACTGCAGAACACCAAGATCCAATTTGTTGGAACTGCCACTGCCGGTACGGATCATGTGGATGAGAGTTGGTTACATCAGCAAGAGATCCACTTTGCCTCTGCACCAGGTTGTAATGCTATTGCAGTGGTAGAATACGTTTTCTCTGCGCTCATGGCACTGGCGGAGCGTGATGGTTTCGCATTACGAGATAAAACGGTCGGTATTATCGGTGTTGGCAATGTGGGATCGCGGTTGAATGCACGCCTCAATGCATGGGGTGTTACTACCTTATTGTGTGATCCACCACGTGCTGATCGTGGAGATAAGGGAACGTTCCTACCACTAGAAAAACTGGTGTGTGAAGCCGATATACTTACCTTTCATACTCCGTTGCATAAAGATGGCGCTTACCGTAGCCTGCACCTGGTTGATCACGAGTTGTTGGCAGCACTACCGGATAACCGTATTTTGATTAACAGCTGTCGTGGTGCTGTAGTAGATAACAATGCACTGTTACAGGCCTTACAAAAAGGTAAAAAACTCAGTGTGGTCTTGGATGTTTGGGAAAATGAGCCGCAACTTTCCTTACCCTTGCTAGCCCGAGTAGATATCGGTACACCTCACATTGCCGGTTACACTTTGGAAGGTAAGACCCGAGGAACCACGCAACTTTTCGAAGCCTTTAGCCATTATTGTGGTCAGGCCCAGTCGATTGCCTTGACCTCTTTATTACCGCCCGCAAAGCTGAATCTGCTACGGCTTCATGCGGTATTGGATGAAAGCAAATTAAGACGATTAATGCACTTAGTGTATGATGTGCGCCTTGACGATAGTGCTTTGTGCCGCATAACGGGGGACGTTTCTCAGTTTGATAGCTTACGAAAACACTATCAGGAGCGACGGGAATGGTCATCTCTCTGTGTGCAGTGTGACGACGCTGCTAGCGCTGACCTTTTGCAACGACTGGGTTTTAATACTCAACTGGAATAATTTTAAGCAACATGTCTAAGCACTATAATATTGCCTTGGGAATTGAATATAATGGCAACGGCTATCATGGTTGGCAACGCCAAAAACAGAGTGCCAGCATACAGGGTTGTCTTGAGGCGGCTTTATCCAAGATCGCTGATCAATCAATAAACGTATTTTGTGCTGGGCGCACTGATGCAGGTGTCCATGCTACAGGTCAAGTGGTTCATTTTGTCACTACGACTTCACGTGAAGAATCTGCCTGGACGATAGGAACTAATACGCATCTGCCTGCAGATATTACCGTTCGCTGGATGAAAACTGTCACTGAAGATTTTCATGCCCGTTTTAGTGCCAACGCTCGACGTTATCATTATATTATTTTTAATCATCGCTATCGTCCCGCTATTCTTGCGCACGGGGTTACCCATTACCCGAAATCACTCGATGCACAAAAAATGGCACGCGCAGCACAATATCTGTTGGGAGAGCATGATTTCACCTCATTTAGAGCGTTACAATGCCAAGCGAAAACTGCGCGACGGGAGGTGAAACATGTCATAGTAAGTCGCTATGGTGATTATATTATGATAGATATCAAAGCTAACGCGTTTTTACATCATATGGTGCGTAATATCGTTGGTAGTTTAATAGAAATTGGTGTGGGTCATAAAAATGAGAATTGGTTAGCACAGCTACTCATGTTAAAAGATCGTACCCAAGCTGCCGCGACGGCAAAAGCAAATGGCCTGTATTTAGTGGGTGTTGATTATCCAACGAGATTTGCGTTGCCACAAAGCACATCAGTACCCTTTTTTTATGGCTAACGGTAGCGATAATTGATTCATTAGACTTCTTGAAAACCGGCGTTCGTTATGTGAAGTTAAGGCGCTGGTGCACTACAACCTTCGTTAATATACGAGTACATGAAGATTGCGAGCACCAGGTAACGCCGAATTCATACCACGCAGTAGATTATGCAAGAGGTCTATTCGACGAGCGTTTATTTAACCTGAGAGTAGCACATGGAATTTATAGGCTTAGTGATCAATTTTATTTTACATATTGATGTCCATCTGGCGGAGCTAGTGACGCAATACGGCCTTTGGGTCTACGCTATACTTTTTTTGATCCTGTTTTGTGAAACCGGCCTGGTAGTGACACCTTTTCTGCCGGGGGACTCATTATTGTTTGCCGCTGGCGCGCTGGCGACACTGCCTTCTAATGATTTGAATGTCCATCTGATGGTTGCTTTGATGGTCATTGCGGCTATTGCAGGTGATGCACTCAACTACACTATTGGTCATTTATTCGGCAAAAAACTTTTCAGTGACCCCCATTCCAAACTATTTCGCCAGGCTTACCTGGATAAAACCCATGATTTTTATAAAAAATACGGTGGGAAAACCATCATTTTGGCACGTTTTGCGCCTATAATTCGTACGTTTGCTCCTTTTGTCGCCGGAATGGGCAAAATGTCCTATCGTCGCTTTACTGCCTACAACCTGATTGGGGCGCTAGTATGGGTGCTGTCATTTACCTATGCTGGTTATCTTTTTGGTCATTTGCCGATAGTACAGAAAAATCTTAAGTTATTAATTGTTATGATTATTGTGTTTTCAATTCTGCCGGCGGTGCTTGAAATTTATCGACATCGGCGCGCAGCAATACATCAAAAAAATAAACCTTTTGCGAAACCGTAGCTTGTGCTGTGAAACCGGTACGCCCGGAGCGGTTTTATAAGCAATATTGTGATAGGAAATTAACGATGAGCTGGATTGAACGAATTCTTACTAATAAAATTGCATTCTCCCGTAAAGCGAATATTCCTGAAGGGGTATGGACCAAATGCAGCGGTTGCGAGAAAGTTCTCTACCGTATCGAATTGACGCATAATCTGGAAGTTTGTCCTAATTGTAATCATCATATGCGTATTTCCGCACGTGTGCGTTTACTCGCCTTCCTGGACAAAGATAGCGATATGATAGAGCTGGGAGAAGAACTGACGCCAAAGGATACTTTAAAATTCAAAGATATTAAAAAATACAGTGACAGATATACTGCGGCACAAAAAGCAACCAATGAGAAAGATGCTCTCGTCGTCATGAAAGGAACCTTGTTTACTATGCCTCTCGTGGCGGCCTGTTTTGAGTTCTCTTTTATGGGAGGGTCGATGGGATCTGTCGTTGGAGCACGTTTTGTGCGCGCGGTTGAACAGGCGTTGCAAGATCACTGCCCATTAGTCTGTTTTTCTTCCAGTGGTGGCGCACGTATGCAAGAAGCGTTGATGTCACTGATGCAAATGGCAAAGACCAGCGCCGCGCTGGCCAAAATGCAAGAAGCGGGCCTGCCGTATATTTCGGTACTGACCGATCCAACGATGGGAGGCGTTTCTGCTAGTCTGGGAATGCTAGGTGATATTAATATCGCGGAGCCAAAAGCACTGATCGGTTTTGCTGGCCCCAGGGTGATTGAACAAACAGTAAGAGAAGTATTACCCTCTGGTTTTCAACGCAGCGAATTTTTGATCGAAACAGGGGCGATTGATATGATCGTGCATCGCCTGCAAATGCGCCAAACCCTGGCAAGTCTCCTATCTAAACTTACTCATCAACCGCAGCCAGTCATCACTGCCGCTAACGTTGAACAGCTTGCAGTGATGCCAAATGAATAATCCTCCTCCTCTCCCTCAGCCGACTTCTTCTCTGGCAACCTGGTTGTCCTATGTAGGATCATTGCACCATCAGGAGATTGATTTAGGCCTGGAACGCATCAAAAAGGTTGCCGAACGTATCGATCTGCTAAAGCCTGCAACTCATGTATTCACTATCGCGGGTACCAACGGTAAGGGTACAACCTGCTGCGTATTGGAGAAGATTCTACTTGCTGCAGGTTTACGGGTAGGAGTCTACAGTTCACCGCATCTTTTACGTTACACCGAGCGTGTGCGTATTCAGGGGCGGGAACTCAGTGAAACAGCACACTGTTACTCTTTCGCTGAGATTGAAGCGGCACGCGGTGATATTTCATTGACTTATTTTGAATTTGGCACTTTGTCAGCGTTGCATCTGTTTAAACAGGCAGCACTTGATGTCGTTATCCTAGAAGTTGGACTTGGCGGACGTTTAGACGCCACCAATATTATTGATTCCGACGTCGCTGCGATCACCAGTATCGGTCTTGATCATACTGATCGGTTAGGCACTGATCGAGAAAGTATTGCGCGTGAGAAATCGGGGATATTCCGCCGCGATAAACCGGCAATAGTGGGTGAACCTGATAGGCTTCATTCCATTGAGACAGTTGCCACAACGTTAGGGGCTAGGCTTTATCGCTGTCATGACGCTTGGCAATTTAGCCAACAGGATAACGGTTGGTGCTGGCAGAGTGGCTCATACCGATTAGCCAATTTGCCTTTGCCCAAAGTACCCCTACAAAATGCCGCGACGGCATTGGCGGTACTGCATTATTCTACTTTTTCGATCAGTGAGTTAGCTATTCATCAAGGTTTGCAGGCCGCTTATTTGCCAGGGCGTTTTCAGATCGTCAGTGAACAACCCATGTTGATCCTGGATGTTGCCCATAATCCTCATGCAGCTGCTTATCTGGCTCGACGGCTTGCTCAGTTGCCAGAAAGATTAGGTAAAGTACGTGCTGTTGTGGCGATGCTAGCTGATAAAGATATTGCGGCGACCCTCGCTTGCTTATCTCAACAAGTCGATAAATGGTACTGTGCATCATTAACCGATCTGCGCGGTGCATCCGTGGAATGGTTAGCACAACATTTACCAGAGCAACGTGCAAATCAAGATGTGCCTTGTTTATTTGCTGATGTTACCCATGCCTGGCATCAGGCAATGCAGGATGCAGATCCACAGGATGTCATTATTGTCTGCGGATCCTTTCACACTGTTGCTTATGTCATGACAGCGTTAAAAACGGTTTAATGGCCGTCGTCATCAAAATTGGTAATTTATCGAACACAACAGGCGGTAAACACTTTTTTAGCTGTGAGGGGGGTGAGTGGCAAGTCAATTTCAGAACCGTTTGGTTGGTACTGTCATTTTGGTCGCTGTGGGGATCACAGTACTGCCGATGTTATTTGACGGTAAAAAGAAGCATTACGAGGATCAATTTGCCGCTATTCCACTGGTATCCAGACCCGGTGATCCCGAAGAAATCGATGTGGGAATGCCGCTTAACCAATCCTTACCGGTGCAACCACCGGAGGGTGCCGCCAACGCCGCCAAACTGCAACGGGAGGAGAAATCAGAGCGAGGTGCCGCTTATGTGGTGCAATTGGGTGCCTTGAAGAACGCCGCTAATGTCAACGAAATTGTCGCGAAATTACGCTTATCGGGCTATCACGTCTATACCTTGCCACCTACACCGGTGAACGGTCAAATAACCCGTATTATGGTAGAGGTAAATAATTCGAAACAGAAATTACAGGCAGCGCTACCTGAGCTTAATGCGCTTAGTGGCCTCAACGGCCAGGTAAAAGCATTGGAGTCTTATCATGGTCTGGATTGATTACGTTATTATCGGCATTATCGTATTTTCAGCTTTGGTCAGCCTGAACCGGGGATTTGTCCGTGAGGCGTTATCGCTGGTGATATGGGGATGTGCATTTTTTATCGCTCGTCATTTTTATCCCTACCTTGCAGTTTATTTCACCTCTTTTGAGAATGAATTGATTCGCAACGGTACTGCCATCGGTATCCTGTTCATCGCTACCTTAATTATCGGTGCTGTTGTTAACTCGGTGATGAGCTGCCTGGTTGTACGCACCGGATTATCAGGAACCGATAGGGTGCTTGGCGTATGCTTCGGGGCGTTACGTGGTGTTCTCATCGTCGCCGCCATATTATTCTTTGTGGATACCTTCACCGACTTTGCGCAAAGCATAGAGTGGAAACAGTCACAATTAATCCCGCAGTTCAGTGATATAATCAGAGGGTTCTTTAACTACTTGCAGAACACGTCGAATTTCTTGCCGGATCGGTAAAGCTCGTACGTAACCTTGTAAGGATCCGTTAACGCTGATAAGGAAAAACAATATGTGCGGTATTGTCGGCATCACTGGTTTTACACCGGTAAACCAGTCGATTTACGATGCCTTGATGGTGCTTCAGCACCGGGGGCAAGATGCTGCTGGCATCGTTACCCTTGACGCCAATAATAGGTTCCGTTTGCGTAAAGCTAATGGTTTAGTGAAGGATGTCTTTGAAATCCGCCACATGCTGCGCTTACAGGGTACTATGGGGCTGGGTCATGTACGTTATCCAACGGCGGGCTGTGCCAGCGTTTCAGAAGCACAGCCTTTTTACGTGAATTCCCCATTTGGCATTACCTTGGCGCACAATGGCAATCTAACTAACGCGAAGGAAATGAGAGAATACCTATTCAAAAAAAAGCGTCGTCATGTGAATACTACTTCTGATTCAGAAGTTTTATTGAATATTTTTGCCAGTGCACTGGATAGCTCGCAGAACTATCCTTTAACAGAGGAGGATATTTTTGCCGCCGTAACCAGAACTCACGAGTTGGTAAAGGGTGCCTATGCTTGCGTGGCGATGATCATCGGTCATGGCATGGTCGCTTTTCGTGATCCTAATGGCATACGACCCTTGGTGATGGGTAACCGCATTTTAGAAGATGATCGCATTGAATACATGGTCGCCTCAGAAAGCGTCGCTCTTGATACATTAGGCTTCAAATTATTGCGCGATCTCGCACCAGGTGAAGCAGTATACATCACTGAAAAAGGCGGGTTATTTACTCGCCAATGTGCTGCTGATCCTCAGTATCATCCTTGCCTGTTTGAGTACGTTTACTTTGCTCGCCCAGATTCTTATATGGATAACATTTCTGTCTACAGTGCTCGGGTGCGTATGGGACAGAGGCTGGGTAAAAAAATCGCTGATAAATGGGCAGAGTTAGACATTGACGTGGTTATTCCTATCCCTGAGACCTCCTGTGATATCGCGTTAGAAATCGCGCGTATTCTAGATAAGCCCTACCGTCAGGGATTTGTAAAAAACCGTTATGTAGGTCGCACTTTTATTATGCCAGGTCAACAGGAGCGCCGTAAATCAGTACGCCGTAAGCTGAATGTTAATCGGGCAGAGTTTAAAGATAAAAAAGTATTATTGGTGGATGATTCTATTGTACGTGGTACTACTTCAGAACAAATTGTGACAATGGCACGTGACGCGGGCGCGACACAGGTTTATTTTGCCTCAGCGGCGCCAGAAATCCGTTTTCCTAATGTGTATGGTATTGATATGCCAAGTGTCAATGAACTTATCGCTCATGGTCGTGAAGTGGATAAAATCAGGGAGCTAATAGGCGCAGATGGGTTGATTTTTCAGGACCTGGCTGATCTTATCGATGCGGTGAGAGAAAATGATCCCAATATTACTCAATTTGAGTGCTCAGTGTTCGATGGCAGTTACATCACCAAAGATGTCGATCAGAATTATCTGGATTCTCTTGCATTACTACGCCGTGATGATGCTCAGGCATTACATCGCCAAAATGAAGCAGAAAATCTTGAAATGTACAACGAAGGCTAATTTTTTTTCGCGGATTAACGTTTTTAAACTCAAATAGGGGCATCCCCGCTTTCGATGGTCGTGTATTTGGCCGGTTTGAGGCAATCTGACATTAGACCTCTTTCCAAACCTGCTGCGTGACTCGAATCCTGCGTTGCCCCCGGTGCGCGCAATCCTCATGTACTGTGTGTTAACGAAGGTTGCTGTGCGCCGTGCGCCTTGACTTCGTATCACTCGCTAGGGTTTGGAAAGAGGTCTATTGAGGCAATGTATCATGAAACGACTTATTATTGGTATTTCAGGTGCTAGCGGGGCAATTTACGGTATCCGCTTGTTAGAGATATTAAAAAATGTTTCCGAAATAGAAACGCATTTAATTATTAGCAATGCGGCGCGGCGGACACTTGCTTCAGAAACCGATATTTGCTTAAAAGATGTACAATCCTTGGCCAATATGGTACATGATGTGCGCAACCTTGCCGCTTCGCTTTCTTCGGGTTCGTTTAGAACTGCGGGGATGGTAATATTACCCTGCTCGATTAAAACGCTATCAGGCATTGTTCATGGTTATACTGATAATTTATTGATCCGTGCGGCGGATATAATATTGAAAGAGCGACGTCCCTTAGTGCTCGGTTTGCGAGAAACACCATTGCATCTGGGGCATTTACGTTTGATGGTACAGGCAGCTGAATTAGGTGCTGTTATTATGCCACCGCTACCCGCTTTCTATCATCGGCCACAGACTATAGACGAGATCATCAATCAAAATGTCAACCGAGTCATTGATCAATTCGACATCGAGTTACCCAATGATCTCTTTCAGCGTTGGCAAGGTAGTGGACTATGATGCAAACTGACCCTAGATCTTCCCCTGGAGAGGATAAAAACTGGGTAGATTTTGTTACGCTATTGAAACATGCAGTGCAGCAAGACTGCCATCAAGCGCTACTAGAATTGATGCTGACGGAAGATGAACGTGCTGCTTTGGGTACGCGTGTGCGTATTATTGGAGAGTTAATTAACGGTGATCTGAGCCAACGTGAATTAAAAGATCAACTGGGTGCAGGGATTGCCACCATAACTCGAGGATCTCATAGCCTCAAGGCAGCTTCGTCTGAGCTTAAAGAATGGCTTGCGATTCATTTACTATGAACAGAGCTAGCAGGCAACCACAACATGATACATAATGAATTAGAAAGCTTATTTGATGCACTATAACGGGAAACAGAAATGCTACAGGTATATCTCGTTCGTCACGGCGAAACGGAATTTAATACCGATGGCCGTATTCAGGGCTGCTCTGATAGCCCACTAACCATCCAAGGTAAAAATCAGATCAACTCGGTGGCTGAAAGGGTTCGCTCTGAAGGCATAACTCATGTTATCAGCAGTGATTTAGGACGCACCAAGCAAACCGCAGAAATTATTGCTAATATCTGCCGTTGCGAGCTTAGTTTTGATTCTCGTCTGCGTGAGCTGCGCATGGGAGAACTGGAAGGGTGTACAATTGACAGCCTAACAAAAGAACAAGAATCATGGCGTCGGCATATGGTGGATGGCACTGTTGATGCCCGGGTTCCCGGGGGCGGTGAGTCGATGGCAGAATTAGCGTCACGGATGCGCAGCGCACTGGACAGTTGCCACAACCTACCGCCGGGTAGTCGGCCATTGCTGGTTAGTCATGGTATCGCGTTGAGCTGCCTGATAAACACCCTGCTCGGGTTACCGGCTCACTCTGAGCGCCGCTTGCGTTTACGCAATGGCTCACTGTCCCGGGTTGATTACCAACAAAGTTTGTGGCTTGCTGACGGCTGGATTGTTGAAAGCACCGGAGACGTTGCGCATTTCTCACCTATCTCTGGCCACTAAATTAATATTGGCTTATCCCGCCAGATCACCACAAAAGCGATAGCCCTCACCATGAACGGTGGTAATGATTTCTGGTGTACCTGACATCGACTCAAAATGCTTACGAATACGGCGGATAGTGACATCAACGGTGCGATCATGAGGTTTGAGTTCACGCCCCGTCATTTTTTTCAATAATTCGTCGCGAGATTGGATTTTTCCCGGATTTTCACAAAAATGCAGGATGGCACGAAATTCGCTGCGTGGTAGTTTGTAGTGTTCGCCGGTGGGATCTATCAGCGAACGGCTGTTAATATCTAGCTCCCAGCCATTGAACTTATAACTTTCTACCTGCTTTGGTTCTTCACGGACGCTGCTCAAGTTCATGGTTCGTGAGAGCAGATTACGAGCACGAATGGTCAACTCGCGCGGATTAAAAGGCTTGGTGATGTAGTCATCAGCACCAATTTCTAAACCGAGGATCTTATCGATTTCATTATCGCGACCGGTCAGAAAAATTAAGGCGACACTGACTTGTTCACGCAATTCCCGAGCGAGTAGCAGCCCATTCTTACCTGGCAGGTTGATGTCCATGATAACCAGATTGATGAGATTTTCAGACAGAATACGGTGCATTTCTACACCATCATTGGCCTCGTGAACGACATAGCCCTCCGCTCCGAAAATGCTCTTTAAGGTATCACGAGTGATCAACTCGTCTTCTACAATCAAAATGTGCGGGGTTTGCATGTTTACGACCTAAAATTGCCAACAAAATAAAAAAGCGCGACCCTTCACTGTGTTAACGGTAATATAACAGAACGAGAGGAAGTTGAATTGTAGCACGTGAACACTTTGGTGAAAAACACTTAGAACCTGTTCCAAATCGCCATCAATGACGTTCAGACGAGGAAAATAAAATAAATCGCTTGCATAACCTCCGCGTGATGTGAACTCGGCGTTACGCAGTGATCGTAATACTCATGTACTCGTACGTACACGGCGGTTGCCGGGCGCCCCTGACTTCACAGAACGAATGACGGTTATGCAAGCAGTCTAATAAATGGCTAGATAATGTTTATAGCAAGCTAATTATTATGGCGCTGTTAGTATATAAAATTAACAATCTGAAATATATACTTATTTTTCTGGTAAGCAATATTAATAGTGCGTATATTTATCAACTAGTTATAAATTATAGGTTAACAATGCCATGATACTCGTGGTTCAAATTAATACAGGAGGAAATGGAAAATGCGAGTGCTGAAATTTGGCGGAACCTCGGTGGCGAATGCAAAACGGTTTATGTCCGTTGCTAAGATTATTGAAGACAGGGCGGGTCAGGAACAGATCGCGAGTGTATTATCTGCACCGGCAAAAATCACCAATCACCTGGTTGCGATGATCGAGAGTGCCATCGCCAAACCTGAACAAGATATTTCTCTGATGATCGGAGAGACGCAACAAATTTTTTCTGATTTATTGTGTGGCCTGACTGAAGCACAGCCAAAGCTTGCTAAAGAGCCATTAAACGACTTGCTAAAACAAGAATTCGATCAACTTAACCAACTGTTACGTGGCATCTCTTTACTAGGGCAGTGTCCAGCAGCCATTAATGCCGCCATTATCAGCCGTGGTGAAAAACTTTCTGTCGCCATCATGGCCGCATTATTACGAACGGAAGATTGTCTCGTCACCGTTATCAACCCTGTTGAAAACTTACTGGCACGTGGGCACTATCTTGGATCGACCGTTGACATTGCGGCATCGACCTTACGCATTAACGTACACAAAATACCCTGTGATCATATTATTTTGATGGCGGGTTTTATCGCGGGTAATGATAAAGGTGAATTGGTGCTACTGGGCCGCAACGGTTCGGATTATTCAGCGGCTGTACTCGCTGCCTGCTTAAAAGCGGAAGGTTGTGAAATCTGGACGGATGTCGATGGCATCTACACCTGTGATCCGCAGACAGTACCAGATGCAAAATTACTGCAATCACTGTCATATCAGGAAGCAATGGAACTATCTTATTTCGGTGCCAAAGTTTTGCACCCGCGTACCATCACTCCCATTGCTCAATTTGAGATCCCCTGTTTGATCAAAAATACCACTAATCCCGAGGCACCTGGCACACTGATTAGCGGTAAAAAAAGTGATGATGGTCATTTAGTAAAAGGGATCACTAATCTCAGTAATATGGTGATGATTAATGTATCCGGCTCAGGCATGAAAGGGATGGTTGGCATGGCAGCACGGGTATTTTCTGCCATGTCACGCAGCGGTATCTCCGTGGCTTTAATAACGCAATCATCCTCTGAATATAGCATCAGTTTTTGTGTGCCACAGAGTGAATTATTACGCGCCGATAATGCTCTGCAGGAAGAATTTTATTTGGAACGCAAACAGGGAGTGCTGGATCCACTGGCGATAGTGGAACAACTCAGCATTATTTCGGTCATCGGCGATGGTATGCGTACACAACGTGGTATTTCCGCCCGCTTTTTCTCGGCACTGGCGCATGCCAACATTAATATTATTGCTATCGCGCAAGGTTCTTCTGAACGATCTATTTCTGCGGTGATCAATAACGATATGGCAACCACTGCCGTGCGTATTTGTCACCAAATGATGTTCAATACTGATCAAGTGATTGAAGTTTTTGTCATTGGTGCTGGCGGTGTCGGCGGTGCGTTAGTCGAGCAAATTTGTCGTCAGCAACGTTGGTTGAAACAAAAACATATTGACTTACGGGTGTGTGGTATCGCCAACTCCAAAAGCATGTTGACGGATATCCGAGGCATCGATCTGACTGGCTGGAGAGAGCAACTCAAGCTCTCTCTACAACTTTTTAACATGAGCCAGTTGATTCATCTAGTGAAAACAAATTATCTGCTCAACCCGGTCATTGTCGATTGTACTTCCAGTGAGGTTGTTGCCAAGCAATATGCCGATTTTCTGGCTGCAGGTTGCCATGTAGTGACAGCGAATAAAAAAGCCAATACTGCTTCAATGGATTATTACCGCCAGTTGCGGACGACAGCAGCGCAATCCTGCCGTAAATTTCTGTACGATACCAATGTCGGTGCTAGCTTACCGGTTATCGAAAATTTGCAAAATCTGCTCAATGCCGGTGATCAATTGGAGCGATTCTGCGGTATTTTATCCGGCTCGCTTTCCTTTATTTTCGGCCAATTAGATGAAGAAGGCATGACCTTGTCTGCCGCCACCCTAGCAGCACAGAAGCAAGGCTACACCGAGCCGGATCCACGTGACGATCTGTCAGGTATGGATGTTGCCCGTAAGCTACTGATTATTGCTAGAGAAGCGGGTTATCAATTAGAATTGTGCGATATCGTCGTTGAATCGGTGTTACCCGCTAGCTTTGATGCGTCGGGAGATGTAGCAACCTTTTTGGATCGTTTGCCATCACTGGATGAAGATTTTAACAAAAAAATAACAGAAGCGCGGCAACAGGGTAAAGTATTGCGTTATGTCGGTGTTATCGAGAAGGGTTGCTGCCAGGTAAAGATTGAGGCGGTTGATAGCAATGATCCGCTGTATAAAGTCAAAAATGGTGAAAATGCATTAGCATTTTATAGCCGTTACTATCAACCTTTACCCTTGGTATTGCGTGGCTATGGTGCTGGCAATAACGTTACCGCCGCGGGGGTCTTTGCCGATCTTTTACGTACCTTATCCTGGAAACAAGGAAATTAATCATGGTTAGAGTCTTTGCGCCAGCGTCAATAGGTAATGTCAGCGTGGGTTTTGATGTTTTGGGTGCCGCAGTCTCGCCCATTGATGGTACTCTGCTCGGTGATTGCGTCACGGTCAAAGCGGCCGACAAATTCAGCTTATTTAATACAGGACGCTTTGCAGCTAAGCTGCCACAAGAAATGCAAGAAAATATCGTCTATCGGTGTTGGCAGAGTTTTTGTCAAAAAATCGGCAAAGACATAGCGGTAGAAATAATATTGGAAAAAAACATGCCAATCGGATCTGGGCTGGGTTCGAGTGCTTGTTCAATAGTGGCGGCGCTGATGGCACTGAATGAATATTGTGGTCAGCGATTCGATAAAATGACACTACTCACCATGATGGGCGCACTGGAAGGAAAAATTTCTAACGGTGTTCACTACGACAATGTTGCCCCCTGTTATCTCGGTGGCATGCAATTGATATTGGAAGAAGACGGCGACATTATCGAACAGGTTCCTGATTTAGATTGGTTTTGGGTAATGGCCTATCCGGGAATCAAAGTTTCTACTGCTGCCGCACGGGGCGTTTTACCGGAGAAATACAAACTGCAAGATTGTATCAATCATGGACGTCATCTTGCCGGTTTTATCCATGCCTGTCATAGCAAGAACACGGATTTAGCTGTTAAATTAATGAAAGATGTGATTGCCGAACCCTACCGCACCGAGTTGCTGCCTAATTTTATTAAGGCACGTCAGGCCGCACAGGCTAAAGGTGCTCTGGCCTGTGGAATTTCTGGCTCTGGCTCAACTATGTTTGCCGTTTGTCGTGACAAAGAAACAGCAAAATGTGTTGCAGACTGCCTGCAAGAAGTCTATCTGCAAAACAACGAGGAAGGTTTTATTCATATTTGCCGTCTGGACAAAAAAGGCGCACGATTACTGGGATAAGGTATGAAACTGTATAATCTGAAAGATCACAAACAACATGTTAGCTTCATAGAGGCACTGCAACAGGGTCTTGGCAAGCAGCAGGGGTTATTTTTCCCACTAGAACTGCCTGAATTTACCTTGACAGAAATCGAGGATCTATTAAAACAGGATTTTATTACCCGCAGTAGTCGTATCCTCTCTGCCTTTATCGGTGATGAAATTGTTTCGCAAGTGATGACCAAAAGAGTTGAAGCAGCCTTTACGTTTCCTGCGCCTCTGGTCATGATAGGGAAAGATCAAGATGTTGCGGCACTGGAATTGTTTCACGGTCCTACACTGGCATTTAAGGACTTTGGTGCCCGTTTTATGGCACAGATGCTGGCTGAAGTGGCAACTGATCAGCCCGTCACCATTTTAACGGCGACATCCGGTGATACTGGTGCGGCGGGCGCTCATGCTTTTTATGGCTTGAAAAATGTACGCGTGGTGATCCTCTATCCTCGAGGTAAAATCAGTCCATTACAGGAAAAACTATTTTGTACATTGGGTGGTAATATTCATACTGTCGCTATCGACGGTGATTTTGATGCTTGCCAAGCGTTAGTCAAGCAAGCTTTTGATGATACAGAAGTTAAGGAGACACTCAGTCTTAATTCAGCAAATTCGATCAATATCAGCCGGTTACTGGCACAAATCTGTTATTACTTTGAAGCAGTAGCACAATTACCGGTTGAAGCACGTAAACAATTGGTTATCTCCGTGCCCAGTGGCAACTTTGGCAATTTAACTGCCGGACTACTCGCAAAATCACTGGGGCTGCCGATCAGACGTTTTATTGCCGCCACCAACGCCAACGACACTGTCCCGCGTTTCTTAAAGAGCGGACAATGGCAGCCTAACCAGACGGTTGCCACTTTATCTAACGCTATGGATGTCAGTTCACCCAATAACTGGCCGCGCATTGAAGAGTTATTTCACCGTAAAATTTGGCGCTTAAAAGATTTAGCGCATGGTACTGTTAGCGATCAAGAAACCAAAGAAACAATGCGTGAGCTTGCCGATTTGGGGTATATCTCTGAACCTCATACGGCCATTGCTTACCGCGTATTGCGTGATCAGCTACAGGAAGGAGAGTTTGGTTTGTTTCTCGGTACCGCGCATCCGGCGAAATTCAAAGAAAGCGTCGAAGACATTTTGCAACAAACGCTGCCATTACCGCAAGCCTTGGAAACACGGGCAACTTTGCCATTGCTTTCTCACCATTTGCCCGCAAAATATACCCAATTACGGGCCTTCCTGCTGGCATCGGCAACATCAACGGAATCGATAAAAAAATAGATACTAGACTTCTTGCAAAACGGTAATTCGCTATGTGAAGTCAAGGCATCTGAAGCACAGTAATGACAGGGTACATACGAGTATATGAGGATTGCGAGCACCGCGTAACGCCGAATTCACACTACGCAAGCGGGTTATGCGAGGAGTCTATTGCCAGAGTGTAATATGGATGAACGACATAATAATGATTATGCACTATATTGAGAGAATAAGGCGTCAAGGCTGCAATTTAAGTCCCTTCTTTTGCTTTTGGCTTGTGCCCATTTATGTTCAATGGGATTGAGATCAGGTGGGTAGGGAGGGAGATATTCAATCCGATGCCCGGCTTTACTGATAGCCTGCTGAATGTCGAGACGTTTGTGGAAACTGGCGTTATCCATCACGATGACACAATGAGGAGGAAGAGTAGGCAAAAGGCGCTGGGTAACCCAGGCGTAAAAAACATCACTGTTAATGGAACAAAAAAATAATCCGACCGCCATCAGGACGGTTCCCAGTAACGCGCCAATGACATTTGTTCGGCCCTTGGCCTGCCAATCCTGGGTACCCCAACAGCGTTGACCTCGTGCAGCATAACCGTGGGTTCGTGGCCTATCGTGTGCGAAACCGCTTTCATCCAGATAAACGACCGGTTTTCCCTGCTTTTTATAGCAGGCTATCGTGTCCTGGAAGGCACGCCGTGTCTCTTCGTCTGCCTTGGGATGACGCAGGGTTTTTTTTATAGGTGACGCCCAGGTTTTTCAGTGCCTGCCAAATGGCTTTCTGGCACACCTGAAAGCGCGCCGCCCGTTCCCGTTGGTAAGCATCGGGATAAAGTGCAACATCTTCAGCTAACGCCACTTTATCAAGCTTACGCCGACGGGGGGAAGAAGGTTTAACCTCGATACGACTGAGCCAGCGAGTAACGGAAGCTGAACCAATGTGGAAGCGTTTAGCGGTCTCTCTGATACTCAATTTTTCTTGCTCTCGAATACCCAGAACTTTACGGCGAAAATCGACAGAGTGGCTCATCGCTAACTCCCTGTTAAATAATTTAGCTATACATTGTAATCAAAATTAATACGTTACGCTATAAAAGCAAGCGCGCCACCTGGGTAGCTCCCGGTGGCGCGGTTTTTTTATTAGAATAGACCTCTTCGGAAACTCTGATTTATCTAATTTCCATGTTATAAATTGCTGCAATCAGATTAAATCGTAATCCAAAACGTTTTCGCCTGTTTCGATAACGATCTGATACGATTTTAAATCGTTTAATCATACCAATGACATTTTCGTTTAATACACGCTGGCTTGATAACTCACGATTGTTGCGTTTATCTTCTTGTGTTAAGGGATTTTTCTTTGTCTTTTTCTTAGGCAACGCCGAGTTTGAATGGATCTTGCCAAGCCCTTGGTAACCTGTATCTGTCACTGTTTTGATTTCAGGATGTATTCGCACGCCAGACTCTTTGAACAACCTAAAATCATGACGCCTCCCATGAGTAAAGCTTGTACAGATGACTGCTTTGCTTTTTTTATCGACGATCACTTGGGTTTTTAAGGTGGGTCGTTTCTTTTTTCCTGAGTAAAACTGCTTTTGTTTTTTTGGGGACGTTCAATCGGCGTTTCTGTGGCATCAATAAGAACGAGCTCATACTCCCTATCACTTTTTAATAAAGCTTTGCGTCCAGGGAGTGCAAAATCAGGATGCTTTATTAGCGTATTTTCTATCCATTTAATCGTTTCATAGCAGGTGCTCTCACTCACCCCATCGCTTCGGCTAACATGAAAATAAGTGCGATATTCCCGTAGATACTCAAGGGCCATTAATAAGCGATCTTCTAAACCCAGCTTGGTTTTCCGACCTCCGTTCCCTTGCTTACATTTATCTGCTTCATTCAATATCTTTATCATCTTTTCAAATGTACTGCGTTTAACTCCGGTTAAGCGCCGAAATTTTTCCTCTTCCAATACCTTTATTTGTTCATATTTCATGGGGGCTCCTTGTTCAGGAGATTTTTAACAACATTCCTACATGAATGCTATAGCAGGCGCCGTATCAGTTGATTATGAAAATCAGAAATAACATATTGATATTAATTAATATTTATTAACAAAAGTGATCACGTTACATGGCGCCTGCTATAGTTTCCGAAGAGGTCTAATGTATTTGAAATCGTAGCAAGTGATCTGTGTTCAGGTCGTTTAAATACCAGCTGATTTTCTAGCGACAACAAGGGATCAAAGCGATAACCCTGCAAATCAAAATCGAGGAGTTGTTCTACTTTACTCAAGCGATTTTGGATAATAAAACGGCTCATCAATCCACGGGCTTTTTTTGCGTAAAAACTGATGACTTTGTATTTACCACTCTTTTCATCAAGAAACACGGGTTTGATCAATTTTCCTGTCAATTTTTTCGTATCCACCGCTTTAAAATATTCATCAGAGGCGAGATTAATCAGCACATCATCTCCTTGCTGTTCTAACGCCTGATTTAATTGTTCGTTTAGGCTATATCTCCAGAAAGCGTACAGATCTTTACCTCGCGGGTTTGTCAGTTTAGTCCCCATTTCAAGACGATAAGGTTGCATTAGATCGAGTGGACGCAATAAACCGTATAATCCAGACAATATACGCAGATGGCTTTGCGCGAAACCAAAATCAGCGTCAGTAAAGTCTATAGCCTGGAGACCGCTATACAGATCGCCTTTAAAAGCCAAAATAGCTTGACGTGCGTTTTCCAAGGTAAATTCAGGATGCCACTCATTAAAACGGACAGTATTTAACGTGGCGAGTTTATCACTTATCCCCATTAGACTGGCGATTTGTGACGGTGTTAGTGTACGGCAAATTTTGATTAACGCCTGGGATTGATCCAGCAATTGAGGTTGAGTAAATTTATCGGTGGCTAACGGGCTTTGATAATCAAGCGTTTTTGCCGGAGAAATAATAATTAGCATAATAACATCCAGTTGATCAACATAAGAGGACACTGTAGCAAACAGTCGACAAGAATAGGTAGTTGCACCCTGTTCTCCATGCAACAACATGCCTGAACTGCTTCGCATCAATAATTTTTTGTACCCTATACCCTTCGCCTTTCAAGTTACGGCGGCGTTGGCTGCCCGCACTCATTCCAGTCTGTACACTCCTGGGATTCGATTGATTGCCGCCTTGCCGTAACTCGAAATTCATTAGGTATAGCAGGCGCCATGTAACCTGAGCGATTTTGTTAACAAATATTCATTAAAATCAATATATTATTGTTAACTTTCATAATCAACTTATACGGCACCTGCTATATATACCCGTGATCAATGAAGATGCTTGATTTTGAAGTCGATAAGGATCATGCTCATAGCCATGAAAATAGAGCTGACTGCTGACCAGAAAATTACCCTCGAAGCCCAACATCGTCAAAGCCATGACCGCCGTGTCTGTGACAGGATCCGGTGTGTTTTGTTGTCCGCAGACGGCTGGACTCCCCCTATGATTGCTCACTCACAGCTCATTAATGAAACCACGGTGCGGCGCCACCTTACAGACTATCATAAACTCAACAAGCTCAAGCCTGAAAATGGCGGCTCCGATGGCTATCTCAATGCGGAACAGACCACGTCGCTGGTTGAACATCTCACCCAGCCGCTCTACCACCACAATCACCAAATTGTGGCCTATATCGCTGGACGCTGGAACATCACCTTTACCGTATCAGGTCTGTATAAAGGGTTGAAGCAGCATGGCTTTAGCTATAAAAAGCCGAAAGGTGTTCCGCATAAATTTGCCGTTGAGAAACAGCAGCAATTTATAAAGACCTACAGCGAATTGAAAGACGCCGCGGGTAATGACCCCATACTGTTTATTGATGCCGTTCATCCGACACAAGCCACCAAAATAAGCTACGGCTGGATACGAAAAGGCCAGGATAAAACGATAGAGACCACCGGGAGCAGAACGCGGTTGAATATCATGGGAGCCTTGAACATCCAGAATGTGGCTAACCCCATAATCCGTGATGATGAGACGATTAACAGCGAAAATGTGGTTCACTTCCTGTCTGCCATTCGCGCGCATTATCCCATCACGACAACGGCACATGTGATCCTCGAGGGTGCAGGCTATCACCGTTCACAGCTTGTGCAAGACGCCGCGCTTACGTTGAATATCCAGCTTCATTACCTTCCGCCGTATAGCCCGAATCTAAACCTGATAGAGCGATTGTGGAAGGTGATGAATGAGCAAACACGAAACAATAGATATTACCCATCTAAACAGAGTTTTAAGAACGATATCTTAAACTTCTTTGAGGTGAAGCTACCACAAATGGCAAGTTCTCTGGTATCTCGCTTAAACGATAATTTCCAGGCGCTAAATCCTGCATCTTGATTTCACTTGGGTATATACCCATCGCCATTAAAACCACTGGAAAATTTGCTCAACTAGATTAAAAATAAGGTCATGAAAATAAACTCACTGACAGCCTCTCAAAAACAAGATTTGGAACGCCTTAATCGTTACGAACACGATGGCCGTGTTCGAGATCGAATCAAAGCGGTGTTGTTGAAAAATGAAGGCTGGAATAACAAAGCGATTGCCCAAGCATTACGTATTCATGAAGAAACAGTGAGGCAACATGTAACAGATTGGCTTTCAGACGAAAAATTAAAGCCTGAAAATGGCGGCTCGTATAGTAAGTTGAGCGTGCATGAATCTTTATTGCTTGAAAAACACATTGAAAGCACGACTTATAGCCGTGTCATCGATATCTGTGCTTATGTGGAAACCCAATTTGGCGTCTGTTACACCGTATCTGGCATGACAAAATGGCTGAAAGCGCATTGTTTTAGCTATAAGCAGCCCAAAGCGACGCCGGTTAAAGTGGATGTTGCTCAGCAAGAAGCGTTTATCGCGTCTTATTTCACTTTGCTAGAGAGTGCTCTTAAGAATGAACCGATTGTTTTTATGGATTCAGCCCCTCCAACGATGGCTACTAAAGTGGTCTGCGGTTGGATAAGGAAAGGCAAAGATAAGCCGCTGGTCAAAACAGGGGCAAAAACACGGGTTAATGTCATGGGAGCCATTGAATTGAGCACCATGAAGGTGGTCAGTGCCCGTCCTGAGCAGGTGAATTCAGAAACCACCGTCGCTTTTTTTGAGCAGCTCAAAGCTGCTTATCCTGATGCACAAAAGATACACATTATTTTAGATAATTCTGGCTATCATTGCCGTCAGCGAGTCAAAGACGCCGCATTAGAGAAGGCTATCGTACTCCATTATTTACCCCCTTATAGCCCTAATCTTAATCCCATCGAGCGATTATGGAAGGTCATGAACGAGCGTGTCAGAAACAACCGATTTTTCTCTTCAGCCAAAGAGTTTCGTGGGGCTATAGCCGAATTTTTTGATAGTACATTGGCAAAAATTGCTCCCTTTCTCAGGGGCAGAATTAACGATAATTTCCAAACCATCTAATCCAGACCTTCAAGTTGAATGAGTATAAATGCCTATGAGCCTGTTTGAAATCTCTTGTGCTCGCTGATACGTCGTCAAAAATAGGCTCCTACAACATGATTCGTTGTTACAAACGAAATTTGCGAGAAATTTCGCATTTTTTCCGGTGTTAGTTTACTAATCACTAGGATAACATTGCAGGTTGTACTAAAAAATTGCAGTTAATTTTAAATTCAATGGATTAGATAAAATAACCTTATGAATAATAATAAAAAATTAGATGCTCACACACCTATGATGCAACAGTACCTTCGTTTAAAAGCGAAACATCCTGAGATATTATTGTTTTACCGTATGGGAGATTTTTATGAACTATTTTATGACGACGCTAAACGGGCATCGAAACTGTTAGATATTTCACTGACCAAACGGGGTCAATCTGCGGGTGATCCCATCCCTATGGCGGGTGTACCTTATCATGCGGTAGAAAATTATTTAGCAAAGCTGGTTCAATTAGGTGAATCCGTCGCTATCTGTGAACAAATGGGCGATCCTTCGACGAGTAAGGGGCCGCTAGAACGCAAAGTCGTTCGTATTGTTACTCCGGGCACAATCAGTGACGAAGCTTTGTTACCAGAACGACAAGATAATTTATTGGCAGCTATTTGGCAGGATGCACAAGGTTTTGGTTATGCCACATTAGACATTAGCTCGGGTCAATTTTTGTTGACTGAACTGGTAGACGCTACGACTGTAGCCGCAGAGTTGCAGCGCACAAATCCGGCTGAATTATTATATTCTGAAGATTTTTCACAAAAAGCAATGTGGTTGATAGAAAATCACCACGGGTTACGTCGTCGTCCCGCATGGGAGTTTGGGCTTGCGACGGCACGGCAACAGCTAAACCAACAATTTGGTACGCAAGATCTAAACGGTTTTGGTGTAGAGCAAGCTCCTCTGGCACTACGGGCAGCGGGCTGCTTGTTACAATATGTCAAAAGTACGCAACTGACTGCTTTACCACATATCCGCGATCTTATTATGGTGCGTCAGCAAGATGGCATTATTATGGATGCTGCTACTCGTCGTAATCTGGAAATCACACAAAATTTATCCGGTGGTAGCGAGAATACGCTCGCCGCTATTGTGGATTGTAGTGTCACTCCAATGGGTAGTCGGATGCTGAAACGTTGGTTACATATGCCGATTAGAGATAGCGAAGTGTTAACTCATCGCCAGCAGGCTATCAGTGGATTACAAAATATTACTGCTGATTTGCAACCGCTTCTGCGCCAGGTAGGCGATTTAGAACGTATCTTAGCTCGTTTGGCATTGTGTACCGCTCGACCACGAGATCTAGCAAGAATACGCCATGCCTTCCAGCAGTTTCCTGGGATCCATCTTTCGTTAGCATTAATTGAAGTGCCTCATATACAGACCCTACGATCAAAAATTGGTCAATTTGATGATTTACTGGCTTTATTGGAACATGCTATCGTTGAAACACCGCCGGTATTAGTGCGTGATGGCGGTGTTATTGCGCCCGGCTACAACGTTGAATTAGATGAATGGCGAGCACTAGCAGATGGTGCTACTGACTATTTGGATCGCTTGGAGATCCGTGAACGTGAAAAACTAGGACTAGATACGCTTAAAGTGGGTTTTAACGGTGTGCATGGCTATTATATTCAGGTTAGCCGTGCCCAAAGCCATGCGGTTCCCATTCATTATGTGCGTAGACAAACACTCAAAAATGCGGAACGTTATATCATTCCTGAATTGAAAGAATACGAAGACAAAGTGTTAACCGCCAAAAGTAAAGCGTTAGCCATTGAAAAAAGCTTATATGAAGAAATTTTCGATCTTTTATTGCTCTATTTGGCTGCACTGCAATGTAGTGCTGGTGCCCTAGCTGAATTAGATGTATTGACCAATCTGGCTGAAAGAGCGGAAACACTCAATTATGTTTGCCCGATTTTGAGCAATAAGCCGGAGATTACTATTATCGCTGGGCGCCATCCTGTTGTTGAGCAAGTATTAAAAGAACCTTTTATTTCCAACCCTCTATTACTTTCTCCACAACGTCGCATGCTGATTATTACCGGGCCTAATATGGGAGGGAAAAGTACCTATATGCGTCAAACTGCGCTGATAGTGCTGCTTGCCCATATAGGTAGTTTTGTTCCCGCAGAACAGGCGACCATTGGATCCATAGATCGTATTTTCACGCGCGTTGGCGCAGCAGATGATCTCGCGTCTGGGCGTTCAACCTTTATGGTAGAAATGACGGAAACAGCAAATATCCTGCATAATGCAACGCAGCAAAGCTTGGTATTAATGGATGAAATTGGTCGTGGAACATCGACCTATGATGGTTTATCTCTCGCTTGGGCCTGCGCAGAAGACCTCGCCAACCGTATTCAAGCAATGACATTGTTTGCTACTCATTATTTTGAGCTAACAACTTTGCCAGAAAAAACGGCAGCTGTAGTGAATATTCATCTTGACGCCAGAGAGCACGGTGAGACTATCGCTTTTATGCACAGTGTACAGGAGGGTGCCGCCAGTAAAAGTTATGGTCTGGCAGTGGCTGCCTTAGCGGGTGTACCACGTGAAGTAGTAAAGCGTGCACGGCAAAAGTTAAAAGAGCTGGAATCGCTTACCAATAATGCCACAGTAAATAGTATCGACAGCTCTCCTGCGATTTTATTAAACGAGGAAGTTTCCCCAGCGCTAAAAGCACTCGAAGATTTAGATCCAGATATATTAAACCCTCGTCAAGCTTTAGAATGGCTATATCGCTTGAAAAACATGATTGAATGAAATAGATTTTGGGCATACACCAGGTGTGTGGCTAGTACCATGCGGTATAATTGTAGTAGCTCAAACTTAACCTGGCAGACACAAGCTAAGCGATCGAATTTGTCAGAGTAGTCTGAGTGTGCGATGGTTCAAATAAATTATCGAGTTGTTTTTCTTTTACTAACTCTTTTGATGCAATCCAAGTTTCCCAGGGGGTTTTGCCATAACAATACCAGCCTGAATGAGGTCGCTCTCTGTTGTAGAATGCGAGCCATTTATCGATGTCTTGCTGAATGTCTTCCAATGATGAATAAATTTTACGCCGAAACATCACGTCATAGCCTTCATTTTTCATCGTCTTATGAAACCGCTCACAGATACCATTAGTCTGCGGGCTGTATGCCTTGGTCCGCGTATGCTCGATATCTTCTAGCTCCAGGTAAAGCTGATACGCATGGGTTTCCTTTTTCCCCGAGTATTCTGACCCTCTGTCGGTCAGGATACGCAATAAGGGAACCGCTTGCTCATCATATAATGGCAGCACCTGATCGTTTAACATATCTGCGGCAACCAAGGCATTTTTCTCTGTATAGACCTTGGCAAAAGCGACTTTGGAATAGGTATCAACAAAGGTCTGCTGATAAATTTTACCCACACCTTTAATGTGCCCCACGTAGTAAGTATCCTGAGAGCCGAGATAGCCCGGATGTTGCGTTTCAATTTGTCCATGAGCTTCTCGTTTATCCTGCACTTTTTCTAATGCTTGCAGTTGGGCTTCCGTCAGTAAGTACCCCTCCTGCGCTACTTTGGCTTCCAAGGCAGAAAGGCGTTTCTTGATATTTTCCAGGTCAGATACCGTCTTGCCCATCATGATGCAAGTGCTATTTTTGTATCGAATGGGATGCCTGATTTCAGCACACCATACGCCAGTTGGAGTAATTTGCGCATTGCCGCACAGACGCCCATTTTACCCCCTTTATGGCGTGATACGAGTCGTTGCCACTGTGCTTTCACTATCGGATTACAAGAAAGGGCAGCCAGAGCGGGCATATACAACGCTTTCCTGAGCTCGGTATGACCCCGTTTTGATAGGCGGCTCCGTCCTTTAAATAAACCTGATTCACAAAGTTTTGGGTTAAGCCCGGCATAGGCCACCACTGCCTTACTGTTAGTGAATTTTGACACATTACCCACATACGCCAGCAAACTGGCACTTAGTATTTCACCGATACCAGGAATACTCTCCAGCAACGCTTTATTTTTCTTTAAGTCAGGATCGTTATCGATATGGTTTTTTATTTTTTCTTTGGTGGCCTGGATTTGTTGTTTAAGTGCAGAAATGATTTCAAGCAGTGAGGATTGAACGACATCGTCAGCCACTGATTGCCGATTTTCTTGCATTTGCCTCATTTCCTCTAAACTCTTTAGATGGCGTACTAGCGCGGTTAATTGACGTTCGCTCAAGGGAGGAGGAGTCCAGAGGACAGGTGTATGCAGTGCGCAGTAGCGCACTATCATTTTTGCATCCCCCTGATCCGTCTTGTTCCGACTCAGTTCACTCTCACCAAAGGCATGAATACGTGATGGGTTTTCTAGGCTGACGTCAATGCCATTATCAACTAAGAACATAGCCAGTGGAACACTGTAACTCCCTGTGGCTTCGAGACAAATATGACAATCCCCGTAAGGGATAAGCCATTTCAGTAGTTGGCTAAATCCAGAGGGGGTATTCGGGAATGCTTTTGTTTTATACTTTTTTCTCTCTACCCACACTGCAACATCGAATTTTAATTTGGCAACATCAATACCCACTGCGGTCTTGTCCATGGCTGATTCTCCCATGAAAAACAGATAATTAAATGATCGCCCCGACCTTCCTTATAAATACGTGCTCTTAGCACAAGATACCGTTCGGTCTTACAGGCGACGATAAATATGTCACCGGGGTTTTATCTGACTGCACAAGCTTTAAGCCTAAGGGCGCAAACAAACTCTCCGGTGACATCCCAATGATCAGTTGGGGATCATCAACCTTTGAAAGTTAATAATCAAGATATAAGGGCGCAACCAAACCGAGCGAACACCACTGCCGGAAATCATTATCCCCTGTCGGTTAAGTTCATTCGCCACACGGTGCTGACCATAAGCAGGATAGTCGTAAGCCATATTCACCACCGCTTGTTCTATATGCGGCTCCACTCGATTTTTTTCGAGTGGTTTTTTACGGCTTATTTCCACCAAGGCTGGCTCACCTCCCTGCTCATACAGCTTTTTAAAACGCTAATAACTGTCTCTGCTGTAGCCCATGACTTTACACGCTGACTGAACATTACACAGCTGTTTTGCCAGGTCAAGTAAGCCGAGTTTCGGTTTGATTATTTTTGCTGTTTGATTCATTTCTAACACGCCTTCATTTCATATTAAATATATTGAAATGTCAGATTAAATTCAAACTTTTACATTTTAAATACGGCAACCCAATTAACGAAAATGATCACACTCAAAAGCATTATCGCCTTCAAACTGATGCATATGACCAAAATGGCAGCGTTGTGTCCTGAGGCTACCTGCACCGATGTGTTGTCAAAGATAGAATGGCAAACGTTGTATTGTAGAATACAGACAACAAGCCGCCTTCCCGAGCATCCCCCCACAGTGCTTCAGGCAATAACATGGCTGGGTCAATTGGGAGGATTTCTTAACCGACGTGCCGAGGGTTTACCGGGAATCATGTCGCTTTGGCGAGGGTATGAGATCCTACAAGAAAATGTGAGATTGTTCATTATTCTTAATAACAAAAATTGTGGGTAAAAGTAAGACCTCAATCCCATTGAACATCAATGGGCTCAGGCTAAAAGTAAGAAAAAAGACCTCAATTGTGACATCGATACCTTATTTTCAGAATATATGATGTGATTATTATTGTGTCTTTCATATATATACTCATCATCGCTCAAAACACTGGAAAAATCAGATTATTTAATAGTGCACAAAATTATGATTTTTATGAAAAATTGATAATATTCTTCTAAACACAAAAACCAGCATTTGCGGGTCAAATGAGTATATGTAACATCATTATTTATTAGGGGCTTACTTTTATGTAAGTCCCCTTTTTGTCATTTGAGCTGATTATATGTTTTAAGATTCTCAAACATATAAACTGCTAATAATTTATCTGAATTTTTTTCAAATACAAACTCATCCATATACTCACCTTCATGTTTCTCACCATTACCTTCTTTCAAAGTAAAAGCTAAATAAAATCTGGCTGCAACACGATCAGCATCCTGTGTGTTAATGAAATATTGCTTAAATTCAGTACTAGCAGAACGAACCTTTGGTAAAAAATCTTTAAAGAATTCTTGGGCGTTGAATTTACCTTTACCTGTTGAGAAAACGACAGACTCTTTAGTAAAAATTGTAGTGATTTCTTGATACTTTGCTGCTCCCAAACCATTAACGTATTTTTTAACGACTTTCTCACGTTGTTGAGCAAGTTCCTCGGATGTAGTTGCAAATGCAGTATTGGTGAGAGCGAAAAGTACGATGGCAAGATAAGACATTTTCTTTAGTTTCATAATAGGTTCCATATTAGTAAGTTATCCCTCATTTTCATAGTGATCCATCACTAGGTTAATGTAATAAGCTACCATCTTGATTGTCAACTGTTACCGTTAGAGCTGATATAAATGGAAGGGCAAGGAATGGATAGTAGAAGAAAAAAACTTGCCACCACAGCGGGTCAACTGCGAAATGTGTTTATTATCACCACTCACAAACTGACCTTGATTGACTACGTGATTAACGAGCAACCCTTCACCGACATTCAACACATGGAATTTATGACCATGCGTGTCTCGTAGGCGTCTTGGCTGAAACAGGTAGATTGGTTGCTAGTTACGACCACTTATGGGGATCCCCATCGGTCAGCTGTTACACCGTGGAACCATTAAGGCTGGCAGTAGTGATACCAGCCTTAAGCAACAAGCATGGGAAAAAAATTTTTAAAATTTAGCATTAACCTATTTCAATATATATTATTATTCTATTATCTATTCATAATAATTATCATTAAAAATGAATAATTAGCTTAGCAAATTAAAATAGAGTATAAAATACTCTTTGACGATAAATAAGACGATTTGATACGTACAGAAGCGATGAATGTGTTTTTGTGCATTAAGCTGTTAGCTCATTTTATTGCACGACGCTAATGGATGTTTAACGACCAACAAAGCATGAAAGGAACGAACCGTGATTGCACCTGTTTCCTCTGAAATTACTCACAACCAATCTCATCAAGACACTCCAGAGTTTCAAAGATCTCAGGTATCCTTAAATAGTGTCGTCACGTAATAAAAAATAGATTATCATGTAACAAATAACGATATAGCATCGGCAGTATAAATTGATTTATACTGTTGAGATGAACTCTCCATTAAAGTTTCACTTTCTATAGATGACTTATCCCTTAAAATTCCGCCAACATGTGTTGACTATTAAAGAGCAAGAAAAGCTCACCTATGCCGAAACAGCCACCCGTTTTTGTGTGGGGATAGCGAGCCTAATGCGCTGGGCTAAACGTATCGACCCTTGCCTAACTCGTGATAAACCGGCGACCAAAATAAATCGCGCCGCGTTGCTCCTTGATGTGGAAACCTATCCTGACGCGTCTCAATACGAACGCGCTCAACGTATGGGGGTCAGTGCTCGAGGGATAGGCGATGCGTTAAAACGGGCTGGGTTTAGCTATAAAAAAAACATTTTATCATCCCAAAATCGACGTCCAAGCACGAAAAGATTTTCAGACTAAGATACAGGCTTATGAAGCCTGTGGTACCCCGATAATTTACGTGGATGAAAGCGGTTTTGCCCATGATATGCCGCGTCTTTATGGTTATTGAGTGAAAGGTAAGCGCTGTTACGGCCAACACGATTGGCATGCCAAAGCGCGTACTAACGTCATTGGCGCCCAGCTTAACGGAACATTAACCACGGTTTGTACCTTCGACTGCCATATCAACAGCGATATTTTTTATGCCTGGGTCACCCAAGATTTACTGCCAAAATCCCCTCCAGGCGCGGTCCTTGTGATGGATAATGTGAGTTTGCATAAACGCCAAGACATCCAGTCTGCTAGACAGAAAGCCGGCTTTATTCTGGAATATCTTCCTACTTATTCTCCTGATATGAACTCCATTGAGCACAAATGGGCTCAAGCTAAAGCCCTTCGCAGAAAGCGGCAATGTGATATCGATACCTTGTTTTCTGACCCTTTATTTTAAATCAATTTATACTGCCTATGCCATACCCTTAACCTTGAGTCTGAAAGCGATTGATAAGAACTTTGAAGGTGCTCTCAATGATTGTCGGCAACGAATAAGGGGTGAAGAGTATGTATTTATAGAGAAGAAAAAACTCACCGCAGTCCTAAAAGCTTATCTCGGAGTTTTACAGGATCAAGAAAAAAATTCGGTTTGAAATGGCAGGGTACGGCGCCTTCTTTTCACGAAATCAGAAGTAGAAGTTCATCAGCGAGGCGGCATAGTGAAGCTAGAGGTAAGGATTTTGCACAAAAATGACTGGGACGCAAATCCTCTGTCATGACGGATAAATACAGTGACAGCAGAGGGAGTGAATGGGACGAAATCTGATACCAATTTATGATCCTTGGGTTATCGAATGAGACGTTAGAGACGAGAGAATCCATTCGGCATTTTGACCTAATTTCGATCGGTTGTGACCTTTTGTTTTTAATTTATTGATTTTTATGATAAATAAAATATGCATCCTATTGACGTAATACTAGCCATAGAAAATAAGGACCTCCTATCAAGCTGGTGATCAGGCCGACTGGCATTTCTGCCGGAGCGACCAATGTTCGTGCCAGCGTGTCGGCGCTGAGTAACAAGCAAGCCCCACCTAAGGCCGCACCTGGCAATAGCCAACGATGATCGGCTCCTAAATTCATACGGATCAAATGTGGAATAACCAGGCCGATGAAACCAATAACACCGCTTAATGCCACGGCAGCAGCGACTAATAACGCACTGAGTAATAGTAGGAGTTTTTTAGTCCGCTGGACATCGATACCAAGGTAATGAGCCTCTTCATCACCGAGTTGCAATAAATTCAGTTTGCGTGCTTGCAATAGCGTCATCATCGTGGCAGGAATAATTAATGCCGCTGCAACCAATAGTGTCGACCACTGTACCTGGCTTAGGCTCCCCATCATCCACAAAGAAAATTGTCGCAGCTGTTGATCACTACTGAGATAATTTAGTATACCGATAGCGGCACCACAAAGGGCATTGATGGCGATGCCCGCTAACAACAAGCGTGATAGATTGCCATGACTTACACGGCTTAGCGATAAGATAAGGAAAGAAATTAGCAGACTACCGATAAAAGCAGCAATAATATGCGAGTAAAAGCTCAAGGCTGTCGGTAAAGTACACGGCATAATAATAACCAGTGCGACTAACAATGCTGCACCACTACTGATACCTAATAAACTGGGATCAGCCAAGGGGTTACGGAACAGTCCTTGCATCACGGCTCCGGATGTCGCTAGTGCACAACCTACTAAAATAGCCAGTAGTACGCGCGGTAAACGGATCTGTAACCAAATTTGCCAAGGGATATCATCGAATGAACTGTACCATAAGGTATGAAAAGAGAGAGTCAGCGCACCCAAATTGACTGACCCTATGATGAGGAAAATTAATAATGCTAGCAAACCGCCCAGTGCATAATTGGGCGCAAGGTATCTCATAAGCTTTGTTCCGCAGCGTGACGTAATTGCCCGAGAACGTCTGGCGTCTGCAGACCAAAGCCAAGTAGCGCCATATCATCCAGCACTAATATCCGCCGATGTTTGCCTGCTGGTGTCAGCGCGATCCCGGGTAGTTGCCAGATTTTATCCACCCCTCCGAGCGATTTCACCCCGTCGGTGGTGACTAATAACAAATCTGGAGCACTGGCAATCGCACCTTCTTGAGACAACGGTTGATAGCGGTTAAATCCTTGCATTGCATTTTTAGCACCTGCCGCTCGTATCATGGCGTCAGCGGCGGTATGTTGCCCTGCCGCCAGTGGAGAATTGCCACCGTGACTCATAATACAGAGTACATGCACGGCAAGCGGATGATTGTCAATCGCGGCTATTTTTTGCCGATAGGTTTGCGTGAGTTGCAGTCCTTTATCAAACTGATCGATGGCAGCTGCGATGGCCGCAATCTTTTTAGGCACGGTATCTAACGTCGCATCTCCAGGAATGGAGACCACCTCGACACCACTGTCGGCGATTTGTTGCAAGACTAATGACGGTTCAGCCAGCGCACTGCTAAGCACCAGTGTCGGTTTCATTGCTAAGATTCCTTCCGCATTGATTTGACGCATATAACCAATATCCGGCAGTGCCCTGATTGCTGAAGGTTGTAAGCTAGTGCTGTCACGGCCGACTATCTTTTCACCCACGCCGAGCGCATAGCTAATCTCAGAAACATCACCTCCGATAGTAACGATACGCTCCTTGGCAATGCCAACCGTCGTAATGTTGAACAGCAGCAATGCCAATATGAATGACAGCAGCCAGGTTTTCATACGGCGACATCCTTTTTGACTGCCAGTGCTGCCAACTGCTCACGCCATTGATTTTGCTCCGGTTGCCCTTCCGTGCGCTGTCCGAATAGTTGCGCGATCTGTATACCCTCCGTGGAGAATAATTTCAAACTGGTAACAAAGCCATCTCTTGTCGGTTTGCGCGTGATCCAGCTTTCAGCGATAGCACTTTCGTTAAGCTGCAGAGTAAAGCGCCGATTATCAACCTTAATCCAATTATCTTTTGTTGTTTCCTGCAGTAAGACGCTTTGCTCAATTAGACCGGTAAAAATCTGCACACAGGCACCATTACTGACGAAAATCATAACCTCGTTCTGGTTTTGATGGGCAGCATTGAGGATTTGGGTCAACGCTGAGTTGTTGACTTGATAGGCAAGATCGTCGGCGACCACACGAAATAATTGCTGACGGGTCGCATTATATCGCTCCAGTAATCTGAAAAATTGGTGAATATCTGTCATCTTGCGCCATTCATCTTCAATTTGTGCAGCATTGTTGATCAGCAAGTTGTTATCCGTATCCTCTCGAGGTGCCAGGACGGGTTGTAGTACTAGCTCGGGATTATCATCACTGGCGTATTCTTTTATCAATGACTGCCAATTCAGTTGATCCGTTTCATTCATTGGATAAACCTCATGCGCGGCATTGCCTTGTAAATCGTAGAAATGAATACTGTGTTGCTCACCTTGTGTCTCATCGTATTCTCGCACACTAAAGATGCTGTCCCACTTAGCTAAAAATAGACGTAGATCCAATTCACGAGGATTGAGTATTAACCCTCCATGAGCCGTAAATTTTTGATTCTGATAACGCCCTATTAACTGATGTATTGCATATTGGTTAGCGGTAACAGATTTGACGAAACCTACAGTTTCTAACTTGGTTAATAAAGTTAAGGCATCGACTTGCAGTCGTTGTGCATCATACCCTACACGGGAATGAGTGAGTTCGACTTCTTTCACTTTGAGCATGTTGGCGATATCTCGTGTCAACAGGTGCGGATTGTTTTGTTTTGCCTGAAGATACTGTTGATATAGTGACGATTCCATCGTTATTTCCTTTTCGTTACCATTGATAGCTGACAAACAATTTAGCGCTACGGCCATCTTGTGAGATACCCTGGGGTGAGTAGTATTCTTTGTCGAAAGCATTCGCTAACACTACAGTGGTGGTCATTCCCTGAAAGCTACCTCGGCCTTTATAACTTAGATAAAAATCATTAACGCCGTAGCCTGCTTGCGGTTTTATCTCGGGTTTGACTTTTGGAGGAGTGGCCATAAAATGGTTATTTTGCGCCATGGTGACCACCCAACCGGCAGAAAAGCCGGTTTGTGCAATGGGAAGATCCAGCGTGCTAGTCACGGTGTCGGGATTGATACTGGAGATGTAGTTACCATCATTTTGATTTTTGCCTCGGGTACGGTTGTAAGCCAGATTCCAGCCAAACCAGTCCGTTTGGTAATCCATCATAATATCCCAGCCCCATATTTTAGCGCGCTTAATATTTATGTAGCTCATTTTTGTATCATGCCCAGACACATGAGGAACAATGTAATCTTTCGCTTGGGTATCAAAGTAACTGGTTTTAAACTGTAAGGCATCACTGTTAGCCAATACATCGTCGAACTGTAATCCGAAACCGTATTCTTGGGTCGCATTGGTTTCTGGTTTCAAATTAGGATTAGGCTGCCACATGTGCCAACCTACTACTCTACCACGTTTGATAATAGGACGATGTTTATCATCATTATACATCTCGCCTATTGTGGGAGCGCGGAAAGCCTGAGCGTAAGAACCAAATATCATCAACCAATCACGAGGGGTGACAGTGATTGCACCACGTGATGACCATTTATCTGCTGATACATCGGGATTTTTGGGATTTTCAGCGTGATAGCTATCAAAACGCGTGCCCAACAACAGAGATACCGGTAAATCGCGTACGGTGATTTCGTCCTGCGCCCAGGCAGAGCGAACGTCAATTTTCGCTTGTGGAAAACTTTTTGCTGCACCACTTGGGTCTTGTCGCTGATGATAGGTCTCGGCACCGTAGGTTAATAAATGTGTTGTCGGGCTGTTAGCCAACAATCGACTGCGGTTTTCCAATTTTATGTCATGGGTGGTTTGTTTATATCCTCCCTTGGCTTTTTTTTCCACATCATCATTAATATTAATATCGGAGTAGTACAATGTTGTCGTGGCATCCAACCAGGCTAAATCCTGCGGATTTAAGCGATAGTTCACTTGTGCATCACGTTGAATGGTGGAGCGCTTGGTCATTGGACTTTTTAATGTGACTTCAGGTTTTCGCGGATCTTCCGGTTCTCGTGAGCGGTTATTGTAGTAACGCAGGTTGGCACTGAGAGCCTGATGATCATCAATAACCCAGGTTCCTTTGGTCATCAAGTTATTGATAGCTTCATCGTTTGGTGCCGCAAAACCATTACCTTGATTGATATTGCCAACATCACGACTGCTAAAGGCAATTAAACCGTCTAAATCGGCGGTTTTGCCGAATACAGCGGCTCCCATCCCTAGGCTATGATTGCCACTGGCCGCCAAGCTAAATACCCGATAGCCAATATTTTTATCGGGACGCAACAGATCGGCGGCATCAACGGTTTAATATGACACCACCCCACCCAATGCCCCTCCGCCATACAGTAATGCTAAAGGACCACGTACGATCTCTGCCTGTTTTATCAAGCTAGGATCAAGAAAAATGCTGCTGCTATGACCGGCTCCAATCCCTTGACGGACGCCGTCTACGAGCGTTAATACACCGCGATTATCATAACCACGCATACTGACATCTTGACCATTAGTACGCCCTCCTCCCGCAAGAGTGATCCCGGGTATCGGGCGCAGCATGTTAGCAGCGGAAGAAACACCTTGACTCGTTGACACATCACCTGCAATCACTGTCACCATCATAGGTACACTGAAACTGTCACGAGCATTACCGGTGGAAATTACCGTCATGGTTTCATTTTTATACCGAGCTTTTTTCTTCTCTTCAGGAGAGCTACTGCTGCTGTTAGAACCCTTGTTAAGGAGATCGTTTGTAACATTAGCAAGTGATGGTAATGCACAAACAAACGCTAGACTTAAAGATGAAACACGCAATAGTTTGGATAAAACAGAAGGCATGGTGCCATTTCTCCGTTGTGGTGAAATATATAATCTGTTCAAGATCTGTTGCATTGGTTAACACAACACCTGCGATACAATCTACTATTAATGATAATAATTATCAATTTTATAACTATTA
Source organism: Candidatus Fukatsuia endosymbiont of Tuberolachnus salignus (assembly GCF_964030845.1). Classification (NCBI taxonomy): domain Bacteria; kingdom Pseudomonadati; phylum Pseudomonadota; class Gammaproteobacteria; order Enterobacterales; family Yersiniaceae; genus Candidatus Fukatsuia; species Candidatus Fukatsuia endosymbiont of Tuberolachnus salignus. The sequence goes on from NZ_OZ034983.1 coordinate 1,303,594, forward strand.
TTATTTAATTATTATGATCACATCAAGCGAAATTTTGTGGTACAGCTTTTGGGCTATCGGTGGTAAATAAAACGGTGGATAGCACGTAATACGGCATCGGGTTTTTCGGCATGTACTGCATGACCGCAACCTGAGATAACATGGACACGTGCTTGCGGGAACTGTCGAACAATGTCCGCGCGGTAACTATCTTGAATATAAGGCGACGATTCACCACGAATAAATAAGACAGGATGTGGCCACATCGGAACCGGTTGCCAGCCAGCGATATGACTATATTGATCACAGAGTATCGGGACGTCAAAACGCCACTCTCCATCGTGAAAGGATTTCACTAAAAAGGGAATGATATCTTGTTCTTCTGTTATAAATTCATGCATCAGACTGGCAGCGGCTTGACGTTGCTTAATGCCAGCAGCTGTGACTTCCTTAAGTGCTAAAAATATTTGGTCATGGCGGTGCTCCTGATAAGCCACTGGGGCAATATCAATGACGATGAGTTTTTCGACACGTTGTGGAGCGATAGCTGTCATTGCCATCGCTACTTTGCCGCCCATAGAATGACCAATAACAATCGCTTTCTCTATCTCTAGCTGCGTCAATAATTGCACCACATCTTGCGCCATAGCGGGATAATTCATCTGTGGCGAACGTGGAGAAAGACCGTGGTTGCGTAGGTCAAGCTGTATAACCGGATGATTTTTTTGTAAATCCCGCGCCAGAACGCCGAGATTATCAAGGTTGCCAAACAGACCGTGGATCAGTACCACTGGTCGTATTGATGCCGCAGGCATCGTACCCTGTACTGGCACAGTACTTTGGGTTGACAGGGTATCTTGCATATTTTGTGAGCGGAAATTTAATTTCATAAAGCTAATATTATCGCCAGATTTATACAACAGACTTCTTGCCAAACCGTATAACCAGTGGTGTGAAGTCAAAGTGCCTGGCGCGCAGTAATCGCGCGGTACATACGAATACATGAGGATTGCGAGCACCGCGTAACGCCGAATTCACACCACTCCAGTAGGTTATGCAAGAAGTCTAATAAACAAAAGCAAAGGGTATCATAAGCAGATGATGCTGTGTATCTCCATGATCACACGAATTATATTACTCGTTATTTAAAATATAAAAATAATTTCCTAATAAAATGTTTACTTGGCGTGAAAATTAATTTGTAACTGATAGCTCATTAATATTTTATTAGTTGAATGTCAGTAGAAAAGAAAGAGTATAACTATATTTTAGCGTGCTTCACTTTATAATATCTAATTGAAAAAAAAAGACCAAAAATGTATTATTTTTAAGCCGGCAGTAATCGCAATGTATTCTCCACTAAATAAGGAATTCATTTATGAAAAAATACATGAAATATTAACGATGAAAAAATTAATGACTTTTTCTTTAATTTCTGCTGCTTTGATAACAACTTCTGTTTACGCAGAAAATATAATAAAAGAACAAGTTATACCCATAGAAGTAAAAGTAAATTCATCTGTAGACATAAAAATGACGACTACCGATGGTAGACCCATCACTAAAATTAAAATGTTACCTAACGCTCAAAATTTAGGTCATTATTCATTTTACCAAAACATAGAAATAACGACCTTAGGCATGAATAATCAATTAAAGGTATCTCTAGGAAAAGAACTGGAACTCAGCCATGACGATCAGCAATTAACGAGAGTGGGTGTTTTCTTTGATAACAAAAAATTGAGCGTTGCTAATCCAGTAAATTATGATCCGGTAGAAAACAAGGTCACTGGTTTATTGAAAATCGATGCTTGGGCGTCTAATAATACCAAAAAAGGCGTTTTTAAAGGTGACTTAGTACTGCAACTAGAAGAAGTGGCTTAATCACTGATCACAGATAAAATCCACTTAAATAGTGCTGTATAGATACAGAAGGTATACATATTTCTTGCTGTATCTCTTTTAAAATAATATTGATTAGACTTTTTGCAAAACCATCGTTCGTTATGTGAAGTCAAAGCACCTGACGCGCAGTAGACTGCACGGTGCTGCGAGCACCACGTAACACCGAATTCACACCACGCAGCAGGTTATGCAAGAAGTCTATTATAAGGATAAATAATGAAATGGATGTTTCATGGCTAGGTATAGATATAAAATAGTGCTGGTTTTTTTATTCTATATGCTAACTGTTAATATTAATGCAAAAGAAATAGATATTGAATATTTGGTGCCAGATGGATTTTCTGCCGCTGAACAAAATATTGACATGAAATTATTTGTGATGCTAAACGGCAAAGCTTTGCCTGGTCCATTTTATTTTTCAGAAGAATTAAAAAGGCTGAGTTTCAATACACAACTTTATCGTGATAATGCTATCAGTGAATCCACGATACAATTATTAGAAAGAATATTATCTCAATTACCTTATATGCAATGTGTAAATGGCTGTGACTATATGTTAATTGGTTATCGTATTACCCTAGACAAAATTAATCAATCGCTGAATATCATCGATGGTACCCACGAAATTGTAATGCCAGCGACTACTTGGGGATTCGTTCATAATCAATCTATTTATTTAGGTGCTGCTACTAATCATTATCGCGCTATGTCAATCAATGGTCAGGGTTATATTGGTCTACCTGCACAGTCTTTTAGTTATATCAACTGGTTTTATAACAGGACGCATCAAGAAAATAATAATTTTACTCGTCAGGGCATTAGTAATTGGTATTTACAAAAAAATTTTCCACGAACTTATCTTCGACTGGGACAGAAAAATAATCTGGATAGCCAAGCAAGTGTTGTTCATACCCTGGTCAATCCCTGGTTGGACCAGTTTATTACCTTGGGTAGCCAGCATTATTTTACACAGGATAAACCTGTAAACAATACCTTAGTGCTTTATGCCGTTAGCTCAGGTGATTATGAATTTTATCACGAGGGGCGTTTAATTCACCGTATTCCTGCTCAAGTAGGACGTAATACCATTGATTATGATCAGTTACCTGGCGGATATTACGATCTCGATATCCGTTTAATAGATAGTATCGGTCACCAAGTTAGCCAAGAGAAGATTGCCATCAGTAATATCGATTATCAAGGTAGTCAAGGTTGGTTCATTACCAGCGGTCGCGGACAGCACGCAGAAAATCTATTACAGTTTGGTCAGAGTATAAATACGCGTTATTTCCAATACAATTTTACATTGGTTGGTAATAGTGATCACCAATGGGCAACTGAAGGTAATATATCGCGTCCAATGGAAGCCAATGGCATCAAGTTCAGCCCAACTTTTGGGGTGCTTTCAGGCGAAAAAAACAGCGGCGGCTATGGCCATTTGCGCAGCGGTAATCGGACCCTAGGTTATCTGACCTTATCCCATTACCAACACCCTGATATTTCTATCTACGTATCTGGACGGCAAAATAGCCATCTTTCTTACAGCCGCAATGTCGGTTCAGTCCAGCTGAATTATCGCTTAAACGACACTAACCGTCGTCTACAACAGAGTATAGTGAACGTATTTTATTTGTCATAAAAATCAATAAATTAAAAACAAAAAGTCACAATCGATCGAAATTAGGTCACAATGCCAAGGGATTATCTCATCTCTTAACGTCTTACTCGATAACGCAAAAAATCATACTTTGTATCAAATTTCGTCCCACTCACTCCCTCTGCTATCACGGTATTTGTCCGTCATGATAGCGGATTTGTGTCCCAGTAATTTCTGTGCAAAATCCTTACCTCTGGCTTCACTGTGTAGCCTCGCGGATAAACTTCTGATTTCGTGAAATGAAGGCGGTTTACCCTGCCATTCCAAACCGGATTTTTCTCTTGACCCTGCAAAGCCTCGAGACAAGCTTTTAGAACTGAGGTGAGTTTTTTTCTTCCCTATAAATACGGACTCTTCACCCCTTATTTGTTGCCGACAATCATTGAGAATGCCTGCAAGGTCTTTATTAATTATCTCCAAACTTAAGGTTAAGGGTATCGCCAATTTCATCCCGGTCTTCTGTTGCTCTACCCACCATTTCCCCTCATAAATATCTTGCCACCGCATCCGTTGAATATCCCCTACTCTTTGACCAGTGAGCAAGGCTAAATCCATGCTTAATCCCACCCACGGTTGCTGCTGGTTTGCTACCTCTCTGATCACCAGAAAATTTTCCAGCGATAAGCGTTCTCGCTGTATCTGTATGCGAGGGTTCCTCGTCGCTGTAACCGGATTAGTTGTCAAATGCCCTTCTGCAATGGCTTCTTTAAACATATCTATCAAAGAATTGCGGATTAATTTGGCGGTGGTCGTTTTACCTTGATTACTGTAACTATTTAGAAATTCAGCAATCTCTTTGGTTGTGAGGGAATTGAGCGCCTTACCAGGAAAAGCACGGGTGATGACGGCTAATCTTGATTGGTAGTCTGAGAATGTCTTAGGACGAAGGCCGCGTTGATGCAATTTTTCCGTAAATTTAACAACCCATTCTGTCACCGACAACGTATTAACCTCGTTGATTCTGTTTATTAAACTATCACGTTGGTCAAAAATCTGCATGTTCATGGCAATCGCTTCGTTAATCGCGATACGTTTCACGCTCCCTACGCCGTATTCCTTACCTGTGCGGGGGTCTCGGTAGCAATAGTAGCCGTTATTACGGACATACAGATTGGGCGGCAGGTCTCGGTTAGCCGGCTTTCTTTTGCGTGCCATGATACAGTCTCTCCATTAAGCGTTTTCCGGCGTAACTGGCGGGGTTTGTTGGGTCAATTTTTACGGCATGCGCCTCGACAAGATATTCTCGGCCATCGCGACGCGGTGGCGGTTGGATGACGCCAGAGCGGACCCATCGACGTACTTGTTCCATGCAACGCGGGCGAGGCTGGTTTTGATTCCATTGCTTGAGGCTGATTTCCATAGCAGTGCTTTCCTTATCAAACGTTAAAAATGTCATCACGGCGTCCGTGTTTTAGACGGAAGAGTTATAGAGGGTCATGTGAATAACTTTATTTTAAGAATAAAAAATAATGAGAGGGATAATCAATATCAATAAATAATAGCGTCTTTCATTGTTATGAGGGGTAGTATTAAAATAGGGTCCTCTCTTCATAGTCCTAATAATGAGGCAATCATATAAAATTTATCCAAAAAAAATAGCCTTGACGAGGAAGGCTATTCTATTTTATTGATTCTGTAATAAAATCCATTTTTAATTTTTCAATGTGGCAATAATCGTGTCTTTGGCTATGTTAAACCCATTATTTTATGAAGCATCAATAAAATATATTTATGGTAATCTGCGTGCAGGCTTTTTTCTCTTCTTGAACCAACTTCTTAATCGATTAAACCAATTTTTATTTTCATTTCTCTTAGCTTCCAAGAGCTTATTTTTTAACTCTTTTTTTCTCGCTCTGCTCTGTCTGTTGCTCATAAGAAAACCTCCTACTCAATAAACTGTATCCCGGGGCGTATAAACGCGTGGGGAACAGTGCGGTCAAAGCCGGTTTGATGACAAAAATGTTTAAAGTCCAGCAATGAATGCACTTTCGCTTTTTGGTATAGAATACGAATTCTATTTTCTATTGTGCGATGAGAACGTGCCAATTTTTTACCTATTTCCTTGGCACTCATCGTGCGTAATAAATAAAAGACTATCCTCAGTTCAGATTGTGTGAAGAGATTCGAGGGCGGTTCCAATAATAGCGTGGCAGTCAGCTTATCCACGTAGTGTGGCAGTGAAATAATAGCCAATTTTCTGCCATAAAAAACGGTGCCGATGCATTTCTTTCTTTATTATGCAACGGAAAGGTTTCGTATAAATAAGGTTGCAGTTTCTGCTCACGACCAAAGAAATGCGTTTTAATGAGGGTAATTTTCTGTCCGCTTTTTATAACCTCTCTTTCCAGTTTTTGAATTATTAAAGCAAATTCTGCAATACACGTAGGAAGTTCATCATCACGCCGCCCTATCACATCAAATCCTTGTGGCAAATTTAAAAAGTCAAGAAAAGCACGATTGGTATAAATAAAACGTGAGTCACAGTCTTTTATTCCCCAAACATCTTGACTATTTTCCATCATAGATGTCAGAGGTAATGAACGTGATACCTTTGTTATTTTTTTCATCATCTGTCCTAACCCTATTCAGTCCCTTTCATCGTGGATGACGCCCATCTAGGATGAGGGTAAATTACTTAGTCAGTGTGAAAGTCTAATTAGAAAAATAAAATGGAATAGTCTCCACGAGAGAGACTCTCTTTTCTATTTTTATCATGCTAGACGCTATCGCTTTCTACATCCCTTCAAAGCAAAAAGCGCAAGGCGGACATGAAATACGGTAAACAGACCATGCAGCGAATACGGTTCAAATTTGAGTTTTGCACTTGCCAACGTCTGTTTCACTGCGGGATAGGACACAGAACGTAATAAGGCGATGTCTTTTTGTGACACGCCTAACGCGAAAAGCATCGCCGTTTCAAATTGCACCGGTGTTAATTCAGGAAACACTTCCCGTAATTCAGGAAATTGGGTAATATCGATGTTAGCCATTGTAGCCTCCGAGAGAGGTTATGGTGGTTAGCTGACAGGGGTGGTTCACGCCACCGCTGTTAGCGCTAGGGTTAAGTGATGTAAACGGTGATTGCGTCACCGTCGCTATTTGTAAGTTGTTGTGGCTATTTATGTTTTCATGGTGTATGACTCCGTTGGTTTATGATTTATGACGCAATGTTGAGTTCTTTGGCGTGGGTGAATTGCCCGTCCCAATGGGTTTTCATCGGCAGCTTATTTTTGCGGTAGAGGTCAAATAATCGGATTGCCCCTTTGCGTAGTAAAACCGGTTGGTATTTGATAAAGTCATCACCGCTATGAATGCTGATTTTATGTTGATGTTCCGTCAAATATCGGTCACGTGCATAAGAGGTTGCACGCCAGCGGATATGGGATTTACTTTCGTTATAGAGCCAATTTCTGTCCGCTAAACAGTGATTAATCTGTTGTGTGTTAATACCGTTGAGCATTTTGCAAAACTGAGTCGTCGTTATTCCTTCCTTAAACAGGTTTTTCAACTCCTGTAATTCCGCTTCCTGTTCTTTGTTTACTAAAGCCAACTTGGTTTTTTCACGAAACTGCTCTGCCCATGCCATAGCCGCAACAGGGGGGTCTTCGAAATTAGGCAATACACAGACAGGCTGTGTTGTTTTCTCCTCCAGCTCCCGCCAGCGAGTGGCAACTCTATGGCGAAATGGAATACTGTAACCCATGACCAGTGTCATGGTTAAATCCTGGTCAAGCAAATACTCTTGATAGGTGCGACCACTGGTGTCTTTATAATCAGCCGAAAACTCGGCCGATTGAATGTTGATCGATTCGAACATTTTGCGACAATCATCGAGAACATGTTTATGTTGTTTATCCGTTAGTCGAGCAATTTCACGGCTAGACATTTTTACCTGTTGATAGAGAGTGATGACATTTGACATGGAGAATTCCTTGCAAGTGAATTGCGATTAATGACCTCCGGTATGTTACCGGAGCAGAAGATTAATTAAGCTTTGATGTTGCGTCAGCGGGAGGTTGGGCTTTGCTTCTATTAACAAAATTAACGAATACCATCCCATCTTTGAAACAGTCACAAAGACGGCAGGCTAAAGGTGAATTTATAGCAGGGGCCATGTAACATGATTTACTTGACCAGTAAATATTATTTAATATCAATATTTAGTGTAAATTTTTACAATCAACTTATACGGCCCCTGCTATAGTTTTATTGAAGGCGTATAGTTGTTCACTATCTGACCATTACACGCTATGGGCGTAAAAAAACCGCACTACTTGCGTATGCGGCATTCGCTAGTTAAAGGTATTTAACACCTTTAACGAAATATTCCCCGAGGCTGGATCATCATTCAGCCCGTCCGGGTATAGCAGGTGTTAAGACACCTTAATGTAGCAATACTTCAATATCTTTAATATCTTGGTCAGAAAGTCCAGTAGACGTTTTAATTACATCGCGATTTATCCCTCGAGAGAGAAGTTCTTTCGCAATTTTTAAGGATGCTTGTTTTTCTCCCTGTTGCATGCCCTGTTGTATTCCCTGTTCTATACCCCGTTTTTCGCCCCGTTTTTCGAGTTGTTGTGCAAATGTCATAATGTCTTCCTTTGCTTGTGGAACGGAATTAAGCCACAGTGCTAATGACTTGTCCAGCTCATCTGATTCTGCCAAATCACTGGCTCTACCACATATTTCAATAAAGTACCTCAGTACGTCTTTGAAATAGTCACGGCTCACTTGTGTGTAAATTGTAGTCATTTTCTCTTCAGATAACAACGCCTCTAACCAGGTGAGGGGAGATTGCTTTTCACGGTAGTGTTTGAATAAGATTTCCATCACTGACGCTAAACCATGTCGATTTATCTCTTCATCTGACATGACTGTTAAATCAATCAATTGAAAGGGCTTCAGGGCCAATTTTTTTGCTAATTTTGGCTCCTCAAAACATTCCCAGATTGCTCGTGAGTGGGGATAAGGCGATTTTTCTCCGTGATAGAGCACTAAGGGCAACACAATCGGCAATTTTTTATGACCCTGCTTTAAGTGGTAGTTCATCAACTCGACAACGTAACAGAGGATACGAAATGCCATCATTTCATCATCACTGCTTTGATGTTCCGCCAAAATATAGATGTAGCTCAGTTGGCCTTTAATCTTACAACTGAAAACCACATCGCTATACAGTGTATCAGGCCATTTAGGGGATAACTCGTTGGGTACCATCTTTAACGTGGAGATATCAATTAACTTCAGGATCCTCTTTGGAAGATGTGCCTTCAACCAATCCAACGTAATCTGTTGATGCTGTAGGGTCCCTTTAAATAATTTGTCATGAGGCTTCGATATGTCAGGCACGGTCTCTCCCTGTGGTTCTCTCTACAATGTGGCGTCGATATTATCGACAGGCAACTCTACGCGTATTTCATCCGGTAGACGATCACTTTTTTCAGTGGCGTTATCTTCATGCCACTTTTCCATAGGGTTTTAATGCTCAACGGGCGCTTTGGATTTGACTTGATATCTTATAATCATAAAGACACAGTAATCTACGGTAAGGCGTCTCATTTTTTTTAGGATAATAAATGTTCTCTCACTTCGTTGAGTGGGATCTGGTCACGATATACGCTATAAATGATACAATTTTCTTTTCTAGCGTCAGAGATAGCGTTATCACATAAAATGGCGCGTAGGGAGGTAGGGCTATTTTTACAGATTTGCTCTATACCCGTGATCAATGAAGATGCTTGATTTTGAAGTCGATAAGGATCATGCTCATAGCCATGAAAATAGAGCTGACTGCTGACCAGAAAATTACCCTCGAAGCCCAACATCGTCAAAGCCATGACCGCCGTGTCTGTGACAGGATCCGGTGTGTTTTGTTGTCCGCAGACGGCTGGACTCCCCCTATGATTGCTCACTCACAGCTCATTAATGAAACCACGGTGCGGCGCCACCTTACAGACTATCATAAACTCAACAAGCTCAAGCCTGAAAATGGCGGCTCCGATGGCTATCTCAATGCGGAACAGACCACGTCGCTGGTTGAACATCTCACCCAGCCGCTCTACCACCACAATCACCAAATTGTGGCGTATATCGCTGGACGCTGGAACATCACCTTTACCGTATCAGGTCTGTATAAAGGGTTGAAGCAGCATGGCTTTAGCTATAAAAAGCCGAAAGGTGTTCCGCATAAATTTGCCGTTGAGAAACAGCAGCAATTTATAAAGACCTACAGCGAATTGAAAGACGCCGCGGGTAATGACCCCATACTGTTTATTGATGCCGTTCATCCGACACAAGCCACCAAAATAAGCTACGGCTGGATACGAAAAGGCCAGGATAAAACGATAGAGACCACCGGGAGCAGAACGCGGTTGAATATCATGGGAGCCTTGAACATCCAGAATGTGGCTAACCCCATAATCCGTGATGATGAGACGATTAACAGCGAAAATGTGGTTCACTTCCTGTCTGCCATTCGCGCGCATTATCCCATCACGACAACGGCACATGTGATCCTCGAGGGTGCAGGCTATCACCGTTCACAGCTTGTGCAAGACGCCGCGCTTACGTTGAATATCCAGCTTCATTACCTTCCGCCGTATAGCCCGAATCTAAACCCGATAGAGCGATTGTGGAAGGTGATGAATGAGCAAACACGAAACAATAGATATTACCCATCTAAACAGAGTTTTAAGAACGATATCTTAAACTTCTTTGAAGTGAAGCTACCACAAATGGCAAGTTCTCTGGTATCTCGCTTAAACGATAATTGCCAGGCGCTAAATCCTGCATCTTGATTTCACTTGGGTATATTCCCTTTGTTTTATGTAAAAAAATCACATTCACCGAGAAGAGTATTGCTATTAGGAAGAGAAGGGAAAGGGATATCTTTGAACGTATCACCTGATTGGGTCAGAGCAACGATAACCCGTGATGGCATGGATGTGCAATACCTTGGGAAAGCCGGGGCGGGGCTATTAGGAGAGTATGTTAACGCTGTCAACGAAGATATTGATATCACCATCCCGGCGGGTGAAGGGGAGGTATTAATTGGCTTAAGATTACAATCTACAAGGGGTAAGCTTAGAATGTTCAACTGGACGGCAAGCGGTGATATCTACACCATGAAAAACGCAGCCAGTATAAAACTGGCCTGATTAATAGGCTCATAACAAGCACCGTATAAGTTGATTATGGAAGTTAATAATAACATATTGATATAAATTAATATTTATTAACAAAAACCATCACGTCACATGACGTTTACTATAGCAATATTGACAACACTAGGATGTGAATAACAGGTCAAAATTAAAAGATAATTAATTGATAAATATTTAGAACAATTCTTATTTTGTTATTTTTGTTACCTGTGATTCAGGCCAATAATTCGACAAAGCCTCAAATCGCATTAATTAAACATTAGCATCTTATTCGAAACTCAGGTTATGCTACACAATATATCATTTTGTGCTGTGAAAAAATACGACAGAATGATTGTGTTTAGAGCATTATGAATGCTTTTGGTTTAATAAAAAATTTGGTAAAAATTATGAAAAAAATTATTTCTATAATTTTATTTTTAGCGTTGATTGGCTATATCTTTCAAATTCAACGCCTCAGAATTGATGAAAAAGATCACAATTCTAAAGCAGTTTATAACTATAATGTCGTAGATCCCACAAAAAGAATTTTTCCTTTGGATGGATATGATCAAAATATTGATTCGTGGATACCCCCTAATGCAAAAAATTACCATATCCCCATATTAATGGATAAATCCCAAAATTTGTATTTTTCCTATCTTAAATCACGTTATTTTGGTATTACAGAAAACGATGAGTCGCCATGGAATCCTACTTTTATTACAAAAGAATTAGGCATCGTGGGTGAAAATAAAATAAAAAATGACGTGGAAAAATCTATTGAAAAATTCACAAATAATAATAGTCATGTTTATGGAGAAAACTTTAGAAAAAGGACAAATTCTTGGAAACAATGGTTAAGAGAAAATGCAAGTATTGATATTGATAAGCAATTTAATTCCCACAACAGAGCGATAATGATTACCGAGTCTTCAGTAAGAATACTTCCGACTGAAACGCCAGCATTTGATGATTTCAAAAAGGCAGGAGAGGGCTATCCATTTGATATGCTGCAGATTTCATCTGTTAAGCCTGGTACACCAGTTTATATTTTCGGCGAAAGTAAAGATAAAGCATGGAAACTGATTATTTCTCCATCGGTTACAGGCTGGGTGAAGAATAATGATTTAGCTAAAACAGACGAAAAATTTATCTCACAGTGGAGAGCTTATGCTGAACAAGCATTGGGGGCTTTTACAAAAGAGCCTGTATCAGTCAATGATTTACAAGGTCATTTTAGATTTATTGCGAAGATAGGGACACTACTTCCAATAAAGAGTGATGAGACAAAGGGTAATTTGGTAGTGATACCGATTAGAAATGAAGAAGGTTATGCAAAAATAGCTTATTCTGTTGTTACAGAAGACGCGTTTTCACTTATGCCAATAAAAACAACCCCTAAAAATTTTGCCAAATTGATTAAATCTATGCATGGAAAACCCTATGGTTGGGGAAACCTTTATTTAAATAACGATTGTTCTGCAGAAATTCGTAATCTGATGCTGCCTTTTGGTGTGTTTTTTCCTAGAAGCTCGACTAATCAGGCTAAGGTAGGACGACAAATAGACCTTAGCCACTACGATAGTGCAGGCAGATTGGCATATCTGGTAAGAAACGGAAAACCATTTACTACCATCATATATATAAAGGGGCACGTGATGTTGTATACGGGCAATGCTAAAGTTAATGGTAAAGTTACACCTATGACATATCAAAATGTCTGGGGGATCAAGCCAGAAAAGGAAGAGAGCAGAAGTATTATCGGTGGTTCTGTATTTTTACCACTTTTGAGTATTTATCCAGAAGATCCGTCATTAGAATCATTTGCGAGTAAAGAATTATTTAAACTCATCTATCTTGATTAATGTATTGTTTAAGATACGAGCCCCATGTGGGATAGGTTACGAATAACCTAATGTGGTCGGTAATCGAATTTTGGTAGTGGGCTAGATCTGTAATTTATCCGTGGTACATTCATTTGTATTTGGTAGATTTTAGAGATGGCCTGTTACGAAAAAGTTATCTGTCCTGCCTGCAATGGAGACGACATTATGAAATCCGGGTACATACGAGAGATTCAGTGTTATCGTTGTCGCAGTACTCATTGTCACACAAAAACATTTTTGCGCGACTATCGTTATCAAGGATGTCGGCTCGAGGTTAAACGCCAATTAGTGTAGTAACTCAAACTTAATCTGTGTCTGTCAGATTAAGTTTGAGTTACTACATGCTTATCAGAAAAAATGGAATGTCACCAAATACGCCATTATTGACCATACAATATTACTATTAGCCTAATACCACTGGCTCAGTGCGAAACTCGTGCTAGATTCTTCTGTAGACACCTTCTGATAATTTGTCTTTACAGGAAAGTGTTTGCCTTTTCTAGTGTCCAAATTTATTGGGCCAGAATAATCTAAAAGGAGGACTAAAACTAGACAGTGAAAAAGTAACATTCTTAGTGTGATGTTTTTTCCCAATGAATTAATTATCTGCAAACCTTACAAAAAAAATCACCGCATGCAGTTCCTGTTTATACAAAATGGAAGGATAGAATAAAATTAGTTCAAAGCTTTAACTCATAAAGATATCAAAAAACAGACTGAATTTAGCCCTCTATTCGAACAATTTTCTGATTTTTTTGATGTAAAAGCAAATCTTTCTGATAAAATGCTGCTTAGCTTGGCTAAAGAATTGGAATCACTTACTTTTGTAAAATATTGTTCTTTATCAATGGATCTAGTTTATTTTATGCCATCATCAGAAATTAATGATATTGCCTTTAATTTTGAGAATCACCATGCCAATACCAACACCTCAAGAAACAACATTAGATCATAAAAAGAGATTTCTGATTCCCTGGGATGCATGTGATTCTCATGTTCATGTCATAGGGTCACAAGATCGCTACCCTATGCTATCCTCTCGTGCTTATACACCACCAGAAGCACAGGTTGCGGATTTACAGGCGCATTTGTCTACACTACACATGTCGCGTGTTGTACTAATTCAACCCAGTTTCTATGGATCAGATAATCGCTGTCTGGTTGCCGCACTACAACAGCTCGGAAATATCGCACGTGGTGTCGTAGTTATTGATGAAAAAACTTCCGATAAAGAGCTTTCAATGCTCACCATAAATGGTGTACGCGGGGTACGGATGAACTTGGAATCGATTGGTGTACGCAGCCCACAAGCTGCACACCGTGAGCTAAATTCACTTGCTACACGCATCGCGCCTTATGGATGGCATATTCAAATCTATGCATCGTCGCATGTAATCGCTGCTTCTATAAACCAGATTTCGACGCTTCCGGTGCACGTTGTTTTGGATCATTTCGCTATGATTCAGCCGAAAAAAGGGCTTAACCAGCCTGATTTTTTGTCTATTCTTGAACTTGTACAAACCGGTAAAGTGTATGTGAAACTTTCCGCCCCCTATCGTATTTCACAAGCTGTTCCTGATTATTCCGACGTGTTACCTTTTGCAAGTGCATTTATTGAGGCACATCCTGATCGTATGCTGTGGGCAAGTGACTGGCCGCATACCCGTCGAACATGTGGAAATTCAACGACAGAGCCAAGTCCGTTTAGGGTTGTCGACGATCAGTATATCTTGAGATTATTGCAAGAATGGGTTCCCTCAAAAGAAATACGTAAAAAAATCCTTGTTGATAATCCCGCTTGCCTGTACGGCTTTTAAATGCCCATGGCTAATCGTCCAGGAACTAAATCTATTTAGTAACCACAATATTAAATAGCACATTGAAAACAATCAGATAAAATATTTTTTGCTTAAATGGCAGGCAATAAAAGACGACAAAACACGATTTTTAATTCACTATTTATCAATACGTTGCCTTTTCATTTTGACCTGTCATTTGTGCCATTATACGTCAATATTGCCGCTGTTTGTCTAATAAAAAAGCATTTTAGTCAGTCCTGCCTCCATCCACGGAACGAGTGAGTGTGCTGTCTGTTACATATACTGTGAGCCTTTTGAAGATGGTAGGGCACCTAAACCCAATCAATTTGCTTATACTGATATTCACCATTTACGACCGGCTGATATCAGCGTGAATAATACACGCTGGAACAAGGATTTTGATTGGGGCGGCCCCCCCCCTTGGCAGAGTCACCGGAGAATAAAATAGATCGCGACAGTTTTGAGCCTGCCGATAATGTCAAAGGTGATGTCAGTCGAATGCTGTTTTATATGGATGTACGCTATCAAGGAGACGTTGATTCCAAAGTGGGTAATTTGAGCTTAATAGGTACTAGTTGTCGTCGCCTAGCTATAATGAATTAGGAAAACTCTGCACGTTGCTAAAGTGGCACAGGCAAGACTCTGTTTCTGATTGGGAACAGCAAACTTGTTGCTTGTTAAGCAACAATAGGCACCATAGAAGGGCTTCTACGCGATTTTTTCGCACAAGGTAATGCAAAAAATGCCTAAAAACCGTTCTTTTTTTATTAGGCAACAAGTCTATTGATTTAACTTTTCAAATTTTTTCGCTGACTATTGCTTAAAATAACCTTTTCAATCGTACATATAATAGTCACCGCCCGTATAAAACGTGCGTCAGGCACGCAATACTTATAACAAGTATAAAAGTATTTATGATGAATAGGTAGTTACACAATTGAATCAGGGTGAGAGCACGAATGTTTTTTAATCTAAAAATACGCATAATTTACATTTTATTAATTCAGTTAAATGGAAGACAGCATGACTTCTTAGGTGCTAGTTAGATTAAATATTAATCAATTTGTTCATTTTTTGCCAACTCGTACTCTCACTCTGAATAGTTCATTGACCTGCAAAATGAAAAAAATTTACTATAAATAAAATAAATTACATTTTATTAGAAGATAATTTTTTCAAGAAGAGTCTAATTAATAATGAGATGGTTTTTGTGACAAATAGTTTAATAGAAGGCAGACATGATTAGGAGTAGAAGTACATTTGTAGAAGTAAGCTATGAAGGACTAGAGGGTAGTCTGAGTGGCAATACAGAAAAAGCTATGCATATGAATTTTCTTTTTGATTTTTTTGATTTATTTGGAATATGAAAGCGGAAAAGCGAAACTTGAGCAATTATATGATAAATTACATAAAAATTCGGAGGGGAGAGAAGACGATAGTATCGAAAAATTAATAATTTTTTCAGCTATGATCAATATGGCTACAAATGATAAAAAAGACAAATGTACAGTTTTTCTAAATAATCATGGAGGAATAATATTCTATATCAATGGAAAATCTATTTTCAGTCAGGTTATTGATAATACTTCTCATGCCATAATACTAAATATTTTTTTAGAACATAATTTATCCATCCCAAATTCTGATTCATATCTTATAAAAGATGCTAATAAATTAGAAGAATTTAATTTATTATATAATAAGCTACATAAAAAAAATGAAAATAAATTTAAAATAGTAACGTTTAGAAATATATGTAATGTAATGATTTTTTCTCAAATAAGAGATTTAGCTCCTCATAATAAAAAAGATAAATTTATGGTCTCTGTAAGAGAGGGTAAAATGGTGTTTTCCATTTCTGGAGTGTCTATTCATACTGAGTCTATCTCAGAGCATTCTAGTCAATTTATCCAAAATAGTCTTTTAGGCTTTAATCAAACTATGCTAGATACAGAAGAATTAATAATACCAATCAAAAAAATAATGGATGAAAAAATTAGAAATTATTTCATCCCGTATGGAAAAAGATTAGTAGAAATAAAAAATCATGCTATCAATACTATGAAGGAATTTGTGAAATTAGTATATGCCGGTACTTATCTTAAACATGAGGGTATAATATATTATTATGATGTGGAGAAAAAGTATTGTAAGAGTGTTATTTATGCACCAGGTACAGAGCCAGAAAGTAAATTAACAGGAAAGTCTAAACAGGTAAAAAAAATGGATCACCGATTTGTGACGTTAATCCCTAACTTAGAATCTCAAGATAACCTTCCTGATAATTCTTCTGACCTTGGTCATTTTAACGAATTCAAACATGAGAATAATAAATATTATAACGAGTTATCAGAGCTAAATGCCATAATAGATGGTTTAGTGGTAGATCATGGTTTGATAATTATGCGTAATGCAGGTGATAACTTATATAGATTAATATTCGATGATAAAATTATTATTGGTATTATGAGTTTTACGAATGTGTTATTCGAATTAAAAAAATTGCATACCAACGGTATTTATATAACAGATATTAAACTTGGAAATTTGACCTATGATGAAAAAAGTGAAGAAGTTAGAATGATTGATGTACAAAATAGGGTTAGAAAAGGAGAAAAGCACAAAAAAATAGGACACACTAACAGATATGTTACTGTTCAAGTATATTCTTATTGTACTGAGCGAGTTGACCCAAACAGTGAAGAAATGCATGATAGTAATTATCACTATCTAAGAGTAGCGGACGAATATGCTATTCTTATATGTATGATGCAATCTACTACAGGAGATCGTGTTTTTCGTAGTCCATCACCTAGTAACGTTGGAGAGAAATGGAACCATCATGGAATAATGAATTATAAAAACCAAGATATTATTTCGGATTGGATCGATCATTATGTACAACTTGAATTTCGTGAGCATGTTAAAAAATTTTTAACAAACCCTGCTAAAGCTGCAGATGAATCACCTGATCGAAAATATTTAGCCGACATGCTATCCATTCAGAATGGTCAATTTGTACAGAACTTTTAGCATAGAAGAACAGGTCGAAATGAAGAGGCAACATATTGATAAATAGTGACTGAAAAGTTGTGTTTTGTCGTGTTTTGTTGCCTATTATATAAGCAAAAATATTTTATCTATTTGTTTTTAATGGGTTATTTAATTTTGGTGTCACTACAACAGAGTATAGAGAGCAGTTGGCAATGGATGCAACCGGCTTTCAATACGGTGTTTACTGTCAGAGCAGAGAAAAACGGCGCGAATTATTCTCTATTTGCCAATGCCAGACTGACCTTTAATCACAGTGATTTGAGCATTGATACCCTGTACAGAGATAAACAAGTGGCAACTCATACCCAATATCAGCGGCAATTCAACGATAACTATGGTGTTACTACTCTCAATGTCGAGAGTGAAACCCTGGAGCGCGATTATTATTTTAGCAGTGATATTCACCGCAATGGTACCCGAGGAAATGTAGGACTACGAGTTGCTCTCAATAACCAGGTAGCCAGTAGCAGTTTTCATTACGGTAGTATATTGGCAGCCAATACCAGTGGTATTGCCTTGGGGCGTAGCAATTACAGTGGCGTGGCAATGCTGGTGAAAGTACCCCGTTTGGCAGGAACCGCTTATAGCTTCAACGTTGAAGGTTCTCCAGTTGCAAATGGTGGAACCTATGCGGTGCCAATCTCTCGCTACCAGGATCACGCCTTTGTCCGTACGCAGAGCGAGGGAAGCTTGCATGATATAGCGGTGCAGCTCCCCGCAAATATCGTGCAAGCTCACCCGGGCCAGGTATTTTCGGTAGCAGCTAACGTCAAATTAAGTCTGCTTTATTATGGTTTTTTTGTTGATGCCAATCGTCAGCCGATAGAGGGTATTGTCCAAGAGACAGGCGATATTGTTTATCCCAATGGCATGTTTTCCATCAATTCTGACCTCGTATTGAAATACCTCACAATTAAGCATAAATCGGCGTTTTATCTCTGTGATATGAGTCAACAATCTGGCCATTATTATTTTTGTCAACCTGATACATTTACTGAAAAACAGAAGGAAAAATGATGAAACTCAAAGGGTTATTACTTAGTATTACACTATTACTTTTTTTTACTACAAAGGTACAGACACAACTACTGGTGATGCCAACTCGCACTACTGTAGAAGCATTACAGACAGATCAAATAATCAGGGTGATCAACAAAGGTGATACACCACTCTATTTAACAGTGACATTAGAACGTATTGAAAATCCGGGACAGGATCCAGAACGCAAAACGCCGATAGGGCGGATCCAAAAACCTGAAATGATGTTCAATCCGATTCGTATTACTTTAGGAGCAAAACAGGAACGCAATATTAATTTGTCTCCCTTGACCGTGCCAATACAGGAAACGTTATATCGCCTATATATTACCCCTGTGATAAAATAACCCATTAAAAACAAAAAGATAAAATATTATTGCTTATATAATAGGCGACAAAACACGACAAAGCACAACTTTTCAGTCACTATTTATCAATACGTTGCCTCTTCATTTCGACCTGTCGTCTTGCACCGAGCGAAGGTTCCTTTCTGTCATTCATCGTAAAATAACTCACTTTCCCAGCATCCAAGGTAGCCTTGTTTGAAACCTGTTTCATAGACATCGGTAATGCTATCTTTTGCTTCTTGGTTTTTGTCATTAAGTGCACTCTAATGCCCTTGAACGGCATTCAACGCGGTTCAGTGACGACACAAATACGACACAGTCATTTTCTACACTTAGACATTTTCACAAAGCCATATTATCTTTAATTCGGGTTTCCTTAATGCTCAAAAAAAAAGAGACAATGCCGATTCATGAACAGAATTTGGCATTGTCGCAATTGACTTTTAATGAAGACTCAATAATAACCTTACTATGATCCTAGCAATTTATCCTGACGCAAAACTATCAACACTCTCTAAAAAACTAGCATCTTCAAGTCAATATGGGTGTATATCTTTCACCATGTTGCTGATAAGTAGCACTAAATTTAGACTCTTCCATACGGTACTCCTCTATACGTTGATTCATTGCCTTCATTGTTATTTGCATACTACATAAGATATTGTCTTCATACTCTTCAGAGTGACCACTGATTTCCACTATTGTATTTTTCAATGTTTTCCACAATTTATAGAGAGACTCTTGATAAGATCTTATCCTCGAGTCTGCGGAGGGGGATGTTTTTAAAATATTATCAATGAAATGTTGTATCCCTATGGCGGAGTCTATTTTCGATTTATTACTATTCCGTTGAAGTAAGGCGTCAATATCCTGATTGAGTTGTGCAAAAAAATATTCACTTCCTTTTATGAATTTTTTAAAAATTATTTGATCAGTTTCTTTTTTATCTAATTTCTTTAGAAAGATAAGATAAATTTCACGGCCAATTATAGTTTCTTCTATTTTTTTGATTAGACGAGTAATACTATCATTTTCTATAAACTGAATACAGTCATTACATTGTTTTCTCAAATGATTAAGATCGTCTATACTACTTGTTTTTTCTACTTCGTTTTGTATTCTATTGAGAATAGAACTCCATCTATCACTAACTATTTCTTTCTTTTTAATATCAATAAAATGCTTTATATTCTCACCTAAATTTGGATAGTTAATAATAGTATTCTTGCCCAACATTGTAATGTAACGGTCTAACCAGCCAATATGTTTTGGTGTTGCTTCTTTTTCTTCCATTATGGGTAAAAATTGAAAAGGTTTGAAAATATGCTCAAGTATCTCGCCCTTTATTTCTAAGTACTTATTTGTAATTTCTATTGGTGCTGGATACTTAAAGAGTTTCTCATAGGTTTTCCATAAAGCATTATAATCTTCGGCTGCCTTGGCATTTTCTAGTTTATCTCTCACTTTAGATAGAATAAACTTTAATGTTATTGCATTAATTTCATCAATATCAGAACTAAGAATTTCTTTAATGCCTTCCTCTAAACGAGGATCATGAATTATACAAGATGCAGATTTTATATATTCATTAAATGCAATATGCCAAGAAACAAGATCTTCTATAGTATCGTCATCTTTCCTTGGTGATATACGTGATTGTTCATCAAAAATCTTGCGAGCTGTAGTCTTTATTTCTTCGTTAAAAATATTTTTAAGTTTATCTTTATCAGCGTCATTTAATGACATATTCTTATGTATGGATATACGACATTTTATTAATGTATCTAATAATACTCTATATTCTTCTATTGTAGAGGGATCCACAATTGTACATATATGAAGTATTTCTTGTTGAGCAAGATTTAGCATTTCATTTTTTGTTTTTTCACTTAAATTTTTATTTTCAAATGCTGCAACAAGATTATCAGATAATTTTAATATTGAGGAATACATGTATTCTTCTTTATCTTCTTTATCTTCTTTATCTGGTTTAAATTTAAATAAATTTCTTTTAAAAATACAGATAGCAAGAGAATCTATTTCATTTTGAATCTTAGAGAGTATTGTCTTTTTATCTATCTCTTCTAAAAGGAGAGTAGAATCTATACACATATAAAGTCTATTTTTTTCAGAAAGAACTTCAACGAATTTATCTATAGGATCCGAATCTTTTTCATTTATTATCGAGTTATTTAATTTTTCTTTAAAAAAAGAAATTTGTATTTGATTAACCTCTTTAATACATTCGATTAATTCTTTATTAGGTATGCCCGATTCTATAGCTTCCTTAACATTCAAAATGTTATCTAATTTTCTAGAAAAATCTTCTTCCACCTGAAATAAATAAACTTGAATTTCGTTTTCTAGTTCTATCTGTTCGACTCTAGAAAGAGATGACTGAGACCTAATTAATATATTAGTATCCATACGAAAGCGTAAAAGAAATTGGCAGATGTCTTTTCTCAGGTTCTTGTGATCTTGTAATATCTGATCGGGTACTGACATGTGCTTTTCTTTACTTTTCTCTAAATACTGTTCAGATCGTTTTCTTATTCCCTCTAAATCAGTATTAGCATTTTCAATAGGAAAGTTTCCAGAAAAATTATATTCAGATGTCACGACATTGAAATGCTCTTCAATATATTCTTTAATATCATCGTTATTTAAGCGTACAGCATTCTCTACTACAATTGTCTTTAATAGGTAATTATCATATTTTATACTGACAGAAATCTTACCAGCAGAAAGATCCGTTTGATTATAGTCAATGATTACAGAAAATTCTTTTTGCATCTTTCCTGGAAGCAGATTTTTTAGATCAATAAATGGATCAAATACTCCTTTAAATGGATTATGAGATATCTCTAAATGAGGATTATCTAAACGCGTTTGTAATTTATTGAGCTGCTCCTGGAGGTTACCTGGTGAACTGTTTGTTCCCCTCAACATGTCATATAGACGACGAAAAAAATCTTGAAGAGTATCCCAAGAAGTCAATTCAAATTTGACACCTCCGTTACCGGTCATATTAAAACGTATATTAGATTGACTCAGCGTAAGACCAATAGTAGGAGAAGGATGTACTAACGGCATAATTATCCCATTAAATTTTTTATTTTAAGATAAGGAATTGTAAGAAAAAAAAGAATGAAATTCTTTCAGAAAAAGCATTTTTCATAAAATAGAATCGAAAAATTTGTAACAATAAATATTTCGTAAATTCATCTACGTTTGAAACTAGGCGAAATCATGACCGTTTTTTAGACATATTTCTACCTTGATTTAGTACTATAGCTGTCAGGGCGAAAGCTACCGTCTTGATTGTTAATCGTTACGGTTATAATTTACATCGTATAGCAGAGGCCGTATAAGTTGATTATAAAAACAAGCAATAACATATTGATATTAAATAATATTTATTAACAAAAGTGATCACGTTACATGGCACCTGCTATATGAGTACTGGTTATGTAAAACGCCATAACAAAGATGTACCAGTTTGCGCATTGCTGCCCCTAACACTGATATTTTGGCCTTACCACGCAGCAATAAACGCTCCATATTGTGCTTTAACATGGGGATTAAAGCGAATAGCGCTCAATTCCGCTATGTACAATTTTGCAAGAATTTCTGAGGGGCCTGCTTTGATATAGCTATACAATTTAATTTCCTGATTAGCAAGGAACCTAAGCTAGGTCTCCATTTATGTTAAAAAATAACTCATTGATTTAATATCATTTAATTTCAATGAGAGAATTATCTTTCCATATCAAAAGATAGCTTCAATACTAGCTCCACCGAAATGACCGATTAGCATGGCTTAATTTTCTTGCTAATCAGATTTGAGTTTGAATACAGTTAATAGCTAACAGGATGTGCAAGACACCCATGAGCCAACAGGTCGGGAGAGTATTGTATGATGCGAAGGAAAATTATTCCTATTTGTTAACCTACGATAAAATTCATAGGCGGGTAGTTATTTTAATCAGGCTATTTTGATACTGGCTGCGTTTTTCATGGTGTAGATATCACCGCTTGCCGTCCAGTTGAACATTCTAAGCTTACCCCGTGTAGATTGTAATCTTAAACCAATTAATACCTCCCCTTCACCTGCCGGGAGGGTGATATCAATATCTTCGTTGACAGCGTTAACATACTCTCCTAATAGCCCCGCCCCGGCTTTCCCAAGGTATTGCACATCCATGCCATCACGGGTTATCGTTGCTCTGACCCAATCGGGTGATACGCTCAAGGCTATCCCTTTCTCTTTTCTCCCTAATAGCAACACTCTTCGTGGTGAGGCTGTTTTTTTATATAAAACAAAGGGAATATTACAGATTGGCTATCGGGAATGCTGCCTTTTTTTGTTTTAAAAAAATTAGGAGACATGTCCAGAATATCCCCTTCTATTTTATCCGCAGACACCGTCCCTTTAAACCAGCCATCGGTGGCATATATTGTCCCTCTGAAGGTAGCATCGTTAAACTCGGCGTTGCCGGCTTTCTCTATTTTCCATCCTGAACGGCCTGCTGCCCAGTTGGTCGACTGGAGAGGTCCACCAATTTTTGTATTAGTGATGGCGGCCTCTTTTATTTTAGCCGTGTCAATGGTCGCATCTTGAATAAAGCCCTCACGTATAAAGACCTGATTATTTTTTACCGCAAAGGGCGAGAACTTTTTGCCATTTTGCCCACTTAATAAAATAAAATTATCGGCATTAAAACCTATCTGTGATTTTACACTCCCGTTACGGGTTTCCACGCCGACCACCATGCCCGCATCATAATATTTGCCCTGGTGATGAATGCCCGCTTTTATGCTGTACAGGGCGTTACCGCCTGATGAGGTAAATTGTGTTGTGGCTTTGGTTTCAATGGCAGCGTCGTTGTCACGGAATCGCGCGGCAATCATGTTTTGATATTCCGCTAACGCCTGGGTCGCCGTGGTTTGAGCGCGTTTGACCCGGCTTATCGCCGTTTCATTTTTGCCGAATCGGGCACTTATCCGGTTTTGATAGTCGGCCAGGGCCTGGGTCGCCGTGGCGTGCGCCGTGTGGATGTCGGTTATTAACGCGTCATTTTTATCAAAGCGGGCAGTGATATCCAGGCGGTAAAGGCTGAACGCCTGCTGCGCATCGGATTGAGCCTGTCTGAGTGCCAGCATATCCGCGTTAGCACGGTCAAATTGCGTGTCCATCTCCTCTTTGTAGGTGACAAATGCGGTATCCAGATGCGTGGCGGTCTTTTGCACGTCTTGTGTTTGTAATTGGCTTATTTTGAAGCGGGATTTAAGTCCCTGGTTATACCGTTGCAATGTTTTGTCTTGTCGCTCTAGTCGTTCATTCACCTGCAGCAGCGTTTCTTCTACCCGGTCTTTGACCTCCTTTTGGAGTGTGATACGACTGTGTTCCTGTTTTCTTTCATTGGCTTGGCTGGTTTTTATGAGGGTATCGAGTTGAGAGGTGAGTCTTTTACCGGCCTGCGTGGTCATGATGTCATCACGAATGTGATCGAGCACAATATCTGCATCGTCACTCGATGTCCCCTGGACCCACGGTGTCCAGGCACCTTGATTGCCCAGTCGATCGACCAGACGGGCACGAAAGTAAAAGGTTTTCCCCGCAGCCAGACCCTGCATCGTGTAATGACGCTGCGGGTAGGCAATGTCAATCAGTGGCTTCTGATGGGCGTCATGAGCAAAACGGCTGCATTCCACCTCGGTTTTTAAGGTATCTTCAGCGCCCGCAGGAAAGGCCCAATTGAGTGTGATGCCAAACACAATTGGCGTGGTGGTCAAGCTAACCGGTTGGGGTGGCGGGTTTGCTTTCCCCTGGAGAGGGATTTCTGGCGTCGTGACCCACAGGCTAGCCATGCCTGCTGCGTTAATGGCCCTCACCCGTGCTTGATACTGTCCCGCAGTGCTGTTGGGGACCTCAAAGCCGCAAGTCAATACCCGCAGTAGCGGCGTCCAGTTGCCCTTGTCCCGCCGCCATTGTGCGTCGTAAGCGGTCGCACCGCTGGCTGCCTGCCAATTAACCTGTAAAGTGGTGACGGCTAAACCTTGAGCAATCACCGCATGGCTGGTCAACGTGATGTGTGTCGGAGGGGGTTGAAGGGTCAACGGAATCACACTGATAGGCCGCTCGTCGAGGCGCGTGCCGCTGTCGATACGTTCATATTTATCAGGGTCATGTTGGACAGCATTAATGCGATAAGTGTTGTCGTTATTGTCCTCGATACGGGTCACCCGGTAGTGCTGAAGGGCTACGTCATCGGCCTCCGCCGACCAAATCGCCTCCGGTTGCGGCGTTTCACTGTAAGCCACACTGACGGTGATAAGTTGACCGTTAACCGCGTGGACGGTGCGTGCTTGGGCGGACCCACGGGGTAAGTTGACGATAAGTCGATCGCCGGGTTTGACGTCAGCGGGTCTATCTAAGGTAATGTCGCAGCCTGCGGCTTGATTGATGCGCCCCCCGATTTTTCTTCCTGATAACATTTCATCGGCAACCGCAATGATGTGCCCTGGTAACGGAATCGCGCCATCTAAGCCAACATCAAAGGTCACCAAGCGGTCTTTGGCATTGGTGAGCAGCGCCCAACGACCACGCCGGTGGGCTTCTGTCTGACGGATACAACCGATTGCCGTGGTACTCAGTTGATTGATGCCATAGCGTCGCACCAAGGCTTCATCCGAGACCGCTTCAAGGGTATCCTGATAGCCGTTAGCCGGGTCGCTCCAGCTGACCATTGCCGTACTGTAGCGGCTTTTTTCTGAGCTGCTGGCGTAGGAAAAACGTCCCTCAATGACATTGGCGCGGGTGTACAGGTAATCTCGGTCACGGGGCATGTCGGCCAGGGCACAGAGTTGATTATTCGCCCAGTAGGTCATGCCGCGGAATATCGCCGCCAAATCCCGCAGTACGATAAAGGCTTCAGCCTGGGATTGGATATACACATCACACAGAAAGCGCGGTTCGGTCCCGTTACCCCCTTTGCCATCGGGGACGAATTGGTCACAGTATTGCGCGATGCGATACAGCTCCCATTTATCCACCTGTGCAGCGGTTAAGCGATGGCCGAGGCCAAAGCGCTCGGCAAGCAAAATATCATAGAACACCCAGGCCGGATTATTGCTGTACGCCCATTTGAAAGTGCCATCCCACGTGCCCTTATACGTCCTCGTTGCGGGGCCGTAGGTCGTGGGCACCCGTATTATCCGCATCTTGGGCTCACAGGCAATCACGGGAATGTGCTGAAACTGGCTGGCATCAAATTCGATATACAGCAGAGCGGTGTTGGGATAACGCAACTTGGCATCAATGATTTCGGCCAATGCCTCAATGTGCATGTTATCGGCGAGTCGGTTACTGGTGCTGTTCGGTGTCAGACGACGGACACGGAGTTGCCAACCGGTTTTCGCGTCAGGCAAGTTAATACGGTGTGAACGCTGATACCCTGTACTGGTTTTGCCCTCCACTGCGGTCTTGAGGACAGTATGGTAAGCCCCGCCATCGGTCGCCATCTCTATCTCATACTCAACGCGAGTGCCGTTAACATCGCCGTTATCAGTCTGACGTTGCAGCGCCGGCCAGCTAAATCGAATACGCAGCGCAGATAACTGGGTGTTGCTGATAGCCCGCACCCACGGGGTGTCGGCCTTTAACTCGGTGTTGACCGTAACTTCATTTTCAACGTTCGGCATCCCGGGAATGTAGTCTTGCGATGGGGTGCCGGGGCGGTAGTCCCAGGTGACACCGGTAAAATTAGCGCTGCCGTCTGCATTATTAAGCGGGGTGCCATCCAAATAAATACGGGTGCCGTCTAATTCGCTCGCAAATTCCCCTTCACCCAGGGCCAATAATATTTTAGCTTTGGCGGTAGAATGCAGGCTGTCCGGGGATTCTGTGGGCGTAGGTGGCCGCTGGCTACCGCCTTTGTTTCCTGTGATGACCATAGTTTACCCATAAAAAAAGATCGCCTTGGCGACCTGGATTGTGTTCGCTGTTCTGTTATTTTTACATCTGGTCTTCCGCGTAAATGCCCGCCGAAATCACTGCACCCCCGATACGCCGCTTGCCGTAGCCAATCGGCACCGGATTGCCTTGTGCGGTGGAATTGACGGGCTCCCCGAAGGCGTAGCTGGGCTTGTTATCAGGGTCCTCACGGCGTGATAACCCACTTTGTTGTGGGGATAGCATTTGGATAACCCCGCCGACCATCATGGAAATGCCAACAGGGGCCAAAAATTGAGCACTAGGAATGAAGGATGCTGCCACTAACATCGCACCGATAATGGTTTGAAACACGCCACCCCGTTTGCTGCCGATAATCACCGGGGCAATGCGAATATCCTGGCTGCCGTGGGCGCTGGCTAATTCTTCTCTGCTAATATTGTGCTGGCCGTTAAATACTGCAAAGGTCAGGCCTTGTGCTTGACTGCGTAACATAAATTGCTCAAACCCAGGCAGGATAACCGACAGCGCTTTTATCGCTTCTCTGGGGGTCTCGACCGCGAGTTGATGCACACGGCCAAACAGGTGCCCGAGTTTTCCGTACAGACGGATTGTTCGTAACGGTTGGTGGAATACTGCCATGTTATTGGCTCCTGATAATAAAAAAGGCTGCAGGGGCAGCCGGAAGGGTTTTAAAAAAAAGATAATATTAATTCTGACAGTTTTCAGTCTATTGGTTATATTTTAGCCAATCATTGAGATCATCGTCCTCTATCCAGAATAAGCATGCATAGAATGGCACACCTAATACTTTATAACGCGTGATGAAGTCGCATATTTCCTTTTTTGTATCGGAGGAATGAGGTGGCTTGTAAACATCTCGAGCGTGATGTGTTGCATTATCACTAACCGTCTGATCATCTTTACCCAATAATATTTCTATTTTTGTTATTCTTTTATCTATTTCAGGGTGTTCTTCGTGGTATGTATCTTTTATTTGAGATATTAAATAAGTATTTAGAGTTCTTGTTAGTGGAGTAGAAACCCCAGCTAGTGAATCACTGATATTATTACCTCTCTCCAATTCTAATGGGCCATGAGGAGCACGACCATCTGCACCAAGGGTAATTTGATGGGGAGCTTGCTCAAATCTAACACGTTTAGATAATGGAGATCCCTCTTCAGTACCGTGTTGTGGTCTTGGTAAAGTGTGATTACCTTTAGCCAATATATGATCTCTCAATCGTCTCTTTGCACTAGCTGAAGATATAGCAAATCCTGGATTTTGAGCAAATGTAGTTACACAGGAATTGATAGTAGAGAAGGGTATATTATAGAGCTCTGCAAGCTCTGACGGAATTATGTTATGGTTCTTCAGGAGTGTAGCGATTTTAGTTTTGATATCTTTGGAATAAAATCTAGACTTGGTTTTAGATTTCTCCACTAATAGTAGGCTTATTTCATTTAGCGTAGACTCTACGTCAGCTTGTTTTTCAGGTGGCAGTTTATTTAATATGTCTAATTGTCGTTTAGCCTTTAAAAGTGTGGTGGTTTCCGGATTCTTTGGCGTGCACTTGCTGTGCAGTTTTAAGTTACTATTAGCAACACGATATGGGTTGGAAGATGTAGCTGAACTATGATTATTTGGCTTGCTAACCAAAGTCAGTTTCGACCTTGTCATTATATTTGTTGAGACAAAAAGCGCACATTCACCCTTTTCAGGTGGATGTGAAAATTCAGGACCAAGGAGCCTGTTCAACCTTAAATTCGCTTTTACAATTGGACGCTGTTCTTCAACCTGCCCAACTGGTTGGTGTGATGATAGAGTGTTTGCTCTTTGACCGGAGGGATTTCCGTTACTTTCTGAAGTACCAACTAAACATGCACCATGCGGAGCAGGTGGAGTCTGAGAGAAAGCTTGAACTCCTATACTGCCGCCATCCTGTCGCTGTCCGGGATGATTAATCATATATCTTTGCATATGTCTTTTTTTGGGGGCAAGCGTACTGGTTGTTGGCTCATCATTAATATTACCAGTTTCTCTCACGTCCCCTAAGGGGCCATTTCCCTGTTCACTACTCGAGCTTGAGGGGTTGGGGGGTGTAGTAGATGCAGTAGGTGCAATAGTAGAAAAAGGCAAAATGTTAATCTCTCTTAATTGTATGGATTATCAACAATAATGCCCTGTTTGATCATATTATGTACAATAGAATTACGTAATAAAATATAACGAATGTTACAGAACCCTCAGCGAGAACACTTGAATATCAGGTAGGGAGACGCTGTTTACTCTGTCTTACTTGCCACGATAGGTAAAGCTGGTTTGTTAACTTTAAAAGCCGCATAAGTTTCACTGTCAAAGAGTGACAATGATTCAATTTGTTCCACAGGCAAAACACGCGGGTATTGATATAGCGGCACGATTTAATTTTAATTGGCATACAAATATGAGCCACTCTGTAGATTTAATCCTCAATGTATCCGTTAAGAAATCAAAATTAAATCTTACAGCTATATCAAGGTAATCGTATCTAAATCCCATTGACGACACCATATAGCAGGCGCCATGTAACGTGATCTCTTTTGTTAATAAATATTATTTAATATCAATATGTTATTGCTGATTTTTATAATCAACTTATACGGCCCCTGCTATATGATAGAACGTGTTCAAAAAAATGAACGTGACGAGCTGCCCCCGCGTTTTTCCTAGAAACGTTCGTCTGCAAAGTAGTATTGTTACCTACATGAATTAACCAACTAAACCATCGCTGAACAGTATTTATTACATCTCCCTCGATCAGATAATGTCTTATCTTCGCTGTCCCTTTTTTAGCGTGGTCTAGAGTCCCCAATTTCCTGCACACTTCTTTCTGAGTAGCCGTACCCCATTTTGCGCTACAAAAACATTCTGCTTTTATTGGTTTTCCCTCTGTATAGTTCATCACCGCAGCATAAGCAGCTTCTCCACCTCCTTTAGAATGGCCTGACGTCGATACATTGAAACCTTCATATCGAGGATCCGTATTCAAGATATTGATAAGCCTTCCTGTTAAGATTGCTGCTTGACAATAGCTTCTAGGCATTTTGTTGTCTATTGCGTTGGTTATGTTGTTTATCCATTGTTGTGAGGTGCTCACCGCATTGCCCCAAGAGCGTGTTAAAATTTCTCCAGCAGTTTCACCACTACTGGAACCACCAAAAACAACGCGTATTTCTTTATCATTTTTGTTATAAAACACATAAGCAACCAATCCTGAACTTTTATCCATTAACATGCCGTTAGCAGCGTTAAACGTTAGTTCCTTTGTAGCCAAACTGTTGGCAAGTTCTTTTTGCAGTGTCCAGTTTGGACCATAATCTTTTAAGTCTCCCTCACTTCTCATATAGGAATAATTAGCCAAAGCGACATTTGCAATCAATTCGCCCAATTCGCCCTCCTGTAATTGAAAATTGCTTGTCGATACAACCGTTAGACCAGGCGGTGTTAAGTTTATATTTTGATTACCAATACTCTCAATATTCCTTAGGCTAGCAGGAAGACGAGGAAGAAGTTGATTAGTTGAGGTATTGCCGGGGGGCTGGGGTTGAAAAGAACAACTAGGTGATTGATGCATTTTAATCTCTTTTAATTCAATATGATATAAGATATGATAATATCCAATCTAGCATACTACATGCAATATAATTCACGCTAAATGATGTTGCAGTGTCCGATGCCTCACCACTTTCACCGTACGCTCTTGCCAATACCCGCCGTAAGGCACGCGCTGGCTGGGTTTACCATACAGATGATGCAGTAACATGCCGTCTGCCAGCAAAATTCCCGCATGATTGGCGACCGGTGCGGATACCTGCATCATCACTACATCACCTGGCTGGTATTCTCCGCTAAATTCACGAAATCCACATTGATACCAATTATCCAGATACCTGTTTTCCTGACCTGATTCCCACCAAGGGTGATCTACCCGATAATCATGCAATTCAATGCCATGCGTCTGGCGAAAATAAGACAGTATCAACCCCCAACAGTCGGTATGCCCAAGGACAAATTCACGCCCTACCAGTGGTAGCTCACCCCGTGGCTGAATGGTGCGCACATCGCCTTCGGGCCAACTGACGATATGCCAGGGCAGTTCGGTATGGTCACATTGTGCTCTGTCCAGCTCCTAGGGTTGACTCGTGGCATCGGGATGACTGTGCACGATCGCCATGACGGTGCCCCAATTTTCGGCCTCCATGTAACCCTGAGGATCGAGATAAAACTGTTCTGTTGGTTTAGCGGCTAAATTGCGGCAAGGAAAATAACGTTCTCGCCGTGATTGCTGTGCGATGACACCACAACACTCAAAAGGATAAGCGGCAGCAGCATGAGCCAGCATCGCCTGTAGCGTTTTTTTACGCATCCTCACCTCTTGATCAGCGCGGAGCCTGGAAACCCGCCAAAAGGTAACGGATTATGTCTGCCGAAACGGTTTTTACATTCCACTAACCGGCCAGTGCATCTGTCCTGGGTCAGATCATCGGTGGGATCACCCTGCTCATCAAAATACTGGCTACCCGCATAATCACAGCCGCTGCCGCTGCGGTAGTCACCACGCATCGCCCAGGTGCACAGCGAATGAATTTGCCGTGTAGGAATTAACAACCCTTGCAAATCCGCCGGGCTGGAGAGGGTAAACTCAACCATCTCGCTGGTTTCCATGGATTTACTGTCAATGGTGTAGACCTGGACTTTTTCTTGTGTCGGATCGTCTTCAGGATTGCCTTGTGGAAAATTACGCGCATCCAGATAATGTTTGAAGGTGTCGTGAATAATCACCTTGGCTTGTACCATGTCGTCAAATTTCAGGCACAGCGCAGTGATGCTGCCATCGAGGTTGGCAACGGTTAATCTGGGCTGTGCTTGTTGTCCATCACTGGCGGTTTCCAGTCCTTCTATCTGTACCGGCCAGGGAGCATATTCCTTACCTTGCCACCAGATGGATTTTGCGTTGAGCTTGGTTTCATCAGCTGCAGCGGTGGTCAGTTCTTCCGGTGTATGGGCTAAGGTATCCGCGTGGAAGCGTAAAATAGTTGCCTGGAACGCCGTGCCATCGACTTCGAACAGACGAATGCGATTGCCTGGCAACAGACGTTGCAGGTCAATGTGGGTTGTCATGGTGTTACTCGCTAGTGGGGTTATGTGCTACTAAGGCTGGAAGGTTTGCTCAAAGGTAAAGCTGATGGACAGGATATTGCCACCTAAGGGAGTGACTCTGATGGAATCTGCTGCCACGCGGTAGAGACCCAGCACCCCATAGGGTGGCGTCCATAAGCAAGATTGTGTGCAGTGCTGGCGAATAAAGGTGAGTAACGGCAGCATGTTTTTTTCAGTGCCCTGAAAGGTTAGCGGCCAAGATTGGCTTTCGGGATTGATTCCGTCGCCCGCAACCTGTTTGTAGCCATCACCGAACTGCGCCACCCTGACGCGATGTAAAAAACTGCCCTCCGGGGTACCCTGAGTACGCCAGGTGAAGGTATCGATTGCCATAATTGTATCCTGATTATTTAATCACCCCCGCCCGTGCATCGCCATCCATAAAGGCGTACCGGGCTTGCTAAGCTGTTCACTGATAGTCGTGGTAATCGCTGTTTTGATTTGTTTTCGCAGGGCAGCGCTATCCTGTGTGCTTGGGCTGGATTGCTGTCCCATCCCTTGATTCAAAATATTAATATCCCCCACGTTGATTGCTACCGCTGTAGCTTTCCCTTGCCTCCCCAATGAAGGGAGGCACGGCGATTTTGTTTGGCGATGACTGACCAAGCCCCCTTCCGCATAACCGCGCATCAGATACCGTCTTGCCCATCATGATGCAAGTGCTATTTTTGTATCGAATGGGATGCCTGATTTCAGCACACCATACGCCAGTTGGAGTAATTTGCGCATTGCCGCACAGACGCCCATTTTACCCCCTTTATGGCGTGATACGAGTCGTTGCCACTGTGCTTTCACTATCGGATTACAAGAAAGGGCAGCCAGAGCGGGCATATACAACGCTTTCCTGAGCTCGGTATGACCCCGTTTTGATAGGCGGCTCCGTCCTTTAAATAAACCTGATTCACAAAGTTTTGGGTTAAGCCCGGCATAGGCCACCACTGCCTTACTGTTAGTGAATTTTGACACATTACCCACATACGCCAGCAAACTGGCACTTAGTATTTCACCGATACCAGGAATACTCTCCAGCAACGCTTTATTTTTCTTTAAGTCAGGATCGTTATCGATATGGTTTTTTATTTTTTCTTTGGTGGCCTGGATTTGTTGTTTAAGTGCAGAAATGATTTCAAGCAGTGAGGATTGAACGACATCGTCAGCCACTGATTGCCGATTTTCTTGCATTTGCCTCATTTCCTCTAAACTCTTTAGATGGCGTACTAGCGCGGTTAATTGACGTTCGCTCAAGGGAGGAGGAGTCCAGAGGACAGGTGTATGCAGTGCGCAGTAGCGCACTATCATTTTTGCATCCCCCTGATCCGTCTTGTTCCGACTCAGTTCACTCTCACCAAAGGCATGAATACGTGATGGGTTTTCTAGGCTGACGTCAATGCCATTATCAACTAAGAACATAGCCAGTGGAACACTGTAACTCCCTGTGGCTTCGAGACAAATATGACAATCCCCGTAAGGGATAAGCCATTTCAGTAGTTGGCTAAATCCAGAGGGGGTATTCGGGAATGCTTTTGTTTTATACTTTTTTCTCTCTACCCACACTGCAACATCGAATTTTAATTTGGCAACATCAATACCCACTGCGGTCTTGTCCATGGCTGATTCTCCCATGAAAAACAGATAATTAAATGATCGCCCCGACCTTCCTTATAAATACGTGCTCTTAGCACAAGATACCGTTCGGTCTTACAGGCGACGATAAATATGTCACCGGGGTTTTATCTGACTGCACAAGCTTTAAGCCTAAGGGCGCAAACAAACTCTCCGGTGACATCCCAATGATCAGTTGGGGATCATCAACCTTTGAAAGTTAATAATCAAGATATAAGGGCATAAAGATTATCGACGCCAATACGCTCGGTGGCGTCTTTAGTCATCACAAATTCGCCTTTGTGGACGATACCCGCAGGCTGGTATTTGTCGCCTTCACCGGTGTAGCCACCCTTCGCATGACTGGGCACATTACTGCTCCAGCGAGTATTTATGCCCATAACACCGGTTCCCAGTGCATTGCTACTGGCTGCATTTACAGGGTGAGTTGTAAACGCCCCCCCTATCCAGCCCATAGCCGCTTGTATCGCTTGGGCAATTAATAGGCGATTAATGATATCGACGATATTTGTCAAAAACGCCGTGGCAAAGCTTTTTAGATTGGCCTGACCGGTGGTGGTCAATTCGGTCATCATCGAGGACAAGTTGCCCAGGGTGTGATTGGCGAGTTTTTGTGTTGCCGCGAAGACGTGAGTGGCGGTTTCACCGTATTCGGTTATTCCTTGTTTCATGCCCGCCAGCCAGTTGCCCTCGTTCATTTTTTCCTGATGAAAACCGGTATGTAATTCTTGTTTTGCCCTGAGATAGGCGGCGGTGATTTTTTCTAGTTGCTCGGCATCGGTGATGCCTTCTTTTTGTTTCTGATAGGTATTATCCAGCTGAAAGGTCTGGTCAACGCGTTTTGCCTGTTTATCGGTGAGTCCAAATCTAGCCTGCTGCTGAGCGTTACGACGGGCAAGAGACTGGCTGGTGTCTTCCATCTGTTTGAGTGCGGCGAGCGCTTTTTGGCGCTGGCTGTTCTCACGGGATAACTGAGCTTCCAGTTGCAGGCTGGCATTGATTTCTTTGGCACGGGCTAACAGAGATTGTTGGTCAGCAGTCAATAACGATTTGGTTTTTAAATCCGCTATCTGCTGTGTGAATCTCACCTGCTGCTTTTCCTGCTCATTCATTGAAGCCGTGAGCGTTGCCTGTTCACGTAACATCGCGACCCGCTGACGGCTTTCCAGTAAAGCACGGGTGGCAGCATCATCGCGATAGACTGCGGCTGGACGGCCTGTTGCCTGGCGGATGTTGGGTGATTTTTTGCGCTTCTCGTCGGGAAATCGTGCTTCGATAGCCGCACGGATACGCACTTGTTCCTGCGGGCTGAATCGGGTAGCAATCTCGTTAAATTTTTTCAGCTCTTTGCTGCGCTGCTGGGCTTGGTTGGCATAGCGTTCACGCCAGTGGTCACGGCGTTGCAGCGCCGCTTTTTCGATTGCTTCGGTGGTGTGATGGGCTTTTTTACGCGCCGCGGTTAATTCATCCTGAAATTGCTTTTCCAGTAAGGCCGTTTTTTTATTTTCCAGCTCTTTGATACGGGTGCGATTAAAAAACCCTTTGCGCGCCGCATTTAAATGCGCCTCCGCCAGGGCCAGTTCATCCTGTATCGTTTTGTCTCTGCCGATATCCAGCATGGCATTCCAGGCGCTCTTGGCCGTGTTTTTCAGGCTGTACCAGGCTTTTTCCATCGTGCCCAGATTAGCGACGATGTCATCCGCCCGGGTTTTCAGGGCATTGGCATAGGCCTCCATCGCCAGACGTGCGGCACCCAAGGTATTGCCCGCGCGTTCCAGGGCGGCTATCTGTTCATACTCGGAAGCCGTCAGAAAATGCAATTGCTTGTCGAGCGCTTTGACCGCAGTAAGCGGTTCCTCCTGTAAGCGGGTAAAATGTTTGACGGTGTCATCGACGGATTGTCCCGTTGCCGCCGCCATTTTGGCGGCCGCCACGCTGACCTGTTCAATTTGTGTGCTGTCAAACGCGCCGCTGCCCACCACCTGTGCCAGAGCTGCCGATAACGCCGATTGGGTTAACCCGTCACCGGAGAGTCGTTTAGCCAACTGTTGTAATTGAGTGGCGGTTTTGCCCGCATACTGGCCGGTCAAAATCAGCTGCTTATTGAAGGTGCTGCTTTCTTGTGCACCCCGGTAGTAGGCCAGTCCGACGCTTGCCAGCGCGGTCGCGGCGCCCCCGAGCAGGATTTTGGTCGGTGTCAGCCACTGTCCCATGGCTTTGAGTGCATTGGCGATGCCACCAAAGCTGTCCCGGATTTGTCCTCCTTGCTGAATGGCAATCAGGTACAGCGGCATCCCCCCGGCAATCGAGGTCGCAATGTCGGTAAACTGCATCGGCAATTGACGTAATGCCATCCGGTATTGACCCGCCGATATCGTGCCTTTTTTCCAGCTGTTTTCTTGTTCCCTGAGTGTGGCAATGAAAGGTGCAGCCTGTTGGGTGACGCCCAATTGTGCGGCTTTGTAGGCCAAAATCTCCGCAGTGGTTTTCCCCTGACATTCACTTTGTTCACGCAGTTTAGCAATAAAGGCGTTTTTTGCCTGAGCGGCGACTTTGTCTGCAGCGGCTTGCGCCGCCGCGGCACGACCTTCAGCGGTTCTCGCTTGGGCAGCTTGAGCGAGTTCATCACGCGCCTGATGAATTGCCCGGGCGGCTTGGTCAAAGGTGTCCTTGTCAAGGAACGGCAAGTTTTTATACCGCCTGAGCTGCGCTTCCCTCTCATCAAGCTTGCCAAAGGCCGCGGTGACCGGATGAATTTTACCCAATAAGCGGTGCAGCTCATCACGCTGTTGTTGCAGGCTAAGATTGGCTTGATGTGTTTGATGGCCGAACGCATTGAGCGTACGGGTGGCCGGTGTAAACGATGAATTGAAATCCTCGGCTTGCGCGGCAGTACGCGCGGCCGTGTCGCCAAAGTGAGCCAGTGCCCTGTCCCCTTTTTCCAGGTTTGAGGTGTCGACACGTAGCGAAATCGTTGCAATCTCTGTCATGTGGCACTCCGTGAGTGGATCAGGGACAAGGCGATACTTTCCAGGGTGCGAATATCGTCAAAAACGGTTGCGCGGGGTTCTACGCCTAGTAGAGTCATCACGTGGAGTAGGCAGCCATATAGCGTAGGCTGTATAAATTGATGTATAATTTCAAGATGACTTATCCATTAAAATTTCGCCAACATGTATTGGCTATTAAAGAGCAAGAAAAGCTTACATATGCCCAAACGGCCACACGTTTTTGTATTGGGACCGCAAGTCTGATGCGCTGGGCTAAACGAATAGAACCTTGTCTGACACGTGATAAACCCGCCAGTAAAATAGCTCGAGCGGCGTTGATTCTTGATGTGGAAACCTACCCTGACGCGTCTCAATACGAGCGAGCCCAACGTATGGGAGTGAGCGCTAGAGGTATCTGCCATGCGTTGAAACGGGCAGGGTTTAGCTATAAAAAAAACATTTTATCATCCAAAAGCCAACGCCCAATCCCGAGAAGATTTTCAGATCAAGATCCAGGCCTATGAAGCCAGCGAGACCCCTATTATTTACGTTGATGAAAGCGGTTTTGCTCATGACATGCCCCGCCTCTACGGCTATTGAGCTAAAGGTAAGCGGTGTTACGGTCAACATGATTGGCACGCTAAAGCACGTACCAATGTCATTGGCGCTCAGCTTAACGGAAAATTAACCACCGTTTGTGCCTTTGAATACAATATCAATAGCGATATTTTTCATGCGTGGGTAACCCAAGACTGACTGCCAAAAATCCCTCAAGGTGCTGTTATCGTGATGGATAATGTGAGCTTTCACAAACGCCAGGATATCCAGTCTACTAGACAAAAATCTGGTTTTATTCTGGAATATCTCCCGACGTATTCTCCTGACCTCAACCCGATTGAGCACAAATGGGCTCAGGCTAAAGCCCTTCGTAGGAAACGACAATGCGATATCGACACTCTCTTTTCTGACCCTTTATTTTGAATCAATTTATACGGCTACAGCCATAATCCAGGCCAGTCGGACCCGCCATCCCCGTGCGCCATTGGGTTGACATGGCACGCATGACGAGGAAAGACGGCCAGATGTCAGGCCAAATCTCAAGAGGCTGCGGGGAAAAATCCTCAGGGCGTAAGCCTGCGCTGGCTAATTCTTCCGCACAAGGCGCTGGGGTGTAGAGCGCCGTCGCAACCGCCCTCAGTTTTTTTCGCGTTGACCCAGGAGCTCACGGTAAAAGGTGTGAATGATAGCTTCAATGGCTTGGGGATAGTTATTCGCCAGCTTGGTCAGATTGTCACGATTTAACTCATCGGGCAGCGCCCAGGCGGCGGTAATGTGCTCAACAAAATCCAATCCCGTTTGGTTTTTGCGTTTTTCCCGCTCCGCCATCTCGTTGAGTGGCACATGTTTGAAGGTAAAGGTCACGATACCTGCCTCCAGGCCCGCGCGTGGAATCGCCACATCGGCTTTAAATCTGGGCTGAGGTTGCAACGTAAATTCGATCGACATACGGTGTCTCCTTAAGCGGGTTCTTTGTAAAATGTCATGGCGGGACTCTGCATATTCAGTACCAATGAGACCGTTTCCACGGCGTTAACTTCAGTATGAGGCACCTCGTTAAAAGCCACCGTCGCTGACCAGTAGCGCTTTTCTTTGGCCTGCGGCACGAACATCGAGAAGGCGACCACGTCCTGACGCTGATCGGTCTCCCGTAATAGCGGATAAATCGCCAAAGCAGGATCATGTCCCAAGGTATAGGTCAGGGTGCGCGGGGCTTTCACGGTGTTGATATTGCGTTGCACGGTATCGGATAAAAATTGCAGGCTGACCGTTTGTTGATCGCCGCCAGAACTGGCAACCTCTTTGATTTGCGGGATTTCTGTCCAGGTTTTTATTTTGCGCAGACTGCCCGCGCCGCCACCGGCAACAAATTGTGTGGTCTGGCGGGTGTCGATATTTTCCAGGGTGAGGCTGGTTGCCGTCGCCGCCGACACGCGAGCAACCCGTTCATTGAGCCCCGTCCAGCCGGAAGACAGGTGAACAAGGTCATCCTTTTTAATTTTGTCGTTGCCGACCACCGTGAGCACCGCATGGGCAGCATTCGTGATAGCCGTAAACGGTAGCGCGGTTTCGTAGTCTGAGGCCAGGTAAACCTGGGCACCATTTGGTAAGGCAAAGCCCATAAGCTGTCTCCGAGTGTTGAGAGAATAAGAGGATGTTTAGAAATAAATTGATAACGAAATAATTTTCGAGGGCAGTTGATCAAGATAAGGTCGCTGTCCGACTTTTTTATTCGATGAGGGTGTGTAGTTTAATGAGCGCTTCTTCAATCACGATGTGATCAGCTTTTTCAATGAATTCACCGTCTCGGGCAGTGATATCAACCATTCTGCTTTGATTTAATAACACGACGCCTTGGGTTTGCGCGCCACTCCCTGATAATGTTACCGTGAAACCCTGATACCTTGAGAAAGCACCGCCTTGTGTGATCGGGGCAATCAAAACCATGCCAAGATCATTGAAGTTTTTAGGAGAGAGTACCAATACTGGTCGTCTGTCACCTTGCTGTTCTTTTCCTCGAGTCGGGTTGAGTGTTAACAATACGATATCACCGCGCGAAAATCCTTTTCTACGTGTCACCATATTTCTTCCCCTACGGGGGAGTGATCGTCACCCCATACACTTTCTTCCGTTTCAAGTGGGGCACTGGCATCACATTGTTTAATCAGTTCGGCCAGGGTGTAACGCTTAGGTTTGGGCGTCAGAACCAAGGTGCCGTCTTTGATTTCCAGATCCAGTTCTTGACCTACAGAGACCCCAATTTTTTTCAGAAAGAGCGCCGGTATGACGATACCGTTGCTATTGCCCCATTTTTTGATGGCTACTGTCATAAGACCTCCGAACATTGATGTTTATACAGCGTATAATAGTGACAGAAGAAGTCAATAATTATATTTAGTCTATACATTATATGTGAAGATACCCTCTGACAAATGTGAAGCACTCTAACAATTCACTACGGGGTAGTCGCCGATCAAATCATATGCGCCCGATAGCGCAGACTGAGGGGCAGACTGTAGGTGTGACAGTGCGTGATACCCGCAAATACTGTGAGGACACTAATGATTGCACAGCGGATAAGGCCATCGGTTAACGTGGTGCCCAAATCAAACAGATTGATGAGGTCATCAGCGACAGCTTGAACTTGAGCCTGGCCGCTACCCGTCGGGACACAGAGGGTCATTTGATAGACCCCGTGATAAACCCGGGAAACTTGCGCTAAATCCAGGCATTCTGTGGTGGCAGGCAAGAGATACGATTGCAGATACAGGCTGCCGGTGTCACTAAACTGCACGTTTTGACTGGCGACGGGAACCCCTTTTTTTGCTGCCCAGGTGCCCAGATGGTGCTCAAGTAGCGCCATGATACGTCCCGTGCTCATTTTTTCATCTCCTTAACCGCCTGGTTAAACAGCGTCTGGAATGCTTCCGCGGTGACACGAACCATACCGTTGGGCGCCTGTTTCGAGTGACCGAACTCCAGCCGATAGGCATAGGGCACGGTGTTGCTGAAATAGATGGCCTGCGTACCCGGCGTAAACTGCGTTAATTGCTGCATTCCCTCCGTTAGCGTCAGATTGCCACGGGGGTCAATGCGTCCGGTTTCTGTTTCTGCGGGCACATCAAAGGTCACCTGCCAATTGCCGCGAAATCGACCACCGGTATAGCCGGGTGGCGCTTTGCCTTGCCAGGTGTCCGCGTTACCCACTGGCGACATTGTCACCAATCTTGCCAATATTTTCATGCCCAGCACCTGGGGGAGTGCCTGATGCGCCTGTTTACTCTGGTTAATAAAGGCAGTCATGGAGGCCATAAAAGGTTTGTTATCCGTCATCTTAGAGCCTGTTCCAAATCTTCTTGAGCGACGCTCAGACGAGGAAAAAACGTGTGAAAAAGCGCAGTTTACAGAGAGTAAATGAGCATTTTGAGCGCGTTTTTGACGAAGTATCAGCAAGCACAAGAGATTTAGAACAGGTTCTTAGGCTCTCAGTTGCAATTGATAACACAGCAGCAATGCAGCAGGTTTCACGGGAGTGACCTGTATCACCCGATGGGCTTTGCCCTCGATAAGAAGGCGATCGCCCTGATAAATTTCCGTCTCAGCGGTTGCCATCATTTTACTGTCACCTTGTTGGATAAGCGTGCCATCAATTTCACCGGTGGTGTAACGCGCCATGACACCCGTCAGCCTGTGATTTTCTAGCGGAACAGCGATTTCAACGCCTTTGATGACCTGAACACCCCCGCCTCGCTGTAGGGTATAAGGGACACCATTGTCACGCAATAAACGGTCGGCAGCACGGCGTAAGCCTGCATCATTGATCGCCATGTCATCACCCCCTGACGAGCTGGATTTGGCAGCTGCTGATGAGCAGGCCGTGCAGTAAGCCAGGCAACCAGCTAAAATGAGGTGACGAAGCAGACCCCGACGCATAGGTCACACTGATTGCCCCTGAAACACTTTCCTGAATAACTTCCTTGCCACCTGAAAACGACGGCGTCAAATCGATAGCCTGTGCGGCCAACGCCAGACGGCATTGCGCCTGAAGGACTTGTGATGGAATGCACTCTTTGGGCAATAAATAGCCATCGAAGATAACCCCTGAGCGCGGCCAGGCCAGGGGCTGAGAAGCGGTGGTCCGTTCGCCTTGCCAGTTCAGTCCCGCCAGGTAATCCAGAGCTTTTATCAACAAGGTTTCACAGGCAATGTCCTCCTCGGGGAGCGGCTCACCTCGTTTGCTGGCGAGTCGTCGCAAATCGGCGACACGGGCATAACTTTCCCTTTCGGGTGAATTGATATCCGTGA
Source organism: Candidatus Fukatsuia endosymbiont of Tuberolachnus salignus (assembly GCF_964030845.1). Lineage (NCBI taxonomy): Bacteria > Pseudomonadati > Pseudomonadota > Gammaproteobacteria > Enterobacterales > Yersiniaceae > Candidatus Fukatsuia > Candidatus Fukatsuia endosymbiont of Tuberolachnus salignus. Next base: position 1,345,058 of record NZ_OZ034983.1, read on the forward strand.
TGAGCATGTTATTTTTCCTGTTCACTGTGTTGCCAGCCTTCATCCAGCCAGCGGGTGATTTCATCGGGATGCACATTGGCGGTTATCGGATCATCAGGGTGAAGAGGGGAAGGATGCATCATCGGGATAAGTGCTGAAGGCGGTGGTGTTACTGCTGTATTGTCTTTTTTGTTTTTCGTCATGCTTTTTTCCTAACATAACCTCGATTCGGGATAAGCATAAGCCTCACTAAGTAGACCACATATTCACACAAAATATACTTTACAATCAATATGTTAGTCGTGTATTTTAATTACGTACCTTTACTTGCAACCCTGTTTATATTGCATCATGGTACAGTGACATTAAATACAACATTTGGATTGTTACGGAAAAAAAGGATATTTACATGAAAAGGACCAAGAAACTTTTGACACTATTACCAATTTTATTATCGCCAATGTTTACCTTTGCTTCCCCTGCTGCGGTTCCTGCGGGTTGTAAAGTTTGGATGGTACCTGAAGGTCCGTGGCTTTCACGCCTGCTCGTTTGTTCTCAACAGAAAACAACCCCCTCGTGTCCTTTATCTCAACAGATTACTGATCGACAGGATATCATGATGCCCCCAAGAATCGGGTGACCCGCTTTTTTGTATATGAGTTAGACTTATGCTTATCTCTATTCAGTTAAAATAAAGCGGCTATCACGCCGCTGTCTTAGCCTAAAATCAGCGCACTGTGCTCCGGTTTCACTGCCGCGACACCCCAGGCTAGCCCGACTTCATAGCGTATCTGATGATACTGACGGTAGAGCGCCACCTGGAAAGTCATGCCGGAGACCGGATCGGTGACATTCATCACATCATCGGCGATATCCCCGCCTTGAGGCATCGCCGGTGTCCGTGACGCCAGCAGGAATGCATTGCGATCGAATGCCATGTTAGCGGTGTAGTGACCAACCAGCGTGACAGCGGTGTTGTCCGCCAGGTCTTGCAACAAGCCCGGTGCAGACAAGGTGATAGTCGAGGCGCTGGCTGCTGCCACCACGTATTGATGCGTATCGCCGGTAAAGGTGACAATATCCCCTCGGTTTATCGTGCCGCTTCCACTGTCTACGGCAATGAGCTGATTGCCGACGTGATAACCGCCCGCTTTGTTGACCAGAAACCCGCTACCCGTCCCTGCTGTGACCCGTTTGATGCCCGCGGAATTGTGCAAATTAAAGCCTTCGATACGCCCGATGGTGCCTTCACGTAACAGGGCTTCGCTGCCCGCTTCGTTGACTTTAAACAAGACGGATTGTTTGCCACGAATGTTGGAAATAGCCGCTGACCCCAAGACCATTTGCAAATCGGTGGTCGGGGCCCCGTTATCTTCCAGCACGCGACGCGCATCGGCAAAATCGGCCAGGTCTTCTTTGACGCCAAAGGGAGTGCTCCCTGCCTTTCCGACAGCCAGTTGTTCTTCCCCGTTCCATTGCACGGGCGCCATTTTGGATTTGCTGATTTTAACTTCCACCGTACTGAGTGTTTGTTCCGCACTGCCTGCCGCCGTGGGACCGGGCACGATGTCCACCGTTTTAGCGATGGGGGCCACCGGTGCGGTGATATTTTGATCGAGGGCGGCGGTTTCCGCTTTGCTGTTACGGGCGACGGCGGGAATAAAACCGACTTGCTCACGGGAAACGCTGTCTAATGCGGTATAAATGGTGGGGATCAACCCCGTTAAGGTATTGCCTGCCATGCTGTTGCTCCAGGGTTAAGGGTAAGGTGTGTAATTAATCGACGATCGAGATACCGTCTTTGAGTGCGGCCTGTTTGCTGCCGATGTCCAAGGCATCAAAGGCGCTGCGTTTGAGTGTTTTGTGTCCGTGCTGCTGGGGTGTGGGTTGTGAACCGCCGCCACGGTGGCCGGAGGCTTTCAGAATGTGGTCTTTGTGCGGATACTGTTCGATGAGGTATTCTAAGGCTTCCTCAAACTCCGCGATTTCCCCGGGCTGACGGCGTGAGAATACCTTGTTGCCTGCCGCATCCGTGGCGACCACTTTACCTGCGTCAATGCTGAATGCGTGACCGAACCGGGCTTGCACCAAATCCGCCGGGATCGCCAGGTTATCCTGGATAAACGTCGAGCTGCTGAAACGTCCGCCAATCATCTCTTGATACAACTGGGCTTCCAGGGTTTTATTTTTGCTGCTGGCCTCGTCAAGCTGAGTTTGAAAAGCTTGAGTGATTTGTGCTTTCACCTGGTCGACCGCACCGGCCTCGATTAATTTCTTTTGATCGATGTGGGTGAGCGTTTGCAGTGCTTCACGGGCTTTCGCTGGGTCGTCAATGCCGGCAAACGCCTTGAGCTTGGCTTCGAGTGCTTCCTTGGCCTCACGGTGGCTTTTGGCTTCCCCATTGAGGGCGCTAATTTTGTTCAAGGCTGCCACCGCATCAAAGGGGATCGCTTTGCCGTCCTCATGCAAATACACCGGCATGCCGTTTTCCAGTACCGCTTTTCCTTCTGTATCGAGGTGCAATTTCATTGCTATTGTCTCCGCCCGCAGGCTGGGTTAACCGGTCATCCGACCCGGGCGCTGTGTCGCTTCCGCTCACAGCTGTTCATAAAAAAAGCCACCCTGGGGTGGCCTGTGTGAAGTTGGTTATCAACGCTATTTTAAAATGTCCAGTTTTTGCTACTTTACGTGATGAGAGAACATGTTAAGTTGTGCTGACATGTTGATTTTTTACTCTATATGGAGGGTTTCGCGCAGCTGTTCTAACGTGAGCCATTCCCCTTTGTCGCTAAAAAATGCGTCGGGACGCCGTCCCTCCTCTCGCAGCATTTTAGCGCGGGTTTTACCCAGGACTTGGATTTGCCGCGCGTAAGGTTGTTGCTGTAACCAGTCAGAATACGTGGTATCCGCAGGCACTTGCCCGTCCAGGCTGGCGCGTGTGCCCGGGTCCAGCTCATCTAAGTCAATGCCCAGGGCGCGCCAGGATTTGATGACCAGTGTCTCCGTTGAGCGACAGCAAAAGTGCAGGCGTCCCGGTCCTTGCAGATAGGGGATTTTGTGGCCGAGTGGCTGGCCGGCTAGGGTGTAGCACAAACGGTCACGGATAACACAGGGTGATGAGGTTTTGTTATCCAGCGTACTGAGCCACTGTTTTCTGTCTATCATTGCGGCGTTATTTTCAGCAAATTTATCCCGTGCTACCGCTGAAACATGGTTAACAGCGGTTTTGACCACACTGGTGAGATTTTTGCGACTGATGTCCAGTACCCCATCTTGATACTGTTTTGCCCTGCTCCCGCGTACTTTGCGTGTAATTTGCTCGACGGTATCACCCAAGAGAAACCCGTTTTTTACCGCGTTGTTGATACGCTGAAAGCGATCGCTTTCCAGATGACTGACCCAGTCGCGCAGTAAACGCCCTTGAAAGGGCTGCGCCATCGCTGCCGCGTAAACCTGTTCTGCGGTGATAATCGCTAAGGGATAGCGGTGTAGCACCCCATCAGGCAGCAGGGTATCAAAGAGACGGCAGTGATAACCCGCTTCGTGCTCAGCAAAGGCTAGCAATTCCTCGCTGAGCGATAAATACAGGGTACTCATTGCCTGCTGATTCACCTCTTGGACACAGGCTAACAAGCGGGCTAACTGTTTGACTTCGATGTGTTGCGGATTAACCTTCTCCAATTTCCCGAAAAGTCGGGCGGTTAGTTCAGCATCATATTGGTTGAGTAGTGCCACCTTTTCTTTAACCACCCCGAGAGCATAGCGTGATTGAAACAGACTGTGTGCCAGGGCTTCATCACGCAGACGTTGGTTGACTGTGGACATGGTAACCCCTTAATAGAAAAACCGGTTTGATGGCATGAGGATAACGGGGTGTTTTTATACAGCCTGCGCGTCACCTCACGATGCCACGCGGGCGTTACAGTAAATCCGGTGGCAAATTGTTAAGTTCATCACACAGGGTTTCCGGGTTGGCATCGGCATCAATAAGGTTCAGTGCCTGTAAGGCGCGGATGGCATCCACCTGACGAATATCCCCGCCTTGCCGCAGTGCCTGTATCGCCAGGGCGGCCGGGGCATTGAAGGCTTGCTGGGTGGTTTCAAGCTCGGTGCGAATGTCCACCTTGCCGCCGTCTTTTTCGCCTGACCAGTCTGCCATCAGTTGCAACAGGGTATCGAGGGCATCTTCTAGCGAGTTAGACAGGGTGTAGAGCGGGGATTGTTCTTGTAGGCGCTCTTCGCTCACTTGGTCGAGGGTCTTGGTGCTACTGTTTTGACTGCGCAACAGCTTGCCACCGGCTTGACGCATCTGCTCGACCAAATCCGTCAGTGCCTCTTTGCCTGCTCCTACGGCGGCGCCCGAATGTTCGGTGTACGCACTGCCCTGTTTGGTGCGGTCAGTAAAGTGTGTCGCGCTTGAGGCACCAATGGTCAACTTTTCGCCGGTTTCAAGACCAAACACATTGAGGATGGGCACCCGGGCCACATGCAAAATATTGTCTTGCTCACTCTGGCTTTGCCAATGTTTGATATTGAGTAACGCCAGATTCAATAGCGGCGGGGCGCCACACATAAAACCGGTGCGTTTGCTGTACAATGTCACCAACGGAATGCGAGGGCAGGAGGTTGCCCAGCTGTCGTGCAGTATCCAGGTTTCCCTGCCATCGGCTTGCCTGATTTTACGGTAGAGTTCAACCCGACCGGGCGTCAACTTGCGGATTTGCGCGATTTTCTGTTGGCGGTAAGGGGCGGTCTCGACGACAATCTCTTCTCTAATTCGCAATTCTGTCAGCTGGACCGGCCCTCCTTGGTGGCTGGATTGCCAGCCGATGACCTGGCGGGGGTTAATCAACACCGCATAGGGACGGGCGCCACGGGCTTTTTCCTCAGCACGGGTTTTCAATGCTTCCACACGGGGGTAGTCAACCAGCGCATGCGCCACGCCGTATTGCAGCGCCAGGCTGAAATACGCTTGCGCCCAAACATCCAGCCGGTTGCCCAGCAAATCCATATCCTGGCAGTACTCGACAATCACGGCGGGGGTGGACTCACTCAATTGGGTCGGTTCTGAAAAGACACGACCTAAGTTATTTTTGAGGGTTTCCTCGTAAGCCGGCAGCAGCGTGGCGACGGAGAGACGTTGCTGATAGCTGTGTTTATCTTCATTCGTCCAGCGCGGTAAATAGGTTTCGCCCTGTTGCCGTAGGCATAAGGTGCCGCCCATCAGGGCGTCATTGATGTCCCAGGCAGCTAGCAGGCTGTTGTAGTCAAGATGGGGCGTGGAAATATCGGACATGGTTTGACTCTCATGGGTTGTTAACGCGACTGTAGAGGGCCGTTACAGTCTTAAGGGGGTTACCTGCCCCCGAAGCTGACGGTGATTTCTTTTGGCGACGGCAAAATAACGAAAGGCATCGGCGGCGTGGGAACTGGCATCGTGCAGCGGTTTGTCTTTCCAGCAGCCGTACTGGTTATCCCAGGCTTTGCGGTAGCGCTCCAAATGACTGAGGCCTTGTTCACAGGTCACGCTATCAAAGGCACAGCGCGGCAGGATTTCCCGTACCGACTCAATGCCTTCATCGACACGCAATCGGGGGACCACCTTGAAATTGATGCGGTAAATGTCACCGTCCAGCGCATAACCTTCATAAGCCAGTTGCCGACGGCTTTTGCCGTCGCCCGCTAATTCTCGATTATCAATATCGTGCGGGGCCCAGTGTTCGCCATAGTGATAGGCGCGGGCTTTCAATACCTGCATGTAATGCCGCAGGCCTTCGCCACTGTTTTCGTAATAATCCATCAGGTGAAATTCACTGCCGACCTCACGGACAAACCAGATAACCGTGGCATCGCCTACTCCTAAATCCCAAAAGGTGTGCACCGGCAGGTGCGGATTAGCCGGTAAGGTACCAATGCGCTGATTCTCATAGAGATAACGGAACTGATTGGCGTAATATGCGCCCTCAATCGATTGCTGAAAGGCCTCGCTCGGGATTGACGGATACTCGCGTTTCATGTCGTCACCCAGTGTGCTTTCTTTGGCGTAATACCAGGCTTTTTGTTCCGCCGTTAGCCTAATCGACTGTTTGGTTTGCAGCTCGCTAAAGTAGGCTTGCAAGCGCGGCGGCAACGGACTGCTCACCGGCAAGGCATACTGCGGATTGTTCCACCAGGAAAAGAAGAAGAACTTCCAATCCAATGGGCCTAAGGGTTTGTTGCTGAGTAAGGCTTTTTCCGCCGTTTGGCAGTAATCGAAAAAATACCCCGCACGGCCCTCTGCCGTCGATTCAATGGTGACCACGCAGTCTGTGGCGACCGCTTCAAAGGCACCAGTGACGATTTCACGGGCTTTCTCAGGAAATTTGGCACACAGCTTGCCGAATTCGGAAATATGCAAATAGCGCAAGGTGCCACCGCGAAAGGAGGTGCTGATGTACAGTGAGCCGCCGTTGTGAAACACCAATTCGCCTGCGGAATCATTGCGGGCGGGATTAGCACGTTTAAGAAGGTCAGGCAAATGGTCGTAGGCGTATTTCACTTTCTCGCGGAACAGGCGTTTGGCATCGTTTAAGGTATGTGCAATCAAGGCACATTTGGCTGACTCAAAGAGTGCGGCATCCAGTTGGATAAGGCACACCTCGGTGGTAAAGCCCAGCTGACGGGCTTTCAAAATCAGATTGCGTGTATGCATCCCCGTGAAATAGGCACGCTGCTGCGCCGTCATCGTAAAACGGATTTTACGTCCGTGTTTATCGGTAATAAAATACAGGTGGTTTAAGCGCCAAAAGCGATCAGCTAATTTTGTTTTCAGCGTTGGATCGAATGCCATGGGCGTTGCCTTCCGCGAGGTCTTTCATCCATTGTGCCAACTCTTTCTCGGCCCCTGGCGCCGTCTCGTTGTTCAAGCCATAGGCATCGCGCTCACCTTTAATCAGTTTCAGCTGGGCATCCACCCCGGCGCTGAGCGTTCTCGCAAGAGCAGCATGGTTGTCTTCGGTGATAACGGTACTGCTGAGGAAGGCTTTCAGATGGTTAGCAATCTGCCGCCAACCGGCTAAGGCCACACGATGGGATAAAACGACAGACAAAGCTTCATCCGAAGCTTGTTCAATAATATCGTGGTCGGTGCGCACAGTATTTTTAGTAGAAAAAGTGCGCACAGCCGCACTGCGCACCACTTTATCTTTTGTGGCCGCCGCCACTTTCTCGGTCAGGTCTCTTTGCCACGCGTTTCTTACTGCAAATTTCCTGAGGGTCGATTCAGGTACCTGATAGCGTTTTGCTATCGCACGGACAGACAACACACCCGCGCGGTAAGCCGATTCGATGGCCTCCCAGTCAGGTTTTGCCATGATGAGCATTCCTTGGGTTAGGGGGATTTATCGAGATGGGTATAGGTCGCTACCGTCTGGCCTGCGGCGTTCAGCACAAAGGCAGTATCAGAGGAGGCAAGATGAATGGCATCACTGATACCGTTGGAGGCGATATCAAGGCGTTGAGCATTGCGGTTCCAGCCCCAATGGGCGCTCGGATAGCCAACTTCGCCTTGACCGTTGCCGAAATTAACTTTGATGGTGTACATAGGGTGCTCCTGTGTTGATGCGATCGACATGTCGTCGTGTTATGTCGATAAAAGTGAATTTCATGAACATGAAGAAATAGCTTGAATCATGGTTATTACGGGTGAATTTACCCTCGGCATTTCAAATGCACATGACGTTAACACCGTAACCCAACTTCATCTTCTTGATTATTTATTGAGCCAAACAGACCTGGGTAACGTACGCCTGCAAGCCTGCAATTTGCTGCGTGACTATTTCAATGCCTTTTCGGAGACGGAAATAATCGTTGACAACGGCGTCGTCAAGTCGGGCACCGGCAGCATCATCCAGGCGGGTGGCCGTGGGGGTGGCGGGCAATGTTTCACAGCGGGCAGCGAGCTGCACCCGACGCTTGCCAACAAGAACATCACGTTCAAGGACAGCGAGCTGAGTTTTAGCATCGGTTAATTCCTGGGTGTGTTTGTTATCGAGCACGGCTATTTGTTGGTGTTGCTTTTGCGTTGTTTGGAGCGTGATAAAGAGGTTATCGCGCTCATCCCTTATCGTTTTGATGATGTTGTCTTTTTTTACTGATTCAGTGTGGTAATAAAGCGCCACCAGACTGACGAGCAGAATGAAACTCATCAGGATAAAAAATAAGCGATTAAACATCGAGTCCCCAACAGGTGAGTTCACTTTCTTGCGCGCGTCTCATCACTTGACCCGCACAGTTATTAGCTCGAATGCGACAATCTTTACCACCATCAAATAGCCAGCGTTTGATTTCAGTACAGGCCCCACGGTAGTCACCGGCATTGAGTTTGCGATAAAAGGTAGAGGAAAGGCATTTGCCTGCACCGATGTTATACGGACAAAATGAAGCAATACCGGCTTTCTGTGCGTCGGTTAACGGTACCTGAACATGGTGTTCTACCCAGGCAATCGCCTTATTCACCTCAAATTTGTTAACCTGCTCGCATTTTTCAGCGCTGAGTTGCAGGCCTTGCACCACTGGCTTGTCATCAACTCGTGTCGCACCGCGGCAAATTATCCACACATTCGCGCCATCTCGATAGGCCGTCAGCCGATTACCTTCTTTTTCATGCAGAAATTGCGTAAGAAGAGCGGTTGCAGTGGCACCTGCCAAAATCAGTCCCAGCATGGGTTTGCTTAACTTACTCATTGGCGTGTCCCGCTCTTGCGTCTGTCTTCTTTAATTTTGAAATACAGATTGGTCAAATAGGTCAGCACCGCCAGAGAGACGCCCGCGAGCACGCCAATGGCGTTCCATTGTTCCGGGCTGTAGCTGTTTAGCAAACCATTCAGGATGCTACCGGCGGAAGCACCATAGGCAACGCCGGTGGTCAGTTTTTCCATGCTCATTCTCGTCTCTGAGTGGGGATACCGTTTCCCGCTAGGGGTCGGGGGGGTGTCATAGAAATAGCGTCACCTCCCTGTGAATAAAAGGGTTGAGCACTGATGGGTATTTTGGGTAGGCGCTAAAATGAAAAAGGCCACGTGATGCACAGCCTTAAATAAGCGTTTTTTGCAAGCATGTTACAAAAATATTCTGTATAACGTTTCTTTGTATTAATATGTAAAGATACGTAATTATTACATCTCCAAACGTAAATATGCTATTTGAAAGAAGAGTTTTATCAATTATGCTCGGTTGGATTGCTATTTTTAAATATCTTTAATTATCATCGAATAAATAAAGGCAATTAATTTTTTCATTTAACTACATAAAAATTTATCGTTCACGTTCATTAAATTACAATAGAGAAGAGTAAAATGCCAGGTAACGTATCACATTCATCCCAAACTAATCATATACAAAATTTCTCTTCTTCGTCGGAGAGGCAATCTGACAAACTGCCATTTTCACAAGAATTCCGGTCCGTAGATAATACACCACTCTCACCGGAATCCATGGCTACTTTCCATCGAGACCATCCAAGTGTTGTTAACGGTATTCGCCTTCCTATTAAAATGCAAATGATTGCATGCAACTTAATAAATATAATAAGAAAACTTAACGATAAAGCTTACTCCTCGGACCAAACAAATTATACCGTACAAAAGGAAATCAAATTAAAAGCATTAACGACAGAGGAGGTTATATAACTATTGGTAGTTGATAACTTCAAATCGGAATATTTTCTATCTTTAGGAGCCGAGACGCTAACCATAATTGTTAAAGAACTTTCTAGAAGGTCTGAAGAAATTTCATCAACCATTTTTACAAATAATAATAATGAGAATACTCAAATATATCCCTGTCTTCCTACAGATTATCAAACTAGTGCAACAGATGTACCTGCTTTTCATAAAGGTTTTGTAGGATCGAGTACGCACGGAGATTATCGTTATCATCCTTATAGTAGATCGCTACGTTTTGTGTCTCAAGTGGCAAATCCACACACACATGATCTACAAACCAGTTCCTTATATACGGTAGAGACAACTACCCCAAAGCAAAATGAATCCGGGAATATGGTTTCTAAAACTCTAGATGAACCTTTTAAAGGTTTATCAAAGGTCCAGGAATTGGAACAGTGTAAAAAAGATAGAATCAGTTCTATGGCATTAAAAATCTTGGATATAAAAAAACAATCTCTTTGTCAAGGAAATACTAAACAAGTACTCCCCAGGGAAGCAGTATTAACGGAGGATAATATAAACAATGTTATAAATAAATTACTAGCTAATAACCTAGATCCAAAAGAATTGTTGCCGTTGGGGTCTGATAAATTAAACACTATTTTTTTAGAACTTGCGAAAAGGGGTGGAAAGGAACCATCAGTCCTGTGTAAAGAATTTGAGAATTATTTAACGAGCCGCTCAAGTAGAGATGAATTAATAGCTGAATTGCCGAAAGGACAAGATGAAGAGCAGATACTATCTCAGAAAATTCCTAAGATGAATGAAAGTTTGAATGCGTACAGTCTAGAAGAGCAATTCAGTATTTTGAAAGACTGGTCTCAGGAAATTATTAAGTGTCAGGATGGACGTAATCTAGATATAATTACATCTCCAACCCTATTTAAGTTATTTTTTTGCAAATTAACAGAAAAAAACATTCCATCCTTTACCAAGATGGCATTCTATTTAGGTGTATCTAGAGAGAAAGAGAATTCTGCCGAAATATTATTCCACAGTTACAATAGTGGACAATTCTATATATAAATTAATCCTTTTGACTGGAATTAAGGCATTATAGAGTAAGTAGATAGTTACTCTTTCTCGAAATGTGGCCGTGATGTGAGAGTAAAAAACATTTTACACGTTCGTTTTTTCTGTTGATATCCGAGCTACCAATCTCGGTAGCCGATTTCACGGTTACGAGATCAATGTCGCTCCGAGTACTTATTATAATCAAAGGCGAAAACCCCGACAGCGAAGGTCAGGGTTTTACGGTTGTTCGTTATCAATACATAGACACGGCAGGGTACCCTGCAATCATTGCTCATTTGCTCTTTTCAGTCAATAGCATTACGCCACTTTTTTAATTTTATCGACACGTTTACGACTTTTAAATGCCTGTTCGAGGGAAGGATGGAGTAGATACAGACTTTCTTCGAGTATTTGATCAATTTCCCTACGGCAGGTAGCCAGTGAGGGGGTTTTAAATCGGTTGCCCCCTCGTGTGCTGATATTGCGCGGTATAGCGGCTTTCTGGCTATAAACCGCTATCGAATAACGGGAAAGGCGTTGTACGTAGTAACTGAGCAGGATGCCAAAAGCCTGGTTATCCACCGGTATCACCGTATCCACCACCCGAGAAATCAACAACCCGTCATCATCATTACACATTGGCCTGGTAGGACTTTCTTGTGGCTTTTTTGTCGCCATACAGTGGGCGATGAGGCTGCTCTGTGGCTTCTCCAATCGACCGCTGTATACCCAGGCTCCCCAGCATTCCAACCAGCTGTTAACCCAGTGATACTGCTCATTATTGAGCCTAAGTTGTGTGACGTTCATGCTGCCTCCTGTTCCGTTATGATTATTTCCATCCTGCCGCCTTTTACCTGTTCACCCCGAATGATGTGTAGGTCATCAATCACACTGTCATCGGCAATCATGCCTGCGTGTACTAACGCATCCAGCGGTGCCTTTAGCAGGTTATCTAAATCGCGTTTCCTACGGTCTGGGACATGAACTCGTACCCTTGACACGAAGTTTACTTTTTAGGCACAGGGTAAGCCCCTTACGTACAATTAACGCAATAACCTCGGTACGGTACTGCCTGCCCTGTTTGCTGATGTAATGTCGGCCTCTGGCATGTCGCCAATAGGTATTCACTGTCGGCGGGTAAGGCAGCACTATTCGATATTCATTCATGTTTCATCTGTCTCTACTGGCGCCGGTTGATGTGTTATGCCGTCCTGACCCGATAGCTCTCCCAGGTAAACGCCAAAGTACAACCGCCACCTTCGTTCATTCTGTCCAGTACTCGCTCACCGAGGTAAGTCGTTAAGTCTTCTTTCGGCAAATTGCTCAGCAGCAGCGTCGGTTTCATGTTTTCATAGCGGGTGTTGATGATTTCAAATAAAATCAGCTTTTCGGCCTCACTGCCAAACTGCACACCGATTTCATCGATAATCAACATGTCGACACCGGTGTAGTGCTTAATCACCTCGGATTCGGTTTGGGTGGCGTCTTTCGCCCAGGTGCTCTTGACCTCTCGAGTAATACGTAGCGCGGATGTCAGAACAACCGAGGCGTGGTGTGTCGTAATGATGTGTTTAGCAATCGCAACCGCCAGATGATTTTTTCCTGTCCCGGGTTTGCCGCACATCACCAACCCACCGCCTTGCGCTAAACGCTCATGCCATTTTTGTGCATAGGCCTGGCATACCTTCTGGCAACGCAAGGATTCAGCATTAATCGGCTGATAAGACTCAAAACTGGCAGTGGTAAAGCGCGCAGGGATACCCGTCTGGCTCAGCAAATTTTTAATCAATTGGGCCTGATTTCGCTGCTGGTCTGAGGCGATATTCTTTTTCAATACGGTGATTTTTTCGTGTAAACACGCCGGACAGTCCGTTTTCTGTTGCACGTTGGCAAAGCCCTGCAGGGTTCGACAGCGTTGTTCAAAAGCCCCGTGTTGTGGGCAGAGGACCTCTGCTACATCAACCCGAACCCCTGCTATTTCCTTCAGCGGGGCACGGGCACTTTTCAACCGGTCTTCAAGAAAAGTGAGGTCTTGCTGCTGACGCGAATTTTCTATTTTTTCAATGACATTCATCACATTACCCTTCCATCCACGCCGGAAATACCGTGGTGCCGTAGTCTTTTTTGGCGAAGCGGTCGCCAGAAACCCGTTTGAAGGTGGTGCCATCCACTGCCCGTTTGTTCTGGTAATTCAGTTTCTGACTGGCGGTGCAAAACCAGCTTTTAGGCGTGTCGTGACGAAACTCTAAATCCAATCGTGTCAGCTCGTAGACCAAGTCCAAATGCGGGAATAGCGTTTGCCAGCTGTCGAAATCTTGCGGGGTCAGGCGGATTATCTTCCCTTCGAAGGCGTAACGGCTCGCTAGGCTGGTCTGAGTGTCAACGTGAGGGGAATTACGCTGAGCAGGAAAACAGTCAGGGTGGGGGATGGGGTCTTCTCGCTTGGCAGGACACTCATCGACTTTGATTGCACAAATTTTGCTCGCAGTTGGGGTGTTAGGTTCTATGACAGGTTCTATGACTGGTTCAAAAGAATGACTGATTCTGGGTGTTCCTGATTCACCCCTTCCTGGTGTTCCAGATGCGCTACCCCGTGTGCCAGATACTCCACCCAGCGTTCTTGATTCACCAGGAGGTGAACCTGTATCCTCCCCGGGTGACTTATTTTCACCCTTCACTTTTGGGGCATTGTTTAACGTCAAATGATAAACATTCGATTTATTCACGCCCTGCTCATTTTTACGATATTCAATCCACAGCAAGCCGTCTACTGCCAACTGGTGAAGATGTTTTTGTACCGAGCGATCTGTCATTTCACACTGATGAGCGATATAGGGCACTGACGGCCAGCATTCGCCTTGGTCGTTGGCATTATCAGCCAATTTGAGTAAAATCAGTTTTCTCAGCGGATTCCCCACTTTGATACTCATGGCGTGTGTCATTAATTTCATACTCATTGTCTATTCCCTATGCCGCGTTTGTGATCGTTTTCAATAAGCCTGCTTCACATAGCTTTTTTGTTAGCCACGCTTGGCCCTTGCCGGTCAGTAGCGGGGTGAAGGTGATTTTCATCCCGTGCTCCGTCTCGATGGGCGTTTCTCTGAAGGTGAAATAGTCCCGCTCCAGGTACTCCTATGGCTGTAGCCGTATAAATTGATTCAAAATAAAGGGTCAGAAAAGAGAGTGTCGATATCGCATTGTCGTTTCCTACGAAGGGCTTTAGCCTGAGCCCATTTGTGCTCAATCGGGTTGAGGTCAGGAGAATACGTCGGGAGATATTCCAGAATAAAACCAGATTTTTGTCTAGTAGACTGGATATCCTGGCGTTTGTGAAAGCTCACATTATCCATCACGATAACAGCCCCTTGAGGGATTTTTGGCAGTCAGTCTTGGGTTACCCACGCATGAAAAATATCGCTATTGATATTGTATTCAAAGGCACAAACGGTGGTTAATTTTCCGTTAAGCTGAGCGCCAATGACATTGGTACATGCTTTAGCGTGCCAATCATGTTGACCGTAACACCGCTTACCTTTAGCTCAATAGCCGTAGAGGCGGGGCATGTCATGAGCAAAACCGCTTTCATCAACGTAAATAATAGGGGTCTCGCTGGCTTCATAGGCCTGGATCTTGATCTGAAAATCTTCTCGGGATTGGGCGTTGGCTTTTGGATGATAAAATGTTTTTTTTATAGCTAAACCCTGCCCGTTTCAACGCATGGCAGATACCTCTAGCGCTCACTCCCATACGTTGGGCTCGCTCGTATTGAGACGCGTCAGGGTAGGTTTCCACATCAAGAATCAACGCCGCTCGAGCTATTTTACTGGCGGGTTTATCACGTGTCAGACAAGGTTCTATTCGTTTAGCCCAGCGCATCAGACTTGCGGTCCCAATACAAAAACGTGTGGCCGTTTGGGCATATGTAAGCTTTTCTTGCTCTTTAATAGCCAATACATGTTGGCGAAATTTTAATGGATAAGTCATCTTGAAATTATACATCAATTTATACAGCCTACGCTATAGGAGTAGGCGATGCCACGGTTATCTGGTTTGTCCGTGAAGTCGGCAGTGAATTTCACCTGATGGATTATTACGAAAACAGTGGCGAAGGCCTACGGCATTACATGCAGGTATTGAAAGCCCGCGCCTATCACTACGGTGAACATTGGGCACCACACGATATTGATAATCGAGAATTGGCTGGCGACGGCAAAAGCCGTCGGCAACTGGCTTACGAAGGTTATGCGCTGGACGGTGACATTTACCGCATCAATTTCAAGGTAGTCCCCCGATTGCGTGTCGATGAAGGCATTGAATCGGTACGCGAAATCCTGCCACGTTGTGCGTTTGATAGCGTGACCTGTGAACAAGGCCTCAGCCACCTGGAGCGCTACCGCAAAGCCTGGGATAACCAGTACGGCTGCTGGAAAGACAAACCGTTGCACGATGCCAGTTCCCACGCCGCCGATGCCTTTCGTTATTTTGCCGTCGCCAAAAGAAATCACCGTCAGCTTCGGGGGCAAGTGACACCATTAAGAATGTAGAGGAGAATACCATTAGCGCGGTATCATCAGGCTGACAGTGCTTTTAGTACATGCGTCGGATCGTTATCAATGGCTCGTAATAAAGCTTTAGCTGGGCCTGTGGGTTCACGTCGTCCCTGTTCCCAGTTACGTAACGTGCCCACATTAACAGCCAGTAACCGAGCAAACCCGCTTTGAGTCAAACCGGTTGCCTGTCTGATAGTTTTTACCTTGACATTACTGCAAACAGTTTCACGAGAAGGAGAGGCATTACCCTCGATAATGTTGTTCATCTGCTTCATGCTTTCGGTTAATCGAGAAAAGAGTTTTTTATCCATTGTTACCACCTTTCATTCAGAATACGTAATACTTTTTTTTCATCCGTACTTAAGTCGTCTTTTATCCCTTTTTTGTAAATCAGCAACAACCTGATGTGAGACACAGCGACCTTATGATAGTAAATAATTCTAACACCACTGCGCTTACCTTTACCTTTTGCCGCCCAGCGTACTTTACGTAATCCGCCAGTATGTGTAATGACATCGCCGACTTCTGGATTATCAGTAAGATATTGTTGTAATTCCCGATACTCATCGTCGCGAAGTAATGCTTTGCAATCTTCTGTGAATATATCGGTTTCAATAAAAATCATTGTTTATACGTCATTGGTGTACTGTAAACACAGTGTACAGATTAAAATGACGACGTCAATCCGATATATGGCGCTATTTTATTCTCTGGAAAGCTATTATGTTCGATATTTCCACCCCCCATCTCGACTACCCCAGCCTGCTGGCCGCCTGGGATATTAACGATGCCCTGATGGGTGGCACGTTATGCCTACGGCAACAGGGTGAAACTTATTTACCGCGCTGGACGAATGAAGATAAACACAGCTATCAGCAACGTCTCTCCGTCGCCACGCTGCTGCCGGCTTACGAGGAAACCCTCAAAAATAACTTAGGTCGTGTTTTTTCAGAACCCACCCAATTGAGTGAGTCCACCCCGGTCGTGATGGTCGAGTACTGCCAGGATATAGATTTGCTGGGCAACCGACTGGATGTCTGGGCGCAAGCGTATTTTAGTCTGGCGCTGCAATACGGCGTGGCACATGCGCTGGTTGACTACCCCCGTGTGGAAGCATTGAAAACCCGTGCTGAGGAAAAAGCCCGTGGCGCCCGTCCCTATGCGGTGTTGATTAATCCCCGTCAGGTCATCGGCTGGCAATCCAGCCACCAGGGAGGGCCGGTCCAGCTGACAGAACTGCGGATTAAAGAAGAGATTGTCGTCGAGACCGCCCCTTATGGCTGTAGCCGTATAAATTGATTAAAAACAAAGGGTCAGAAAAGAGAGTGTCGATATCGCATTGTCGTTTCCTACGAAGGGCTTTAGCCTGAGCCCATTTGTGCTCAATCGGGTTGAGGTCAGGAGAATACGTCGGGAGATATTCCAGAATAAAACCAGATTTTTGTCTAGTAGACTGGATATCCTGGCGTTTGTGAAAGCTCACATTATCCATCACGATAACAGCCCCTTGAGGGATTTTTGGCAGTCAGTCTTGGGTTACCCACGCATGAAAAATATCGCTATTGATATTGTATTCAAAGGCACAAACGGTGGTTAATTTTCCGTTAAGCTGAGCGCCAATGACATTGGTACATGCTTTAGCGTGCCAATCATGTTGACCGTAACACCGCTTACCTTTAGCTCAATAGCCGTAGAGGCGGGGCATGTCATGAGCAAAACCGCTTTCATCAACGTAAATAATAGGGGTCTCGCTGGCTTCATAGGCCTGGATCTTGACCTGAAAATCTTCTCGGGATTGGGCGTTGGCTTTTGGATGATAAAATGTTTTTTTTATAGCTAAACCCTGCCCGTTTCAACGCATGGCAGATACCTCTAGCGCTCACTCCCATACGTTGGGCTCGCTCGTATTGAGACGCGTCAGGGTAGGTTTCCACATCAAGAATCAACGCCGCTCGAGCTATTTTACTGGCGGGTTTATCACGTGTCAGACAAGGTTCTATTCGTTTAGCCCAGCGCATCAGACTTGCGGTCCCAATACAAAAACGTGTGGCCGTTTGGGCATATGTAAGCTTTTCTTGCTCTTTAATAGCCAATACATGTTGGCGAAATTTTAATGGATAAGTCATCTTGAAATTATACATCAATTTATACAGCCTACGCTATACCGCCAACAGAAAATCGCACAAATCCGCAAACTGACGCCCGGTCGGGTTGAACTCTACCGTAAAATCAGGCAAGCCGATGGCAGGGAAACCTGGATACTGCACGACAGCTGGGCCACCTCTTGCCCGCGTATTCCGCTGGTCACGTTGTACAGCAAACGCACCGGTTTTATGTGTGGCGCCCCGCCGCTATTGAATCTGGCGTTACTCAATATCAAACATTGGCAAAGTCAGAGTGAGCAAGACAATATTTTGCATGTGGCCCGGGTGCCCATCCTCAATGTGTTTGGTCTTGAAACCGGCGAAAAGTTGACCATTGGTGCCTCAAGCGCGACACACTTTACTGACCGCACCAAACAGGGCAGTGCGTACACCGAACATTCGGGCGCCGCCGTAGGAGCAGGCAAAGAGGCACTGACGGATTTGGTCGAGCAGATGCGTCAAGCCGGTGGCAAGCTGTTGCGCAGTCAAAACAGTAGCACCAAGACCCTCGACCAAGTGAGCGAAGAGCGCCTACAAGAACAATCCCCGCTCTACACCCTGTCTAACTCGCTAGAAGATGCCCTCGATACCCTGTTGCAACTGATGGCAGACTGGTCAGGCGAAAAAGACGGCGGCAAGGTGGACATTCGCACCGAGCTTGAAACCACCCAGCAAGCCTTCAATGCCCCGGCCGCCCTGGCGATACAGGCACTGCGGCAAGGCGGGGATATTCGTCAGGTGGATGCCATCCGCGCCTTACAGGCACTGAACCTTATTGATGCCGATGCCAACCCGGAAACCCTGTGTGATGAACTTAACAATTTGCCACCGGATTTACTGTAACGCCCGCGTGGCATCGTGAGGTGACGCGCAGGCTGTATAAAAACACCCCGTTATCCTCATGCCATCAAACCGGTTTTTCTATTAAGGGGTTACCATGTCCACAGTCAACCAACGTCTGCGTGATGAAGCCCTGGCACACAGTCTGTTTCAATCACGCTATGCTCTCGGGGTGGTTAAAGAAAAGGTGGCACTACTCAACCAATATGATGCTGAACTAACCGCCCGACTTTTCGGGAAATTGGAGAAGGTTAATCCGCAACACATCGAAGTCAAACAGTTAGCCCGCTTGTTAGCCTGTGTCCAAGAGGTGAATCAGCAGGCAATGAGTACCCTGTATTTATCGCTCAGCGAGGAATTGCTAGCCTTTGCTGAGCACGAAGCGGGTTATCACTGCCGTCTCTTTGATACCCTGCTGCCTGATGGGGTGCTACACCGCTATCCCTTAGCGATTATCACCGCAGAACAGGTTTACGCGGCAGCGATGGCGCAGCCCTTTCAAGGGCGTTTACTGCGCGACTGGGTCAGTCATCTGGAAAGCGATCGCTTTCAGCGTATCAACAACGCGGTAAAAAACGG
Source organism: Candidatus Fukatsuia endosymbiont of Tuberolachnus salignus (assembly GCF_964030845.1). Taxonomy (NCBI): domain Bacteria; kingdom Pseudomonadati; phylum Pseudomonadota; class Gammaproteobacteria; order Enterobacterales; family Yersiniaceae; genus Candidatus Fukatsuia; species Candidatus Fukatsuia endosymbiont of Tuberolachnus salignus. Next base: position 1,363,868 of record NZ_OZ034983.1, read on the forward strand.
GTTTCTCTTGGGTGATACCGTCGAGCAAATTACACGCAAAGTACGCGGGAGCAGGGCAAAACAGTATCAAGATGGGGTACTGGACATCAGTCGCAAAAATCTCACCAGTGTGGTCAAAACCGCTGTTAACCATGTTTCAGCGGTAGCACGGGATAAATTTGCTGAAAATAACGCCGCAATGATAGACAGAAAACAGTGGCTCAGTACGCTGGATAACAAAACCTCATCACCCTGTGTTATCCGTGACCGTTTGTGCTACACCCTAGCCGGCCAGCCACTCGGCCACAAAATCCCCTATCTGCAAGGACCGGGACGCCTGCACTTTTGCTGTCGCTCAACGGAGACACTGGTCATCAAATCCTGGCGTGCCCTGGGCATTGACTTGGATGAGCTGGACACAGGCACACGGGCCAGCCTGGACGGGCAAGTCCCTGCGGATACCACCTATTCTGACTGGTTACAGCAACAACCCTACGCGCGGCAAATCCAAGTCCTAGGTAAAACCCGCGCAAAAATGCTGCGAGAGGAGGGACGGCGTCCCGATGACTTTTTCAGCGACAAAGGAGAATGGCTCACCTTGGAACAGCTGCGTAAAATCACCCAAACAGAGTAAAAAATCAACATGTCAGCACAACTTAACCTGTGTTTGCCTGAAGTATCAAAAACCGGACAGATTAAAGTAGCGTTGACATCATTGACTCGCTGAAAAAATCACAGGAATAACCTCGTGTCACACCATAAAATCTACAGGAGGAACAGCCCCGGGAGGTTTGGATATTTTTGCGATTGTATCCATCACCTTTTCCTGTACTGAACGAGGAGAACGATGCTCAAATTTTCGATTGAAATCTTCAGGAGATTGTAACCATAAAATCAACAGTGCTACTTCCATTTCAGTAAAAATTTTATTAGCGGAGCCTGTAGAAGAATTCATTATTTCACTTATTTTGTTGTCAAATATATCGGTAAATAATTATGTACAGCAACCTAACCCTCCCATCATTTTTGAAACAGAGTGAATAATAGAGTGGAGTGTTGCAAACAGAGATAAACAAGACCGTATTATTATTTGACATAATGAGTTATTTTTCATCGTGTTATCGTAATATTTCTGCACATTAATTTATTAGTGTGATTTTTTGTACCTGTTTTTTCACTATGAGGTATTAAATGAAAAAAATTAATCTACTTTTTACCTGTTTTTTATTGTTATCGGCACAGTCAGTATTGGCGCAATCCGTATCGAAAAATGATTTTATAACCTGTCCGAAATATAAAAATATAAAAAAAGAAGGTCTAACTTATACAGCAGAAATCGATAATAAATTTCAGTGGCTTGGCACTTTATCGAGTCAAGTAACTTTTAACACTATGAAGTTAAAAGAAGTGTCATACTCTGATAAAGGGAAAGGTATTCCTGCATGTCGTTATACTTTGGAAAACACTAGAAATAATAAAAAAAATAAAGAAATGTTTTTATTTCTTGTAAGTAATAAAAGCAACATCGATCCTTATGTTTCATTAACGAGGCAGAAAGATTGGGAAACAATAGACAAGAATGAATACAAATGTAATAAAGAGAAATTAGAAGATTGTTCGTTTACACTGCTTACTACCGATGAAATTAAATAATATGCGTCTGGAAAAACGGATGTTAAGTGATAATTTTATTGAATAGTAGTGACGAAATTGAGCAAAAAACTATTGGGTAGTTCGCATTAAATAGGGGATGTCAGGTTACCACGGGATAGATTAGTGAACACCACTCAACTTTACACAGGCCACCCCAGGGTGGCTTTTTTTATGAACAGCTGTGAGCGGAGGCGACACAGCGCCCGGGTCGGATGACCTATTAACCCAGCCTGCGGGCGGAGACAATAGCGATGAAATTGCACCTCGATACAGAAGGAAAAGCAGTACTGGAAAACGGCATGCCGGTGTATTTGCATGAGGACGGCAAAGCGATCCCCTTTGATGCGGTGGCAGCCTTGAACAAAATTAGCGCCCTCAATGGGGAAGCCAAAAGCCACCGTGAGGCCAAGGAAGCACTCGAAGCCAAGCTCAAGGCGTTTGCCGGCATTGACGACCCGGCGAAAGCCCGTGAAGCACTGCAAACGCTCACCCACATCGATCAAAAGAAATTAATCGAGGCCGGTGCGGTCGACCAGGTGAAAGCACAAATCACTCAAGCTTTTCAAACTCAGCTTGACGAGGCCAGCAGCAAAAATAAAACCCTGGAAGCCCAGTTGTATCAAGAGATGATTGGCGGACGTTTCAGCAGCTCGACGTTTATCCAGGATAACCTGGCGATCCCGGCGGATTTGGTGCAAGCCCGGTTCGGTCACGCATTCAGCATTGACGCAGGTAAAGTGGTCGCCACGGATGCGGCAGGCAACAAGGTATTCTCACGCCGTCAGCCCGGGGAAATCGCGGAGTTTGAGGAAGCCTTAGAATACCTCATCGAACAGTATCCGCACAAAGACCACATTCTGAAAGCCTCCGGCCACCGTGGCGGCGGCTCACAACCCACACCCCAGCAGCACGGACAAAAAACACTCAAACGCAGCGCCTTTGATGCCTTGGACATCGGCAGCAAACAAGCCGCACTCAAAGACGGTATCTCGATCGTCGATTAATTTTACACACGTTACCCTGGAGCAATAGCATGGCAAATACCTTAACGGGGTTGATCCCCACGATTTATACCGCATTAGACAGCGTTTCCCGTGAGCAAGTCGGTTTTATTCCCGCCGTTGCCCGTAACAGCAAAGCGGAAGCCGCCGCTCTCGATCAAAATATCACCGCACCGGTGGCACCGATAGCCAAAACGGTGGATATCGTACCCGGTCCCACGGCGGCAGGCAGTGCGGAACAAACCATCAGTACAGTGGAAGTTAAAATCAGCAAATCTAAAATGGCACCGGTGCAATGGAACGGCGAAGAACAAATGGCTATCGGGTCTGCCGGTACTTATAACCTGCTGTTGGCCGACCAGTTCAAACAGGCTTTCCGCGCTTTAGCGAACGAAGTCGATCACGATCTTGGCGCACTGTACACCGGCTCGGCACGGGCTGTTGGCAAAGCAAGGAGCACCCCCTTTGACGTTAAAGAAGACCTGGCCGATTTTGCTGATGCGCGTCGCGTGCTGGAAGATAACGGGGCCCCGACCACCGATTTGCAAATGGTCTTGGGTTCCGCCGCTATTTCCAACATTCGCGGCAAACAATCCGTCTTGTTTAAAGTCAACGAAGCAGGCAGCGAAGCCCTGTTGCGGGAAGGGACCATCGGGCGTATCGAAGGCTTTAATTTGCACAATTCCGCGGGCATCAAACGGGTCACAGCAGGGACCGGCAGTGGTTTTCTGGTCAACAAAGCGGGCGGTTATCACGTCGGCAATCAGCTCATTACCGTAGACAGTGGAACTGGCACAGTAAACCGAGGGGATATTGTCACCTTTACCGGCGATACGCATCAATACGTGGTGGCCGCGGCCAGCGCCTCGACTATCACCCTGTCTGCACCGGGCTTGTTGCAAGACCTGGCGGACAACACCGCTGTCACGCTGGTTGGTCACTACACCGCTAACATGGCATTCGATCGCAATGCATTCCTGCTGGCGTCGCGGACACCGGCGATGCCTCAAGGCGGGGATATCGCCGATGATGTGATGAATGTCACCGATCCGGTCTCCGGCATGACTTTCCAGGTGGCGCTCTACCGTCAGTATCATCAGATACGCTATGAAGTCGGGCTAGCCTGGGGTGTCACGGCAGTGAAACCGGAGCACAGTGCGCTGATTTTAGGCTAAGACCGCGGCGTGATAGCCGCTTTATTTTAACTGAATAGAGATAAGCATAAGTCTAACTCATATACCCGTGATCAATGAAGATGCTTGATTTTGAAGTCGATAAGGATCATGCTCATAGCCATGAAAATAGAGCTGACTGCTGACCAGAAAATTACCCTCGAAGCCCAACATCGTCAAAGCCATGACCGCCGTGTCTGTGACAGGATCCGGTGTGTTTTGTTGTCCGCAGACGGCTGGACTCCCCCTATGATTGCTCACTCACAGCTCATTAATGAAACCACGGTGCGGCGCCACCTTACAGACTATCATAAACTCAACAAGCTCAAGCCTGAAAATGGCGGCTCCGATGGCTATCTCAATGCGGAACAGACCACGTCGCTGGTTGAACATCTCACCCAGCCGCTCTACCACCACAATCACCAAATTGTGGCGTATATCGCTGGACGCTGGAACATCACCTTTACCGTATCAGGTCTGTATAAAGGGTTGAAGCAGCATGGCTTTAGCTATAAAAAGCCGAAAGGTGTTCCGCATAAATTTGCCGTTGAGAAACAGCAGCAATTTATAAAGACCTACAGCGAATTGAAAGACGCCGCGGGTAATGACCCCATACTGTTTATTGATGCCGTTCATCCGACACAAGCCACCAAAATAAGCTACGGCTGGATACGAAAAGGCCAGGATAAAACGATAGAGACCACCGGGAGCAGAACGCGGTTGAATATCATGGGAGCCTTGAACATCCAGAATGTGGCTAACCCCATAATCCGTGATGATGAGACGATTAACAGCGAAAATGTGGTTCACTTCCTGTCTGCCATTCGCGCGCATTATCCCATCACGACAACGGCACATGTGATCCTCGAGGGTGCAGGCTATCACCGTTCACAGCTTGTGCAAGACGCCGCGCTTACGTTGAATATCCAGCTTCATTACCTTCCGCCGTATAGCCCGAATCTAAACCCGATAGAGCGATTGTGGAAGGTGATGAATGAGCAAACACGAAACAATAGATATTACCCATCTAAACAGAGTTTTAAGAACGATATCTTAAACTTCTTTGAAGTGAAGCTACCACAAATGGCAAGTTCTCTGGTATCTCGCTTAAACGATAATTTCCAGGCGCTAAATCCTGCATCTTGATTTCACTTGGGTATAATACCAGAACAGCGAACACAATCCAGGTCGCCAAGGCGATCTTTTTTTATGGGTAAACTATGGTCATCACAGGAAACAAAGGCGGTAGCCAGCGGCCACCTACGCCCACAGAATCCCCGGACAGCCTGCATTCTACCGCCAAAGCTAAAATATTATTGGCCCTGGGTGAAGGGGAATTTGCGAGCGAATTAGACGGCACCCGTATTTATTTGGATGGCACCCCGCTTAATAATGCAGACGGCAGCGCTAATTTTACCGGTGTCACCTGGGACTACCGCCCCGGCACCCCATCGCAAGACTACATTCCCGGGATGCCGAACGTTGAAAATGAAGTTACGGTCAACACCGAGTTAAAGGCCGACACCCCGTGGGTGCGGGCTATCAGCAACACCCAGTTATCTGCGCTGCGTATTCGATTTAGCTGGCCGGCGCTGCAACGTCAGACTGATAACGGCGATGTTAACGGCACTCGCGTTGAGTATGAGATAGAGATGGCGACCGATGGCGGGGCTTACCATACTGTCCTCAAGACCGCAGTGGAGGGCAAAACCAGTACAGGGTATCAGCGTTCACACCGTATTAACTTGCCTGACGCGAAAACCGGTTGGCAACTCCGTGTCCGTCGTCTGACACCGAACAGCACCAGTAACCGACTCGCCGATAACATGCACATTGAGGCATTGGCCGAAATCATTGATGCCAAGTTGCGTTATCCCAACACCGCTCTGCTGTATATCGAATTTGATGCCAGCCAGTTTCAGCACATTCCCGTGATTGCCTGTGAGCCCAAGATGCGGATAATACGGGTGCCCACGACCTACGGCCCCGCAACGAGGACGTATAAGGGCACGTGGGATGGCACTTTCAAATGGGCGTACAGCAATAATCCGGCCTGGGTGTTCTATGATATTTTGCTTGCCGAGCGCTTTGGCCTCGGCCATCGCTTAACCGCTGCACAGGTGGATAAATGGGAGCTGTATCGCATCGCGCAATACTGTGACCAATTCGTCCCCGATGGCAAAGGGGGTAACGGGACCGAACCGCGCTTTCTGTGTGATGTGTATATCCAATCCCAGGCTGAAGCCTTTATCGTACTGCGGGATTTGGCGGCGATATTCCGCGGCATGACCTACTGGGCGAATAATCAACTCTGTGCCCTGGCCGACATGCCCCGTGACCGAGATTACCTGTACACCCGCGCCAATGTCATTGAGGGACGTTTTTCCTACGCCAGCAGCTCAGAAAAAAGCCGCTACAGTACGGCAATGGTCAGCTGGAGCGACCCGGCTAACGGCTATCAGGATACCCTTGAAGCGGTCTCGGATGAAGCCTTGGTGCGACGCTATGGCATCAATCAACTGAGTACCACGGCAATCGGTTGTATCCGTCAGACAGAAGCCCACCGGCGTGGTCGTTGGGCGCTGCTCACCAATGCCAAAGACCGCTTGGTGACCTTTGATGTTGGCTTAGATGGCGCGATTCCGTTACCAGGGCACATCATTGCGGTTGCCGATGAAATGTTATCAGGAAGAAAAATCGGGGGGCGCATCAATCAAGCCGCAGGCTGCGACATTACCTTAGATAGACCCGCTGACGTCAAACCCGGCGATCGACTTATCGTCAACTTACCCCGTGGGTCCGCCCAAGCACGCACCGTCCACGCGGTTAACGGTCAACTTATCACCGTCAGTGTGGCTTACAGTGAAACGCCGCAACCGGAGGCGATTTGGTCGGCGGAGGCCGATGACGTAGCCCTTCAGCACTACCGGGTGACCCGTATCGAGGACAATAACGACAACACTTATCGCATTAATGCTGTCCAACATGACCCTGATAAATATGAACGTATCGACAGCGGCACGCGCCTCGACGAGCGGCCTATCAGTGTGATTCCGTTGACCCTTCAACCCCCTCCGACACACATCACGTTGACCAGCCATGCGGTGATTGCTCAAGGTTTAGCCGTCACCACTTTACAGGTTAATTGGCAGGCAGCCAGCGGTGCGACCGCTTACGACGCACAATGGCGGCGGGACAAGGGCAACTGGACGCCGCTACTGCGGGTATTGACTTGCGGCTTTGAGGTCCCCAACAGCACTGCGGGACAGTATCAAGCACGGGTGAGGGCCATTAACGCAGCAGGCATGGCTAGCCTGTGGGTCACGACGCCAGAAATCCCTCTCCAGGGGAAAGCAAACCCGCCACCCCAACCGGTTAGCTTGACCACCACGCCAATTGTGTTTGGCATCACACTCAATTGGGCCTTTCCTGCGGGCGCTGAAGATACCTTAAAAACCGAGGTGGAATGCAGCCGTTTTGCTCATGACGCCCATCAGAAGCCACTGATTGACATTGCCTACCCGCAGCGTCATTACACGATGCAGGGTCTGGCTGCGGGGAAAACCTTTTACTTTCGTGCCCGTCTGGTCGATCGACTGGGCAATCAAGGTGCCTGGACACCGTGGGTCCAGGGGACATCGAGTGACGATGCAGATATTGTGCTCGATCACATTCGTGATGACATCATGACCACGCAGGCCGGTAAAAGACTCACCTCTCAACTCGATACCCTCATAAAAACCAGCCAAGCCAATGAAAGAAAACAGGAACACAGTCGTATCACACTCCAAAAGGAGGTCAAAGACCGGGTAGAAGAAACGCTGCTGCAGGTGAATGAACGACTAGAGCGACAAGACAAAACATTGCAACGGTATAACCAGGGACTTAAATCCCGCTTCAAAATAAGCCAATTACAAACACAAGACGTGCAAAAGACCGCCACGCATCTGGATACCGCATTTGTCACCTACAAAGAGGAGATGGACACGCAATTTGACCGTGCTAACGCGGATATGCTGGCACTCAGACAGGCTCAATCCGATGCGCAGCAGGCGTTCAGCCTTTACCGCCTGGATATCACTGCCCGCTTTGATAAAAATGACGCGTTAATAACCGACATCCACACGGCGCACGCCACGGCGACCCAGGCCCTGGCCGACTATCAAAACCGGATAAGTGCCCGATTCGGCAAAAATGAAACGGCGATAAGCCGGGTCAAACGCGCTCAAACCACGGCGACCCAGGCGTTAGCGGAATATCAAAACATGATTGCCGCGCGATTCCGTGACAACGACGCTGCCATTGAAACCAAAGCCACAACACAATTTACCTCATCAGGCGGTAACGCCCTGTACAGCATAAAAGCGGGCATTCATCACCAGGGCAAATATTATGATGCGGGCATGGTGGTCGGCGTGGAAACCCGTAACGGGAGTGTAAAATCACAGATAGGTTTTAATGCCGATAATTTTATTTTATTAAGTGGGCAAAATGGCAAAAAGTTCTCGCCCTTTGCGGTAAAAAATAATCAGGTCTTTATACGTGAGGGCTTTATTCAAGATGCGACCATTGACACGGCTAAAATAAAAGAGGCCGCCATCACTAATACAAAAATTGGTGGACCTCTCCAGTCGACCAACTGGGCAGCAGGCCGTTCAGGATGGAAAATAGAGAAAGCCGGCAACGCCGAGTTTAACGATGCTACCTTCAGAGGGACAATATATGCCACCGATGGCTGGTTTAAAGGGACGGTGTCTGCGGATAAAATAGAAGGGGATATTCTGGACATGTCTCCTAATTTTTTTAAAACAAAAAAAGGCAGCATTCCCGATAGCCAATCTGTAATATTCCCTTTGTTTTATATAAAAAAACAGCCTCACCACGAAGAGTGTTGCTATTAGGGAGAAAAGAGAAAGGGATAGCCTTGAGCGTATCACCCGATTGGGTTAGAGCAACGATAACCCGTGATGGCATGGATGTGCAATACCTTGGGAAAGCCGGGGCGGGGCTATTAGGAGAGTATGTTAACGCTGTCAACGAAGATATTGATATCACCCTCCCGGCAGGTGAAGGGGAGGTATTAATTGGTTTAAGATTACAATCTACACGGGGTAAGCTTAGAATGTTCAACTGGACGGCAAGCGGTGATATCTACACCATGAAAAACGCAGCCAGTATCAAAATAGCCTGATTAAAATAACTACCCGCCTATGAATTTTACCGTATGTAAGATGACGTTTTCTGTCATCTAAAATTTTATATAAAAACAGATGACAAATAACCACACAAATTACGAAAATAAAGATGGTCTGATATAGAGTATCGTTCGTCAAGATAAGCATGGAATACATACGACTGTATTTAGCCTTCCCTACTGACGGGAAAAATAAGTCCTTAAATATTCCCTAAACCTATAGTAGGTGCTGTATGTATTCATTATCATTCGAAACACTGGAAAAATTAGATTACTAAATAATATGTGAAATTATAATTTTTATGAAAAATTTATAATATTATTCTAAACACAAAAACCAGTATCTTCTGGTCAAATGAGTATATGTAACATCACTATTTATAGGGGCTTACTTTTACGTAAGTCGCCTTTTCGTCATTTGAGCTGATTATATGCTTTAAGATTCTCAAACATATAAACTGCTAATAATTTATCTGAATTTTTTTCAAATACAAACTCATCCATATACTCACCTTCATGCCTCTCTCCATCACCTTCTTTCAAAGTAAAAGCTAAATAAAATCTGGCTGCAACACGATCAGTATCCTCTGTGTTGATGAAATATTGCTTAAATTTAGTACTAGCAGAACGAACCTTTGGTAAAAAATCTTTAAAGAATTCTTGGGCGTTGAATTTACCTTTACCTGTTGAGAAAACGACGGACTCTTTAGTAAAAATTGTAGCGATTTCTTGATACTTTGCTGCTCCCAAACCATTAACGTATTTTTTAACGACTTCCTGACGTTGTTGAGCAAGTTCCTCGGATGTAGTTGCAAATGCAGTATTGGTGAGAGCGAAAAGTACGATGGCAAGATAAGACATTTTCTTTAGTTTCATAATAGGTTCCATATTAGTAAGTTATCCCTCATTTGCATAGTGATCCATCACTAGATTAATGTAATAAGCTACCATCTTGATTGTCAACTGTTACCGTTAGAGCTGATATAAATGGAACGGCAAGGAATGGACAGTAGAAGAAAAAAACTTGCCACCACAGCGGGTCAACTGCGAAATGTGTTTATTATTACCACTCACAAACTGACCTTGATTAACTATTCGATTAACAAGCAGCCCTTCACCGACATTCAACACATGGAATTTATGACCATGTGTGTCGCGTAGGCATCTTGGCTGAAACAGGTAGATTGGTTGCTAGTTACGACCACTTATGGGGATCCCCATCGGTCAGCTGTTACACCGTGGAACCATTAAGGCTGGCAGTAGCGATACTAGCCTTAAGCAACAAGCATGGGAAAAAATTTTTTAAAATTTAGTATTAACCTATTTTAATATATATTATTATTCTATTATCTATTCATAATAATTATCATTAAAAAATAAATAATTATCTTAGCAAATTAAAATAGAGTATAAAATACTTTTTGACGATAAATAAGACGATTTGATACGTACAGAAACGATGAATGTGTTTTTTATACATTAAGCTATTAGCTCATTTTATTGCACGACGCTAATGGATGTTTAACGACCAACAAAGCATTAAAGGAACGAACCGTGGTAGCACCTGTTTCCTCTGAAGTTACTCACCCCCAATCTCATCAAGACACTCCAAAGTTTCAAAGCTCTCGGATATCCTTAAGAAAGGGGTCCACTGATCGTTCTTTTTCTCTGTTAGACTTTGCAAGAGAGAAAAAATGGCGTCATGCATTTGGGCATAACGGTGTGGCAAATTTACTTAGTGTGAGTAGAACAGCACATCGTGATACTGCTCAAGTTTCGTCTAATATTATTCGCCAGGCACCAACATTTCATCGATCCCCCGCTACAATTTATGTCCTTCTAGAAAATCAAAGAAAAAGTCTAAAAACATTAGCAATACAACCTTTCAAGATGGAAGAAGAATTATCACACAGTGAATATGCTAGTTGTCGTGCCTTAGTGGGAAGTCAGGCTCAGGCTCTACTACCCTTGCTGTCTACTTCTGAAAGAGGAAGTCAGCAAGTTGGTACAGAAGAGAAGAAAGTAGTTATTTTTAAGGCTAAAAATGAAACCGCTTCTATGCCTTTAAGCACTAAACACTGTACTCGGGAAGAAGAGGCACCTCCTGGATGTGTAACCAATAACCCCAAACGGTCATACCCTCCAGTTAGCCGTCAAGGAGTTGACAACCATGCAGATTTTACTCATCTCCGTCATTACAATCGGTAAAAAAATGAGCGCTAAATAAACACTGAATGTTATTAATTCTTAGCATCCATTAGTGCTAGAAAATAAAGATAAATATTGCCTCTTTCATCTTCTGGCATTTTGGCTACACATTATCTACTGCCTATTAATTTATGATGGCATTAATGGTTAACAATGAACCCCGAAAGCAGACTTGATTATCTTAAAGATGTATTACAACTACCCAGCTTAGTGTTTGATGAAGAAGGCTGTTGCATCGTTACTTTCGATGGTATCCCGATTAATTTTCAAACGATTGATGACCGCTTGGTGATGACAATTTATATCGCTGAATTGCCGGAAAATACTGAAGCTGATTTTTTCGCTAAATTACTGGCGGCCAATCTGTATTGGAAATCGACTCAAGGATGTACCCTGGCGTTTGATCCAGAGAGCCGATCACTGGTTGCTCAGGTCATTGACGATGAAAATAAGGACATTAAAAAAGTATTGGAATCACTGCTAGAAGTGACCGAGGGTTGGCGTACCTATATGGATAACCCTCCCATCCCACATAAACGACAAGATATTAGAGGAATAAGATTATGAAAACCGGTTCAGCTAGCGAAATAGTAGGTTCTTCTAGCTCGCAGACTACAGAAAGAAGAAGTGTTGAAAGCAGTGCTAAGACTCGTTTATCTTCAGGCGGTGTTGAGATAAAAGTCAGTCATGATGAAAAAAAGTCATCCTCCAAAGAAAACCTGAAAAGGGTGATGATAAGAGCTTATAACTTGCCTTTTTCACTACTTACAGCCAAACCTAAAATTAGCTCAGAGCAAGCTAGTAGTAGTGGATACTCTACAAAACAAACAGTACTCGAAAAGAGAAGTTTGCAAAACACCTCTAAGATACCTAATGTTGCAAACATTCCGCAAGAGACTGCTTATTTAGCTATGTCCCAAGAAAAAGCACCTTCACAGTTGGAAAAGGGATCCTCAGAATTTCCATATATGGTTGATCATGCCGCTGCAGCAGAATTCTATATAAAAAACGGACATCGTTCTCATAAATGTTTCCACGAACAACATGGTGTTGGATGTAATGGTCAAGCAAAAGATGTTAAAAAATCTGAAAGCTCTAGTCCACAAATTGAAAATCGCCAAAATAGTGGAAGAAATGTTTACCCTTGGCCCAAAGGGAACACGTCAGGAATAAAACCAGCTTCACATGCTGTGCCTCCTGGTCAATACGCCTAATTTATTTTCCATTTTAAAATAAATTAAAAAGCAGAATATTACATGATTGCTTATTGGCAATCATGTGAGTTCTGAGTAACAACGTGCTACCACTGTATTTTTTACTAGCAGGTAGATAGTTTGTTGGTAGGAAGCTCTTCTGCAAGAGAAGTCACAACGCTGGATTCACTAGACTTCTTCGGAAACTAGCATTCATGTAGGAATTTTGTTAAAAATCTCCTGAACAAGGAGCCCCTATGAAATATGAGGGACTCAAGGTACTGGAAGAGGAAAAATTTCGGCGCTTAACCGGAATTAAACGCAGTACATTTGAAAAGATGATAAAGATATTGAATGAAGCAGATAAGTGTAAGCAAGGAAAAGGAGGTCGGAAACCTAAGCTGTGTTTAGAAGAGCGCTTATTAATGGCCCTTGAGTATCTACGGGAATATCGCACTTATTTTCCTGTCAGCCAAAGCGATGGGGTGAGTGATAGCACATGCTATGAAACGATTAAATGGATAGAGAATACGCTAATAAAGCATCCTGATTTTGCCCTACCTGGACACAAAGCTTTATTAAAAAGTGATAGGGAGTATGAGCTCGTTCTTATTGATGCCACAGAAACGCCGATTGAACGTCCAAAAAAAATAAAAGCAGTTTTACTCAGGAAAAAAGAAACGACCCACCTTAAAAACCCAAGTGATCGTCGATAAAAAAAGCGACGCAGTCATCTGTACAACCATTTACTAATGGGAGGCGCCATGATTTTAGGTTGTTCAAGGAGTCTGGTGTGCGAATACATCCTGAAATCAAAACAGTGACAGATACAGGTTACCAAGGGCTTGGCAAGATTCATTCAAACTCGGCGTTGCCTAAGAAAAAGACAAAGAAAAATCCTTTAACACAAGAAGATAAACGCAACAATCGTAAGTTATCAAGCCTGCGTGTATTAAACGAAAATGTCATTGGTATGATTAAACGATTTAAAATTGTATCAGATCGTTATCAAAACAGGCGAAAACGGTTTGGATTAAGATTTAATCTGATTGCAGCAATTTATAACATGGAAATTAGATAAATGAGAGTTTCCGAAGAGGTCTACTGAAGAATAAGCAAGTTGAAAAACAAAGTAACAGGTTACGTAGATTATGTACTACTAGGTAAAGGATTATCGACTGTTGTAGACAGAACTTTTAGCGTAATACGTTGCTTTGAAGGTGAGCCAGGCAGCAACGCCTATGGTTAGTTTATCGGGCTAAAGGTTTGTACAGTTAAATCAGATAGGTCGTATGTATCATTATGCATAGTAAAGGTCCTGAAAAATTTTTGCATATCATTAATAGAACTAAACAAAAATTCTCCAAAATTAGGATCAAAAAATTGAAAAGTGTTGGACTTTATATCAATATACATTCCAACAGCATGAAGTCCCTTTTCATTATAAGGACGGATTGTAAGGTAATATCTACCATCGCTAATGGGTAGCTCTAATGTTGCTATTGCGTTCTTACCCAATTTTGATTCTAGATCGTTAATATGGCTAAAACAGTATTTTTTTTCGTCTATTTCATACATTCCATCTATTATATTGTGTTTTATATGTATTTTTTTATCACCTGGATTGCTATTTCTATTATATCGCTTTAATAAGTTAACTATTTTTTCATTATGATCAGAACAATATTGAACTGCTGATCCAATTATATCTTCTTTTGTAAGGTAAGCTTCTAGTACCAAATCATGTATTTCTGACTTGTGTAGACTATAATATTGAACTAATGATTCAGTTATTTTTTCATCATTTATAATATTATGTTTATTTACTAATTTATTTATGAAACTATCATCTTGGGCTATGATTTTAACAAACTCAACAAATTCTTTATGATTTTTATTAAAAATACTGACTAGCTCTCTAATACTTTCTTTATTTTTTATAAAAACATTTTCTTTTGCTAATTCAATTATATCGCTATCATTCTCACCGAAATATTTAATCAATTCAATTAATTTTCTATTGTCTTCAGAAAAATATCTAAGTTCATATTCATCCTGTGTTTCATTTTTAGTGAATGTAATTAATGTTTTTATATTTAGTTGTGCTATTTTTTTAGCTCCATCTTCTGTTTTTATAAAATTGAAAAAATTATTTTGCAGCAACGGATCACGCATACCTAACCAAGTCTCCACAAGTGGAGAACACACCCCGCGCGTTGCTAGCTCTAGATTTTTTAAAGAACGACTAGTAAAATCAGCCTGACAAAATGCCATTTTGTAGAATCCATTATAACGTTCCGCCAGTTTTTTAAGAGAAGCAATAGTTTCTTTATCAAGATAATGGCTATTTTCCTGATATTCTGTAATGGATATATCTTGTTGCGGATTTTCTTTCACTTTTTGTATTAAATTTTTTGTAAGTTCCTCCACACTTTGAGAAACTTCAACAATTCTTTGCAAAGTACTTTTAGAGGTATGATGTTGATTACTTAATACCTTATTTGTTTCTTTTCTGGCTAATGAAAAATTATTGTCTGTTATTGGCATGTTATTTACGATATATACTGTAAATTATCTATGGTTAATTAATTACTGCCTACTATAATAGAGGAGAGAACAAATGATCCTGATAAGAATATGATGAATAACAATGGCAAAGCCACAATATAATATTAAATTAGTCACGATTAAATTTAATACCATAAATTTTATGGTTAATAATAAGTAGGTTTTACTAAATTAATGTGTGTCACGAACATGAACGTAAGTTATGGTGCTGTACTAGAGATAGGACTAGGCCTTCTTGAGTCGACTTACAGGAACAGGCTTCACACTACCCAGTGCAGTTGCCCTTCTTTGGCAAAATACTACAGTTGTAGTTAAGTCGAAAATCTACAGTTTTTTCGGCATCACCGGTGACACTGCCAGAATGATGGTCAGTGCCAATCAGACCATCGCATCATCGCATCATCGCATCATCGCATCATCGCATCATCGGGATATTAAATCCTATTGGAAAAAACCGCCGGTTGGTATTATTGATGTGAAGGTAAGTCTGTCGATATTGCCTACGCCAGAGGATACAGTCTTGGAGGTTAATTTGAAATCGTTGTGAGAATACTCAGACGAGTACGAATTTTATATTTTGAACTAAGTGGTAAAAATCTCGGCAAAAATAGTAAGTGAAAAGGGAAACTTTTATGGAGTGAGTCTGGCTGGGAAATCAAAAACGAAGAGGGGAAGTCTGTGGAAGTGCAATGATAGGGAATTATATTACGTGCCATAAACGTGCCACGGCGATTTGAGGGAGACTGATGGTTATTGATGTTTTTTGATGGTTTGTTATATTGCGAATGCAGTTATTTTGTTTTAAATCAATATATTATAATTTTACCAACGGCCTTCTAAGCCGTAGGTCACAGGTTCGAATCCTGTAGGGCGCACCAAGTAAATCAATAGGTTAGCACCCTTTTTTTTCTTACCTATTTTTGCCACGTGCCAGAAACGTGCCATGCATTGTGATCACCTCATCCAACTTTTTAGCATGTTCCGTTAAATGAGTGGGAGATAAATGAGCATAACGACGCACCATCTCGACACTTTCCCAGCCTCCCATTTCCTGGAGTGCTGACAGGGGAACACCCGATTGAACCAACCAACTGGCCCAGGTGTGCCGCAAATCATGAAAACGGAAATCACTGATCCCCGCGCGCTTTAAGCCAGTTTGCCACGCGCGATTATCATCGACTCTAAATTTGGTTATTATCGCCGTGTCTTTCCCCTCACTACCTGGCACTTTTTTTCTCCTGACGAAGACCCAGCGTGAATGTCTCTCCCGCTGTTCCCGTAGAACAGCACAGGCTGTTTCATTCAGTGCCACCCCTATCGCTTTGCCTGCCTTGGCCTTTTCAGGGGGGATCCAGGCAACCTGTCTTGCCATATCTATTTGGTCCCACTCTAAATTAATAATATTCGACCGACGTAATCCGGTTGCTAACGCAAACACCACTATCGGCCTGAAATTTTCATGCATCACGGCAATCAGACGGTTGGCTTCTTCGTGAGATAACCAGCGAACACGCTTGTCATTCGGCTTGCGGGCTTTCAAATTCAGAGGCTTTTCTAACCATCCCCATTCATTTGCTGCAATCCGCATCAGACCTCGTATAAAAGAAAGGTATTGGCTACGGGTGGCTTGCGAGGGCGGCTTTTCTTTGAAATCAGGGGTCTCATTCCCCTTTTTTAATGACGCTTTCTGGGTTAATTCCCACCGTTGCCGGTGTCGCCGGTTTTTCATGGTTGAAACCACCTCTATCACCTCCTCTTCATTGATACTCGATAGATTTCTTCCTGAAAAATGCAGCAAGAAAAACCCGATTTTCGTTTTATCATCGTCAAGCGATCGCTTATGTTGTTTTTCGTTGATCCACCTTACACAAGCCTCCTCAAATGTTTTGTGTGGCATTTCGCCCAGTTTACTCTCTCTCCATGCGTTAGCTTTTAAGCTATCGTACAGCTCCTGTGCTTTCCGCTTGTCCGTTGTTCCAAGAGATTGCCTAATTCTTTTACCGTCCGGCGTAACGAAATCACAGTGCCACCCACCGTGCCGCATTTTGATTGACATACCCGTTGTTCCTCATTGTGTGTGCCAGTCGCCTTCACGATTATGTCGTTATTCCTGCGACGGACTGATTCAATACACGCTGTTTTTAATATTCTGTAACCCCCACTTTTTCCATCGTGGCCTGTCCTGTTACAGGGCAGCCTGCCCGCTCTAATCCACTCTTTTAGCGTGTTTTCACTGAGTTTCATGAATCTGCAGGCTTCTTTCAGTGTGAAGATTTCTTCACTCATCCTGGCTCTCTTCTTATTGGTTAAAAACGTCATCACGCCGTCCACATGGGGGCGTGAGATAAAGTCATTTCAAGCATAAAAAATAATGACAGGCTCTCTCTGCTAAGAGAAAGCTGTCAGTGATGAAAATAAAGGAAGGGATAATAAATATAAATAAACGCGGATAATAAAAATTATAACGCGTTGGGGTTCTTAGAAAACCTATTATTACAACATCATGATGACGGTCAATACCTTGTTAATTTTTCAATGTGGCAATAATTGTGTCTTTGGCTATTTCACCATAGTGGTCGATAAGGTATTGAGCAAAATGAGATGCAGTGATTTTATACTCAGAGTGAGCACTGATAGAAGCGGCAAAGGTGTCAAGTGCTTGGTAGAGGGTTGCGCCAATATAAATCCTCTCTGACGGTTCTTTCATCACGTCTTGTAACATAACGCTTCCTTTTTTTAGAGATAATATGTAAGTACTCCACTTGTATTGATAAGACGAAGCCCTACGTTAAACGCATTGTTTTTCGAAGAAGCAATAAAATGGTTTTATGGCAATCGATGTTTAGGCTTTTTTCTCTTCTTGAACCAGCTTCTTAATCGGTTAAACCAATTTTTCTGAGCCTGTACAAGATTCTGTGTAACTGCCGATTCCTCATAAATACACTGATAACCGTTCAGGGTATTCGATCATAAAGTGATTGAGAGCCTGACGCCAGTTTGGTATCGGCATTGTCCACTTTTCTGATGCAGATTCTATTGCCAGATAAATCACTTTTAATGCAGACCCATCATGTGCAAATATTTTGCGTTTTTTTATGGCTTTACGTATCACACTATTGAGTGATTCTATCGCATTTGTTGTATAAATCACCTTGCGAATTTCGTCGGGATAAGTAAAAAATGTGGATAGGTTATCCCAATTTCTGCGCCAAATTTGTACCAGTGTTGGGTATTTTTCACCCCAGCGTCCTTCAAAACTATCAAGCTCTTGCAAAGCATTTTCTTCTGTAGCGGAACGGTAAATGAGTTTTAGGTCGGCACAGAGTGCTTGTCGATCTTTCCAACTGACGTATTTGACCGAATTACGGACTAAATGGACAATGCAAAGCTGGATTTTTGTCTCAGGATAGACCGTGTTGACAGCCTCAGGAAACCCGGTTAAACCATCCATACAAGCAATTAATATATCATTTAAGCCCCGATTCTTTAACTCGGTCAGAATCGATAACCAGGTCTTTGCTCCTTCCGTCTCCGCTATCCACAAGCCAAGGCATTCCTTATGTCCTTCCATATTGATGCCTAGCGCGATATAGACAGATTTATTGATAACCCGCTTATCCTGGTGAACTTTAACGACAATACAATCCAGATAAACAATCGGATACAGATTGTCCAGTGGGCGACTACGCCAGGTGGTTACTCGGTCAATTACCGCATCAGTGACTTTAGATATCAAGGTTGGCGATACCTCAGCATCATAGATTTTTTTAAAGGTTTCGGTAATTTCCCGTGTGGTCATGCCTTGAGCGTAAAACGCTAAAATGTGATCGTCAAAATGGGTCAGCCGAGTTTGCCCTTTTTCAACCATTATCGGGGAAAACTCGCCGTTACGGTCACGGGGCGTTTCTATCGCTAATTCACCGTACTGAGAGGTAATATTTTTTGCAGAATAGCCATTACGACTATTACCGCTGCCACGTCCTTCAGCCGCATTTTTGGCATAACCTAGGTGATGTTCCATTTCAGCACCTAATGCCGCTTCTACTGTCATCTTAACGAATTCATTGAGTATCTTGTTTAGATCAGATTCAGTTTTAATGTCTTTTACCAGCGCCTGAGCTACCTGACGTAGCTGAGATTGTTGCGGGGTATCCGGTAATTTATTCTTTCTTACCATTGTCTATATCCTATTCACAAATTGTTTAAATATAGGCAATTACACAATTTTCAGGACAGGCTCATTTTTCTTTTCATTTCTTTTCGCTTCCCGTTCCCGCTCACGAAGCGCACGTTTTCTCGCTCTGCTCTGTCTGTTGCTCATAAGAAAACCTCCTACTCAATAAACTGTATCCCGGGGCGTATAAACGCTTGGGGAACAATGCGATCAAATCCGGTTTGATGACAAAAGTGTTTAAAGTCTCGCAATGAATGCACTTTCGCTTTTTGGTATAGAATACGAATTCTGTTTTCTATTGTGCGATGGGAGCGTGCCAATTTTTTACCTATTTCCTTGGCACTCATCGTGCGTAATAAATAAAAGATTATCCTCAGTTCAGATTGCGTAAATAGAGTCGAGGGAGGGTCCAATAATAGCGTGGCAGTTAGCTTATCTACGTAGTGGGACAGTGAAATAATAGCCAGTTTTCTGCCATAAAAAACTGTGCCGATGCACTTGTTTCTTTTATTATGCAACGGAAAGGTTTCGTATAAATAAGGTTGCAGTTTCTGTTCACGACCAAAGAAATGCGTTTTAATGAGGGTGATTTTTTGCCCGCTTTTTATAACCTCTCTTTCCAGTTTTTGAATGATTAAAGTAAATTCTAAAATACACGTAGGAAGTTCATCATCACGCCGCCCTATCACATCAAATCCTTGTGGCAAATTTAAAAAGTCAAGAAAAGCACGATTGGTATAAATAAAACGTGAGTCACAGTCTTTTATTCCCCAAACATCTTGACTATTTTCCATCATAGATGTCAGAGGTAATGAACGTGATACCTTTGTTATTTTTTTCATCATCTGTCCTAACCCTATTCAGTCCCTTTCATCGTGGATGACGCCCATCTAGGATGAGGGTAAATTACTTAGTCAGTGTGAAAGTCTAATTAGAAAAATAAAATGGAATAGTCTCCACGAGAGAGACTCTCTTTTCTATTTTTATCATGCTAGACGCTATCGCTTTCTACATCCCTTCAAAGCAAAAAGCGCAAGGCGGACATGAAATACGGTAAACAGACCATGCAGCGAATACGGTTCAAATTTGAGTTTTGCACTTGCCAACGTCTGTTTCACTGCGGGATAGGACACAGAACGTAATAAGGCGATGTCTTTTTGTGACACGCCTAACGCGAAAAGCATCGCCGTTTCAAATTGCACCGGTGTTAATTCAGGAAAAACTTCCCGTAATTCAGGAAATTGGGTAATATCGAGGTGAGCCATTGTAGCCTCTCAAGAAGGTTATGGTGGTTAGCTAACAGGGGTGGCTGAAGACCACCTCTGTTAGCGCTAGGGTTAAGTGATATAAACGGTGATTGCGTCACCGTCGCTATTTGCAACTTGTTGTAGCTATTTATGTTTTCATGGTGAGTGACTCCGTGGGTTTATGATGCGATGCTAAGTTCTTTTTCGTGGGTGAAGTGCCCGTCCCAATGGGTTTTCATTGGCAACTTATTTTTGCGGTAGAGGTCAAATAATCGGATTGCCCCTTTGCGCAGTAAAACGGGTTGATACTTGATAAAGTCATCACCGCTATGAATGCTGATTTTATGTTGATGTTCCGTCAGATATCGGTCACGTGCATAAGAGGTTGCACGCCAGCGGATATGGGATTTACTTTCGTTATAAAGCCAATTTCTGTCCGCTAAACAGTGATTAATCTGCTGTGTATTAATACCGTTGAGCATTTTGCAAAACTGAGTCGTCGTTATTCCTTCCTTAAACAGGTTTTTCAACTCGTGTAATTCCGCTTCCTGTTCTTTGTTCACTAAGGCTAACCTGGTTTTTTCGCGAAACTGCTCTGCCCATGCCATAGCCGCAACAGGGGGGTCTTCGAAATTAGGTAATATGCAGACAGGCCGTGTTGCTTTCTCTTCCAGCTCCCGCCAGCGCGTGGCGACTTTATGGCGAAGTGGAATACTGTAACCCATGACCAATGTCATGGTTAAATCTTGGTCAAGCAAATATTCCTGATAGGTGCGACCACTGGTGTCTTTATAATCGGCGGAAAAGTCCGCCGATTGAATAGTGAGCACTTCAAACATTTTTCTACAGTCATAAAGTACGTCTTTATGCTGTTTGCCTGTTAGTCGAGCAATTTCACGGCTAGATATTTTTACCTGTTGATAGATAGTGATGACATTTGACATGCAGAATTCCTTGCAAGTGAATTGCGATTAATGACCTCCGGTACGTTACCGGAGCAGAAGATTAATTAAGCTTTGATGTTGTGTCAGCGTGAGGTTGGGCTTTGCTTCTATTAACAAAATTAACTAATACCATCCCATCTTTGAAACAGTCACAAAGACGGCAGGCTAAAGGTGAATTTATAGCAGGGGCCATGTAACATGATTTACTTGACCAGTAAATATTATTTAATATCAATATATTAGTGTAAATTTTTACAATCAACTTATACGGCCCCTGTTATAGTTTTATTGAAGGCGTATAGTTGTTCACTATCTGACCATTACACGCTATGGGCGTAAAAAAACCGCACTACTTGCGTATGCGGCATTCGCTAGTTAAAGGTATTTAACACCTTTAACGAAATATTCCCCGAGGCTGAATTATCATTCAGCCTGTCCGGGTATAGCAGGTGTTAAGACACCTTAATGTAGTAATACTTCAATATCTTCAATATCTCGGTCAGAAAGTCCAGTAGATGTTTTAACCAAAGCACTATCTACACCACTTTTAAGAAGCTGCTTGGCAATTTCGAGTTTAGTTTCCTGACGTCCCTGTTGCATGCCCTGTTGCATGCCCTGTTGCATGCCTTCCTCACGGCCCTCTCTTCTCAGGTCTTGTGCAATCGTCATGATGTCCTCACTGTAAGTCGGTGCGTACTCCACAATCGTTTTGAAAAATTGCGGTGTATCCGCTGTTTTTCCTCTCTGAGCAATATAATACATTAATGTCTTAACCAGTTCACTCTCTGTATAACCCGTATTCAGTAAATGTGCAATAGACTGACTTATCACTATGATATCACGGGCATAAATGTGCTTTTGTACCAATTCAAGAAGAGCAACACTGCGGTGAGTCAAGATTTCTTCATCGGGTATCGTGGTCACATCCACCAAAGGAAAAGGCTGAGAATAGACTCTTTGTGCTAAGTCTCTGTCAGCAAAACAATCCAGCCAATCCATACTGTGGGGATAAGGGCTTGTTTCTCCATGATAAAAGAGGATCGGTATTACCACCGGCAACTCGTCATGGCCTTGGTCAAGATGCTGTTGCATGATGGGAATACTGTAGCGGAACAAGCGGAAAGCCATTAATTTTTTTGGCGTGCTTTGATGCTCGATGAGACAATGAATGTAGCAACGCTTACCCTCCTTCGTTTTGAGTGAATAGACAATGTCAGAATAATGTTGTCTCAAATTCGGCTCAATGAATGAACCCGGTTCGATCTTCAACGTAGAAAAATCGCATTGCTCCTTGATTTCAGGTGGTAAGTGGAACTGTAGGAAATCACGGGCAACGTTAACATTGCTCATGCACTTCCTAAATGTTGCATCATGTGGGTTCGGTACCTGAGGCACGGCGCAATCTCCCTGTGATTATTCTCTACAATGTGGCGTCGATATTATCGACAGGCAACTCTACGCGTATTTCATCCGGTAGACGATCACTTTTTTCAGTGGCGTTATCTTCATGCCACTTTTCCATACGTTTTAATCTGTTCGATTTCACGTTCAAGTTCCTGCAGAAATTTTCGCACTTCGGTTTCAATTTCCTTGCCCAGTGCCTCATCAAAGTGAATGCGCTTTTTGAAGTAGGCTAATGTGTCAGGCAGTCGATTGTCATAGCTGACAAAGTCACACCATCTTCGCCCCGTACACAGCATTTGCGCGTGCATTTGCAGGAGGTATTTTTTTTCTGGTTCACCTGTTCTTATCGTTTTCAGATGTGTCCAGGTTTTGGGGCATTTAATCTCGATCAGGCCATCCTCATTAACCAGTCCGTCGGGACTGGCGGCAAACCCCTTGATGGTAGGGTGGTCGATGAGCCCCACTTCCGTGACCTCTACTGCAAATTCACGCAAGATGTAAGCCTCACGTGCGACGGGTTCCAGTGCCGTCCCGTGCTTCATTTCAGGTGTGACAAAGGTGTCTTCCCGTTTCCCCGTTAGACGCTGGCAAATCAGCTCGGCCTTGTATTTTTTTCGAGTTGCCGCGTAACCCTCTTTAACTTTTGTCATTACATCCGCTAGCTTGCTCGCTGTCACCTTGCCGCATCTTGCGGCAAACCAGGCTTCTGTTCGTTGTTCCATTTTTACCTCGATAAATTGTCTTGTCATTAAAACGGAGAACCGCTCAAAACGGGATGTCATCCCCGTCGTCATTAAAATCTGTGAACGGCGTCACATTGCTTTGTTGACAGGGTGCCTTGGCAAGATGTTGGGGGAACGCTTGGATGGGTTGTGGTCTCTGCGTCTGCTGTCCCGCGTCGACAAAGCCCAAACGTGCATTGTTTAGCTCCAAGACGATCGCTTGTCCGTTTTTCCCTTCGTAGGTGTCGATTTTGATGCTTTCACCGAAGAGCTCAACGATGGCGCCTGGGTTGAGTGTTTCGCGGTAAAAATCTGCTTGATTGCCGGCTTTGGCGAACAGTACCGCCTGGTAGTTAGTGAAAGCATGGGTTTTTAATTTGCGATCGTAGTATTTAACGCCACCCCGTAGGGCTAAGCCGATGGCGTCAGTGGCCGTAAATTCTCTGGCGGCCTGTTGGAGTTTGAGGGTGATGGTGTGTGCCATTAGGCTGCCTTCTCTAAGGTTGCTGAGTGGGTGAAATAAATGTCGTTGGCTTTTTGTGCTAAATCAGGCTGCTGGATAAGCAGCTGGCTCAGTCGGTTATAAGCCCCCTGTAAGGCCACTTTATCCTTGCATTGATGCGCCCAGTGGGTAAAATCGGTGAGGTATTGTTCTGGGGTACGTGCAACGGTGGTCTTCGTGTGTGGGCTCCCCTTGTTTTCTTGCTGCTTGTAAGCCTCGGTGTCGGCATCTTTGGCATCATCAATCGCAAACAGGCCGTTCAGGCAGTACTTACGCGCGTAGGAGCTGGTTGCCCCGGTCAGCTGTGCCGCATCCATGCCTTTTTTGTTCAATTCTTCCCGTGCGATGGCGGAGGCCTGAAACGAATTTTCACCGTCCGTCAGGGTCGCTGTTGCCTTGACGTAATAGCGATCGCCTATTTGTACGATTTCATCACTTATCGAGAGAAATAAATCACCCAGCAGCGGCTTAACGCCTTCCAAAATGTCTTCACAGCTGCGGTAGTGGTATTTACCAAAGGTATTGTATTGATTTTTCGGTGCATTAAGTTCGCGTTGGATAGTGGCCAGCTTAAGATAAAAGGCTTTATTCTCCATAATAGACCTTGTCATAGTCATCGCCACTGTAGAGCCGTTCTTTGGCTAACATCCACTTCGCTTTTGAGATAAAAATGCTGAAAAATGCCTCATCGAGGTCATCGGGTTCGGTCTCATCCAAGGCGAGTGCCAAGGCCTCACTATCAAAATGGGGCAATTTTTTAAAGAGCTGAGCGATGTGCTCAAAAGTGAAGTATTTGTCCCACTCTTCCGCCTGTTCATTAATGTTGTGCCAATCTTGATCACTGAACGTGTTCATTATTTTTCGTGCTTCAATAAGCGTCTCGGGTGTCATGCCAGTCGCCCTCTGCTTTTACAATACGCTTGAGACATGCGGGCATAGCCCCGCTCGCTGTTAAGGAAAACTCGCTTCACACCGTTGATCATGATGATTAATGCGTTATCTTGGATAGTAAAAATCATGGTTCACCTCGTTGGTTGAATGAATTGATTGCGTTTGGGTTTTTCCGCAGGCGTGCTGTGAGGCCATGCAGTGATAATCCATGGGTGCATACGGTGCTCCTGAAGGTTTTTTTCCACGACAAGGCCACCGACAAAAAAGGTCAGTGGCCTGGAGGAAAAGGGGAAGAAAAGAAAATTAATGCGGTGTTTGCGGGGTGTTGAGCTGGCATGCCATCGCGGTTTTAAGCTGCTCAGATTGTGCACCGAAAATGGCTTGCACGCCGGAACCGAGCACAATCACCGCCTGTGCACCCAAGGTTTTGAGTGCCTGTTGATTCACCTGTTTGCTATTTTTCACACTGACCCGTAATCGGGTGATGCAAGCGTTGAGAGCGGTAATGTTGTCTTTGCCGCCAAAGGCCTGGATAAGCAACGGGGTGATAGGGGTATCCTGCTGCACGGAGGGTAATAAACCGGCTTCACGCCCCGGGGTTTTGAGGTCAAAACGTACAATCAGCAGGCGAAATAACCCGTAATACAGCGTGGCATACGCGAGGCCAACGACCGGAAACAGCCACACACGGTTGGCCTGCGGACTGAGCACAATAAAATCAATCAGCCCGTGTGAAAAACTGGTACCGTGACGCATTTCTAGCGCAATTGCCAGAGAAAAGGCCAAGCCTGACAGCAGGATATGCATGACATACAACAGCGGAGCAACGAACATAAAGGCAAATTCAATCGGTTCGGTAATGCCGGTTAAAAAGGAGGTTAATGCGGCAGACCCCATGAGTGCGCCGATTTTCGCTCTGTTCTCCGGTTTGGCGGTGTGCCAGATAGCCAATGCAGCGGCGGGCAACCCGTACATCTTAAACAAAAAGCCGCCCGCCAGTTGCCCTGCGGTAGGGTCGCCGGCGATATAACGGGGGATATCTCCGTGAAAAACCTGCCCTGTGGCATTGGTATACTCCCCGATTTGCATATGAAAAGGCACATTCCAGATATGGTGCAAGCCCAAGGGGATCAGCGTCCGTTGCACCATGCCGTGCACACCAAAAGCCAGCTCAGGATTTTGCACGGTCGCCCAATGTGAAAAGGCCTCGATACCCTGTCCGACAGGCGACCATATCAATGCCAATAGCAAGGCAACAGGGATAGCCACGAGACCCGCAATAATCGGCACCGTACGTTTACCGGCAAAAAAGCCCAGGTACGCGGGGACACGGAGGTTATGGAAGCGATTAAACAGCACAGCGACGACCCCGCCCATCACCATGCCACCGAATACACCGGTATCAACAGAGGGTGCCACAATCGCCAACATTTTTACCATGATGGCGTACGCGACAATCACCGCCAGGGCGCACACGCCGTCATTTTGAGTCAAGCCGAGCGCGACACCCAGAGCAAACAGCAGCGGCAGATGAGCAAATACGGTCCCGCCGGCCTCGGCCATCAGATGTGAAACGGTGACAGGGAGCCAAGCAAACCCCGCAGACCCTAAACCGAGCAATAACCCAGCGACTGGCAGAACAGAAACGGGCAGCATCAAAGACTGCCCCACCTTTTGTAGATGAGCAAAGCTTTGTTTTAACATGATAGTCACTCCAATAGGTAGGACAGCCTGGGGCTGTGTTGTAATAAAACCGCTGCTAAGCAGAAACGGTAATAGCCTTTTTTGTTCGGCTTGTTCCTTGCACAGAAAATAACCAGGCTCTTGGCATCAGCCGATTGTACATACTGTCCTGCGGCTTTTGACGTAAAGGGAAGGCCGTCGCTAGAGCAATTGCCCGATCTACATCCGAGCGAGGTTGAGCACGCACTATTTTTGCGTGATCGCCCCCTCTCCGATCAAGGCTATTTTCGATCGCCTCACGAGAGAGGGCTTCCGCTTTACGGCGTTGATGTCTGCGGTATTTGGCATTACCGCCATACATTGCCTTGCGTCTCGACGGTTTACGAATGATCGTTACCATAACTTGTCTCCAGTTGATTTCTGGATAGGCTGCCTGGGCAATCTATTCAGAAATCAGCGGGTAAACGCAAGGGTGCACTTTGTCAGTGCTACCAAACCCCAAATTGTTAAAGAGCATCCGCCTGAGCGGGGTAAAAGCTTGTCTTGCAATATTTGGATCATTCAGACTTCACTATGACCACACAATAATTAAACTATAGGCTTATGTTTTAGTCAACTTTAGATTTATTTAATGTTGAGATAACTGAAAATACTCGAAAAAAAATATTATCAATTTGTTTATATTGGTTAGTTATAAGAAAAAAAATCTATATCCGAATGATTAATAATAATTATTTATAAATCAATTTATTACTTACATTTTTAATGTGAAATTAAGCGTAAAAGCAGCCACTGAGAAGCACTCAGTAGTTAAGATATTCGGGAATGTTTATATTGATAAGGAGATTATAGATAGGAAGGCTACATCAAATTTTTATGTGCTCTTTAAACCTCTTTTATGAGCCAATTCTTTTATAAGCTGGTCATAATACTGTTTTTTTTCTTTAAGGATTTCTAAAATTTCCTTCGCATCTTTTTCAGGCAACTCATTGAATAAAATTAGAAGTGATCTTTCTGTGGGAGTGAGCGGTGGGTGTGGCAATTCGCTCCCTTCCAATGTCGTATTTTCATCACTTTCCTCTAGCATCCAAGCTACAGAAACACCTAAATGCTTAGAGAGCTTCAATGCCGAATCTTTTCCTATTTTCCCACGAACAAACCAATTGTTGACTGATTGTGGTGTTACATCACAAATCCTAGCCATCTCTGCTTTAGAGATGGACTTCTTTTCAATTAAGTACTTTAACCGCGCCGTGAGTGGGTTACTAATCGGACAATTTTTTCTTTTCATTTGCCCATTATAAACTTTATGTTTACTATTTAAAATAAGCTTAAAATTGACTTATTAATAAGTTATGTGTTTAATATATTTTTATCCAAACCAAATTATGGATAAATGCACTTTGTCAGTGCAATTAACCCCAAATTGTTAAAGAGCATCCGCTTATACGGAGAAAAAATTTTGCCTTGCATTAAATTTATGAATCATTCCGATTTTCATACGCCTCGGACGACTACTTCATGTGCTTTCCTTGCCTGCTGATAAAAATAATAGCATTAGGTATTTATAATAGCAAGTGGTATTGGCATTGATATAATAACAAAAGCTATAAACAAGTGTTTTTAATAATTTTTTTTGAAAAAAAATAATAGGAAACTGAATTTTCATGCATAACCTTTAGAGAAAAAACTATTGATTCTAATGGTGTTGATTTTTTTTCGAAACAAGAGCGGGGTGGTAAATAAACAATATTATGAGGTGGGATGAATAGTGATTCTTATTTTAAATCGTAGGAGAACAACATGATTTGTGTTTGGCGTAGGATCAGAGAGGGTGTTTATGATAAATACATCCTTCCTACACAGAAGATTAAGGACTATCGTCTTAAATCACGAAAAAGAAAGATTGCGGTACCAATAAGCTCACCAGATTCAGATAAGTCAACTAAAGGGACTCTCTTATCATCTACAGACAAGAACCCAGATCCACCGCCTGGTAAGAATCGATAAACCGAGATGACACCACCAACAACAGCGGCCACCAGGTCGCTTGTACCCGGATTGATAGCAGTATCAACAATAACAATGGAACCAGCTGGAGCTTCACTACAGCCACTATTACGTTCAAGAATATATGCACGCCAAGTAGGTAAAGCCTTTCCTTCAGGCGTTATTACAACATCAGCTGTCTCACCGGCATTATTCCAAACATAAACTTCATTCAGTGGATTGGTGTGCTCAATGAAAGCAGTGTTTGTTCCCTCCATTTCTCCAACACCACGAGCAAGCCAATCAGCATTTACCTTCAGAGCGCTAGCTATTTCTACAATTTTCTTAGACCCTACTGCTGTACCTTTAGTCAGTCTAAAAATAGTAGGCTGAGAAACCTTTGATGCCTTGGCTAAGGCACCTTGGCTAAGGTTTCTAAACTTCATAGCTAAGTTTAAGCGTTCAGCAAGCGTGGTTTTCATGAAAGATAATTTATAGGCAAGAGTATTGCCCGTCAAATTTGTTTTGCTATTGCACATTTCAATACTCATTGCTATTATAATCCAAGATTTAATACTATTAGAGATAATTATGACTAACAAAGCCATTGAGCAAGCAGTCAAAATCGCAGGGAGTCAAAAAAAGCTTGCGAATCTATGTGGAGTTAAGCAGCCAACAGTATGGCGCTGGCTTCACGGTGGAGGAATAACTTCCCGTTATGTGAAAGCGATCGTTAAAGCTACTGGTGGAAAAGTAAAACCTCATGAATTGGGTAAGGATTTGGCAGATCTAACAGAGTTTTTAAAATTAAGCTAATACCACACATTTTTTAAAAACATAAACTCTCACAACGTGAGCATAAATATAACTACAGAGGCTGTACTGAAATTATGGATAAACGTGCATTAATTAACCGGATGTGTGAGCGTATAGATGGAGGAAGGAGTGTCGCAGCGGCTTATCTTGGTGTATCGGAAGCCAAGTTTAACAATCGGTTATACGAAAGCAAAGGTTGTCGATTTTTTAGCGTTGATGAATTACTGGCCTTGCAAACGTTGAGTCAATCAACCCTGGTCGCGGAGTACTTTGCCGAGCGGTCAGATGCCTTGATTGTCCCTATTCCCTCAGCTGATGAGGTTGATACGGTAGAACTGCACCACATGGGGCTACGCACCACCATCAAGCGCAGTGCGGTAGACAAATTGATTTTAGATGCGATTAACAATGACGGTGCGGTTGATGAAAAAGAAAAGCAGAAAATCATTGAGGCTCACCGTAAACACATGGCAATACGAGATTCTGAAATCAAAGCCACATTGCTGGTTTACGGTAAGTAAAAACACCGCGACGGCGGATCAGGCGAGTACTAAGAAAATTTCGTCGTTCAAAATAAGAACAAAACAGGATCGGTTTTGAAAACGATCAAGAATGCGGTATAGGGAATAGGAAATGAGCATGAGCCAAGCTGGACAGGGTAACGACAAGACAATAGACAGACAAGAACAACGTGTGGCGAATATCGATGAGGGCTATACCCGTTTAGCCAACGAATTATACGACGAGCTTATTGGTGTGAATCTGACAAAAATTCAGGCGAGGGTTGCTCATGCAGTTTGTCGTAAGACGTATGGTTTTAACAAAAAGAGGGATAGGATTTCTGATAACCAGCTTGCCGAACTGACCAAACTGCCAAGACAGAAAGTCAATAAAGCAAAAAACGAATTAGTTTCAATGAAAGTGCTCATTAAATCTCACAATCAGATAGGCATCAATAAGAATCTTTCTGAATGGTCAATTCACGATTGTCAGCAAAAAAATAATATTGTCACCGAAACAGGGACAACATGCTCACGCCAAATGTGTCACCCAAACGGGGACTTTGTCACCGAAATAGAGACACGTTCAGAGAGGCAAAGAAAGGGTAGCGTTGTCACCAAAACGGGGACAGAAAATGTCACTAAAACAGTGACAGCGCTGTCACCAAAACAGGGACATACAAAAGACACTATTACAAAAGACAAGAAAGACAGTATAACCCCTATATCCCCTTTCGGGGATGAGCGTGTCAAAACGATTTTTGCGTTCTGGCAAAAAAATCTGGCGCACCCCCAGGCCAGGCTGGACAAAAAACGCGCAAAGCGCATTCAGGCGCGGCTGAAAGAAAAATTCAGTGCGGAAGACCTGTGCCAGGCGATAACCGGTGCGACCTATGACCCTTGGTTGATGGGCAAAAACCCTGAAAACAAGCGCTACGACGGCATCGATACCGTGCTACGGGATGCCGCGCAGGTCGAGCGCCTGATGGGCCTGGCGGGTAATCACTATGCCAAGGCCCTCGCCCACGGTAAATATTCAGCGACCACGGCCAGAAACATCCAGAATTTACAAAGCTGGATAAGCGGCAGCGAGAACACGGGGGCACCTTTCTGATGAACGAGGGAGAAAAACCACAATTCGCGCAATCGATGACGGCGGTAGGGGAAATATACGGCCGTGAGATATCAGAAATCATGGTGGGTATTTACTGGAACGCGTTGAAAAACTACGAGATGACCGACGTTCAAAAAGCCTTTCAGGGGCATACGCGTGACACGGACAACGGTCAATTTTTCCCCAAGCCTGCCGACCTCATCCGGCATATCGACGGCAACAAGGACGGCAAAGCGTTAAGAGCCTGGTCGAAAGCCTACCAAGCCATTCGCCGTTACGGTCGTCGTAACAGCGTGGTGTTTGACGATGCATTAATCCATGCGGTGATAGAGGACATGGGCGGCTGGATAGATTTTGCCGGGATGAGTGAGGAGGACGCGCCTTTTCGTGCCAGAGAATTTGAAAAAAGGTATCGCTCTGGGTTATTGACTGGGGTGGGTAACTACTTGCCGGTACTCATTGGTATGGACGATGCGCACAACATACTGGGCGGCTTTCAGGAAAAGCCGGCCCCTTTTTTCATGGGTGATACGGCGCGATGCCAGTTGGTGCTGAGTGGTGTTCCCGCCCTTGAGTTGAGAGGAGTAGCTTGATGGGCGTTTTTTGTCTGCGTGAAGCCGGTCTGCTAGCATCAAAGACGAAGGATTGCTTAATTAAAATGGATTTTAAAGCGCATAAATCTACCATAGAGCGCCTTAAACGAAAAAAAACAGGTTAGGGTTTATACATGAGATAGGATAGCGCTGTAGTGAGCAAGTATACGCATTTAAATCGTATGCTTGAATGGTGCTCTATCGCAATTTTCTAAAATGCTGTTTAACTTCCTGTTACTCAATTGAAGGGCGGCAGGATGGAGAGAGTGATAACGGAACGGGAGGCAGCATGAAGCACGTAAAAGATTTACTCGAAGCTTGGGGCAATTGGAGTAGTTCACGAATTGGTACAGAGTTCAAGGCATGCTGGCCTTTATGCCAACAGGAAAGTGATAGCCGTCCGTGGTTGAGCGACGAAGAGGGGAGGGTTGTCGATCAGGCGGTAGGGAGTTTGAAGCAGTACGATATTGACGGTTACAAAATGATTTGCTTACATTATCGTAATCATATGGCATGTCGTGTTATAGCCAGAAACCTGAAAAAACATCATTCGTACGTTTATGGCATGCTTGAACGTGCGGAGGCCTACATTGCGGGTCGTGTACATGATTTACTAGAGGCTGCCTGACGTTATTAGATACTTGGAGCTATAGCAGAACGATTCTCTTCTGATTACACCATCAAAGATGAATCGTGCCATATATTCATATCGAATGGTATTCATTATGTAATCAAAACTACACCGCACCGCTATACAGTCTGCTGATAGCCGCAAAATCGGCTATCAGGGTTAGCATCTCGGATATCTACTCGGCACACGACCGCGCTCCGCGGTTTTTTTACGCGCAAAACACAGTCACATTTTAATGGTGAATCGTGTAGGGGCTTCAATAGAAGTACCGGAACTGAGTAGCCGGTTATGCCAACCATGATGTTGGATTCAGGCGGGGTACGGAAAACGTACATCACTGATAAATTCAAAAGAGAACAAGAGGCTACATTTATCCATGAACCTAACCTCTACCGTGTTATATTCCGTAGTAACAAACCAGGAGCTAAACCATTTCAAAATTGGGTATTCAATGAAGTACTACCACAAATACGAAAGACGGGAACATATTATCAACATCCGTAGTACCATCCCCATCCCCTGAATTGTTTAGCAACGACGATGTAGATAATCTTTCACGATTAGTCTGGTGCATGAGTGACCAATTTAGGTTTAAGCGAGCCTGGAGTAACGGTATTTGGCGTGCCCTACGTCAAGTAGCGGGCGTTCCCTCACCAAAACGATTTGAGGTACAGCAAATCCCCTTGTTAGCCAACGAATGCCTTCGTATTTATGCGATAACTAACCGGCTTAAAGATGCCATCCGTAATGCCGGAAAACAAACCATTAAGCGTATCTTTCGTGAATCTGGAGATGCTGAAAGGGTTTTGTCAGAGATGACACAACTGCTTGACGCTTCAGTAACACAAGAGAGTCATTCTGACTTCACGGAAACACTGAAAAAATGGCAGAGAGCAGACGTGAACAAATTTCTCCAGCGTCTCAGTTCTCCCAACTATACCGTAATCACTAGCTGATCTTTCTGATAGAATTTAGGCAATAGATTTAGTTAATTTGTGGTATATGATGGTGCGCAACGCAGATCAGACATTAATAATATGATTAAGAGTTTTAAGCATAAAGGATTGAAAAATTTTTTTGAAACAGGCTCAACAGTAGGGATAGATACCACACAGGCAAAAAAGTTGCGTGCCCGTTTGGCGGTTATCTCAGGAGCTGTCGAAGTGAGTGATATTGACGTGTCTGAATATTTTCTTCATCAATTATAAGGTGATAGAAAAGGGCAATGGTCGGTCACTGTAACAGGCAATTGACGTATTACCTTTGAATTCATTGATGGCAACGCTTATATTGTAAATGACGAGGATTATCACTGACGGAAATGTTTAACCCACCCCATCCAGGGGAAGTTCTAGCAGAAACGATGGAAGAACTCAATCTAGGTGTCCGTGAACTAGCGAGACGATTGAGTGCCTCTTCATCCACAGTACAGAGAGTGGTGACGGCGAAATCAAACATTTCTCCAGAGATGGCGATACGTTTGTCTTCTGTTGTTGGAAGTTCACCAAGACTTTGGTTAAATTTACAAGGTTCTTATGATTTATGGCATGCTCGTCAAAAGATGGATATTTCTAAGCTACAGCGAGTTCATCATGCCTGAAGAATTATTATTTAGTAAAAAATGCTTGACTGTCGCGACGTCGCGACGCAGAATCACTCTACAATCTCGCCTGATTTGTGTGCGTAGTAAATGTATAACTAGTTAAAAGCCTCAGCTAACCACTGAGGCTTTTTGCGTTGATTCGTTTATAAAAATGACTATTAGCTTCATAAGAATTCCTGGCTAAGCTCAAAAATGTTCATTTTATCAATAATATAAAAAGTATAAAAATGAATATACTAGATACAATTGGATAAAAAATGTCACATTTAGCCTTGTTATCTTCACACTAAAAGAGTACCGTCTACTAAAACGGCCTCGACTTTTTGCATCCGTTGTCGTCGCCTTAAGTTAGATTTTCCTGAACTTAGGAGGCTAGGATGAATAAAGTTAATCTTCGAAAAAATGAGGAGAATTCTCAAGGAATTGCTGTAAAGTCTTTTGAGTCACTTTTTTCGTTTATGGACACAAGCGATGAACCTTGGGATATAAAAGATACTGAGTCACGACATGTGTATGCTAATAAGGCAGCGCTTGATTTTTGGGATCTTCCTGTTGGATATAATGTTGAAGGTAGATTGGATAGTGAATGTCCTGCGCCTTGGGCTGAGTTCGCACCGGAATTCCAAGAGCAGGATCGGAAAACTGAAGAGAATAAGAAAGGCGTAGCGATAATTTCAACGCAAATTTATACACGGGAAAAGAAACTTTTGTCTTATTTTGTTCCAAAATATCCAATCTATAATGAATTTCAAGAGTGTATTGGCACAATTCACACTGCCAGTAGACTCGATTGCCTTTTAGTTTCACAAACATTCAGTAGGTGTGTTCCATCTACGTTAGTATTAGATCCGCCTACAGATCTGTTTACGAAACCTGAACTTAAAGTCATGTTCTATGCATTACAGTCCATGAATGCTGAGGAAATAGGCAGAAAATTAGATCACCCTCAGCAAGCAATAAAAGATAATTTGCGAAGAATATACAAGAAAGCTAAAGTCAATTCGTCAGCGATGTTTAAAGAATTTTGTTGCGCAGAAGGTTTTGACCGATATATGCCGCCTGAGCTGATAAAACCCGAGGTACAGTTTATCTCGCTCTAGCCCTACCCCGCCAAATTCAAGGATGAAAGATGAACAAGGATCAGTTGATCGGCGACGATTACGCCGTGGGTCGTGTCCCGCTTGCTGCGCGTTCAAGCTTTTTCAGTGTTGCCCTGGTACGTATTGGTATGACAACCTCGTTGTCTCAATTTATGTTGGGCGCGTTGTTAGGTCACTCCATGACGGTTGAACAAGCGTTTCTTGCCACTTTTTTCGGTAGTGTCATCCTTGAGTTCATTAGTCTGGGGCTAGGGTTAGCGGGTTCTCGCGAGGGATTATCGACGAGTCTTTTAGCACGCTGGTGTGGGTTTGGGCGTTTCGGGTCGGTGTTAATCGGAATACTGCTTACTATCAGTCTGGTGGGCTGGTTTGGTGTACAAAATGCCGTTTTTGCTCATAGTCTGGATTATGCGTTAGGGGGACGATTGGGGTTTACCTGGTCTACTGTGCTGGCAGGAGGTGCGCTCACGGTATTGGTTGCCTTTGGGTTTCGCGCCTTAAGTTGGGCAGCAAAAATAACAGTGCCCCTTTTCTTTCTGGTAATAGGCTGGATTTCATTCGGTATTTTGCAGGAACACACACTCTCTCATCTTGTTACCCCCCTTCCTATGGGAGCACCGATGACACTCGGGGCCGGTGCCACTATTGTTGCCGGTGGCTACATGGTAGGGGCCCTTATCACCCCCGATATTAGTCGCTTCTGCCAAAACGGTCGGCATGTATTTTGGATGACTTTGATTTCTATCATTGTTGGAGAATTTATTGTCAACGGCATTGCCATATTGGTTGCTCGTGCACTCAATACCGCCGATGTCGTCACTATCATGACCCAAAGCGCGGGCTGGATAGGCTTGTTGACCGTTATTCTTGCGACGACCAAGAACAACGATGCCTGTTTGTATTCTTCATCACTTTCCTTAGCAAACGTTGTGGAAGGTGTCACCTGTAGGAAATTGAGTCGTACAAAGCTGACGATAATATTAGGTGTGATCGGCATCCTGCTATCAATGCTGGGAATTTTAGAGCGTTTTACGGGTTTCCTTATTCTACTCGGCGTTGTTTTTCCGCCTATTGCAGGCGTGATGCTGGTGGACTATTACATTTTACGTACCAGCCGTCACTTACTTGATGTAACACGCCAGAGACAGACGTTACCAGAATCAACACAATTAATGGGCTGGCCTGCTGTTGCTGCTTGTATCCTGGGCGCCATCGGGGGAATGACTATCGAATTCGGTATTCCGTCATTCAATTCGCTGATTATCGCCTGTGTCGTCTACGGTGTCTTCGTTAAAGTGAGGCTGGAAAAATGAGACTACTGAATAGTGTATAACATTATAATTTTAATCAAAAATTAATAATAATTTCTAAACTAGAACCAGTATCTTCAGATAAAATGGGTATAACACTTTGTTGGTTAGCTCTCTCATGTGAACAAATCTGATGTCAGTCGTAGCCGAATCTATGATAGATTTTGGTTCATAGCATGTTCCTATAGGCATTAATCCATCCCAGGGAGCTTCACAGTCTCGAGGTCTTTCTTGAATAGCTTGAGCATGCATGGGTAATAATAAAATGGGTAATACCATTAAAAACTTTTTTATATTTTTCATCTAATCTCTCTCGTTTTCACAATAAGTTGAAGAAATAGACTATCCCGCCCACGGGGAAAAATGGGGAAACAGGATAAATCTTTCTCATATGTCTGTTTCATTTTCTGATTGAAAAAATGTATTACCTATGTTGGCAGACGTCTTTTCACACGAACATATTTTTGATGGGAAAAACTGAATCTCTCCCGATTTCCAAAGCTCTTGGCATACATTTGAAATTGTTCTTTCATGAGAAGCCCAGGCGAACATTGGCAATAATAAGATAGGTAATTTCAAGAGAGTCTTTTGCATATACCTGTCTCCCGCTTTCCGATTAGCATCATTTGATATGTACAGAGTTTATTTCTCTCATTAAGCATAGTCACAATAATAGTTATTTTCCTTTATCATTCTGATGACTACCGATTATTAGTCAGTGAGAATAAACAGGATGCGAGACACACTAAAAGAGTGGAAAGAAACACTATAAGTAATGATGTCCCCTGAAAATTTCGTGGTTTTCTTTAAAGGAAATCGTTATGAAGACACGATACCCACCGGTCAAAAAGTTTTTATTGATAAAAATGGAAATATAAGACTGAATATATTGAACATTGAGGTTCAGAAGGATTTTGCCAGAAATGTTGAGAACATCAGTAAAAGGGGACGGCCCCTGCCTATTTATTAAGCATTTTTTCAGGCGCACGTGGCCTTTTTACATGTCAGTAACCCGCAGACCTGTTCATATTACCTGAGTGTGAGAACAGCCCGTAAATTTTTTGACAGACAGGATAGCGTTGGGATAGGTATGCACCTACTTTTTAATCCCTATCTGTTCTTCCTGTTCGCCCATACCCACATGCAAAGAAGGCGCGGACGAGCTGGCTAATTGATTCAATACGGAATAATAATTATCCAGCAATACACTGAATTTTTTCAGCTTGTTGCCGATGAGTCTGCGTTTGAGCTTGGCAATATAACACGGGGGAAGTGTGTACTCTGTGAGGCAGGTTTCTTTTTCCAGCCAGGCTTGCATGTCTTCAAGCTTTTCAAGCACGGGTTCTGCCAACACATTAAATTCTTTACGTTTATCTCCGAGCGTATTTATTCCCGAGAACCAGGCCAAGGAAAAAGGTAAACAGACTGATAACAGGAGAGTAATCTTGTAAGAACTTTATGCTTTCATCCTTATGCCATTATTGATTTTTTTCGGTGGTGCGTTTGGCTGGCCGCCTTTCACCGGGAAGCCAATGAACACCGTCAATATAAAGAGGTAACAATACGTTACCACTTCTTTCGTTGTTGGGGAATAGCAGGAAGCACACGCTGGGCGAGAGTGATACCCGGCAATTATTAAGGGCTGCGCATCGCGTGGCCTTTTTTCATTTTAGCGCCTCCCTCCACTGCCCATCAGTGCCCATAACTTTTATTCATGAAGGGGTCAGGAGGGCAGCGCTATTTCTATGACACCCCCCCGCCCCCTAGCGGGAAACGGTATCCCCACTCAGAGACGAGAATGAGCATGGAAAAACTGACCACCGGCGTTGCCTACGGGGCTTCAGCCGGTAGCATCCTGAATGGTTTGCTAAACAGCTACAGCCCGGAACAATGGAGCGCCATTGGCGTACTCGCAGGCGTCTCGCTGGCGGTGCTGACCTATTTAACTAATCTGTATTTCAAGATTAAAGAAGACAGACGCAAGAGCGGGACAAGCCAATGAGCACGCTAAGCAAACCCATGTTGGGATTGATTTTGGCAAGTGCGACAGCCACCGCCCTTCTTACGCAATTTCTGCATGAAAAAGAAGGCAATCGGCTGACGGCCTATCGAGACGGCGCTAACGTGTGGACAATTTGCCGCGGTGCGACACGAGTTGATGACAAGCCGGTAATGCAAGGCCTGCAACTCAGCGCAAAAAAATGCGAGCAGGTTAACAAATTTGAGGTGAATAAGGCGATTGCCTGGGTAGAACACCATGTTCAGGTACCGTTAACCGACGCACAGAAAGCCGGCATTGCTTCATTTTGTCCGTATAACATCGGTGTAGGTAAATGCTTCTCGTCGACTTTTTATCGAAAATTGAATGCCGGTGACTACCGCGGTGCCTGCACTGAAATCAAGCGCTGGCTATTTGACGGCGGTAAAGATTGTCGCATTCGAGCCAATAACTGTGCGGGTCAAGTAATAAGACGCGCGCAAGAAAGTGAACTCACCTGTTGGGGACTCGATGTTTAATCGCTTATTTTTTATCCTGATGAGTCTCATTCTGCTCGTCAGTCTGGTGGCGGTTTATTACCATACTGAATCAGCAAAAAAAGACAAAGTCATCAAAACGATAAGGGATGAGCGCGATAACCTCTTTATCACGCTCCAAACAAGGCAAAAGCAACACCAACAACTAGCCGTGCTCGATAACAAACACACCCAGGAATTAACCGATGCAAAAACTCAGCTCGCTGCCCTTGAACGTGATGTTCTTGCTGGCAAGCGTCGGCTGCAGCTCGCTGCCCACTGTGAAACATTGCCCGCCACCCCCACGGCCACCCGCTTGGATGATGCTGCCGGTGCCCGACTTGACGACACCGTTATCAACGATTATTTCCGTCTCCGAAAAGGAATAGAAATCGTCACGCAGCAAATTGCAGGCTTGCAGGCGTACATTACCCAGGTCTGTTTGGCGCAATAAATAATCGAAAAGATAACGTTGGGTTACGGTGTTAGCGCCATGCGCATTTGAAATGCGCGTGGTGAATTTCCCCGTAAGCCTTTTCAACGGGTAACATTTGAAAGCCGACCCCTTGAACACACATTCCAAAGGGTCGCATTTCAAATGCGACCCCTTAAGCTACCCGTTTTACTGGTTAACCCATGGCTCACTTCGGTGGGCTTTTTTATGTCTGTGCTTCACACGCGTATTCACACCAAGAACCTTTTCAGGAATGAACCTTTGAGGAAGCCAGTAGTGGTAGGCGTACCCTCTTGGACTGGTATTCCTGTGACAAGGGTTCATTTCTGAACAGGAACCACGTAATGAAATCCCCCCTCGTTTTCATTGAAAACACCCCTATTCGCAGCAATGAATATGGCATTTATCATCTCAACGATATGCATAAAGCCGCTGTTGACGCTTGTATGGCAAAGAAATGGCAGGTACCTAGCCAATTCTTAAATACCGACGGTGTGGTTCAGTATATTGAAGAAGTGACCAAAGTGCTAAAAAACACTTTGGAACAAAATCAAATACTTAAAACCATTCATGGCGGTAACAGTCGAGGCACCTGGGCACATGAGTTGATTGCTCTTCGCTATGCGGCATGGTTATCACCGGCTTTTGAGTTCAAGGTTTATCAAACCTTTCATGAGGTTGTCATACGTCGAATGAGTGTCATGGCGCAGCTTCACCGTCTTGATAGGGTGATTAATCGCGAGGAAAAAACCATCAGTGATTGTGCACGAAAAATGCGTCACTGGGGGAGGGGTGGCAGAAAGACAGAGTGACAGACCCAGAGACAAAGAATGAGAGAAGCAGCCCAGTTATCGATTCCCAGTCTAGCATCATGAAATGCCAAATAGCAGAAAACTATCGCATTTGAAATACACCCGTTAGATAGCGGTCAATCGTCTTGATTATGAAGACAACTGTCCTCCTCCATGTTGAGGAAACAGGTTTCATCCATCATTCTCAGCATGCAAAATCACACTCTGGAATAAAATCCACCGGTTAGCACGGCCGCGCGCTGTTTCTTCCTATTCATTTTATGCACTTTTATCGACATCATTTTATGACATGTCGATTACATTAACACATCAACACAGGAGCACCCTATGTACACCATCAAAGTTAATTTCGGCAACGGTCAAGGTGAAGTCGGCTATCCTAGCGCCCATTGGGGCTGGAACCGCAATGCTCAACGCCTTGATATCGCCTCCAACGGTATCAGTGATGCCATTCATCTTGCCCCCTCAGATACTGCCTTTGTGCTGAACGCCGCAGGCCAGACGGTAGCGACCTATACCCATCTCGATAATTCCCCCTAACCCAAGGAATTCTCATCATGGCAAAGCCTGACTGGGAGGCCATCGAATCGGCTTACCGCGCGGGTGCGTTGTCTGTCCGTGCGATAGCAAAACGCTATCATATCAGTGACACCGCTATCCGCAAGAAAGCCATACAACATAATTGGCTGCGTGATCTGACGGATAAAGTTCAAGCGGCAACCAAAATCAAACTGGTTCGCAATAAGGGTTTGCATTCCAAGGGTTCGCACCCTGCAGTGCGAACTGATGCCGACATTATCAACGCGGCGGCCGATGAAGCGGCCACTATCATCTTGTCTCATCGAATTGATTTGGCCGGCTGGCGGCAGATTGCTAACCATCTGAAAGCCTTCCTCAGCAGTACCGTTATCACCGAAGACAACCATGCTGCTCTTGCGAGAACGCTCAGCGCCGGGGTGGATGCCCAGCTGAAACTGATTAAAGGTGAGCGCGATGCCTATGGCTTGAACAACGAGACGGCGCCAGGGGCCGAGAAAGAGTTGGCACAATGGATGAAAGACCTCGCGGAAGGCAACGCCCATGGCATTCGATCCAACGCTGAAAACAAAATTAGCTGATCGCTTTTGGCGCTTAAACCACCTGTATTTTATTACCGATAAACACGGACGTAAAATCCGTTTTACGATGACGGCGCAGCAGCGTGCCTATTTCACGGGGATGCATACACGCAATCTGATTTTGAAAGCCCGTCAGCTGGGCTTTACCACCGAGGTGTGCCTTATCCAACTGGATGCCGCACTCTTTGAGTCAGCCAAATGTGCCTTGATTGCACATACCTTAAACGATGCCAAACGCCTGTTCCGCGAGAAAGTGAAATACGCCTACGACCATTTGCCTGACCTTCTTAAACGTGCTAATCCCGCCCGCAATGATTCCGCAGGCGAATTGGTGTTTCACAACGGCGGCTCACTGTACATCAGCACCTCCTTTCGCGGTGGCACCTTGCGCTATTTGCATATTTCCGAATTCGGCAAGCTGTGTGCCAAATTTCCTGAGAAAGCCCGTGAAATCGTCACTGGTGCCTTTGAAGCGGTCGCCACAGACTGCGTGGTCACCATTGAATCGACGGCAGAGGGCCGTGCGGGGTATTTTTTCGATTACTGCCAAACGGCGGAAAAAGCCTTACTCAGCAACAAACCCTTAGGCCCATTGGATTGGAAGTTCTTCTTCTTTTCCTGGTGGAACAATCCGCAGTATGCCTTGCCGGTGAGCAGTCCGTTGCCGCCGCGCTTGCAAGCCTACTTTAGCGAGCTGCAAACCAAACAGTCGATTAGGCTAACGGCGGAACAAAAAGCCTGGTATTACGCCAAAGAAAGCACACTGGGTGACGACATGAAACGCGAGTATCCGTCAATCCCGAGCGAGGCCTTTCAGCAATCGATTGAGGGCGCATATTACGCCAATCAGTTCCGTTATCTCTATGAGAATCAGCGCATTGGTACCTTACCGGCTAATCCGCACCTGCCGGTGCACACCTTTTGGGATTTAGGAGTAGGCGATGCCACGGTTATCTGGTTTGTCCGTGAGGTCGGCAGTGAATTTCACCTGATGGATTATTACGAAAACAGTGGCGAAGGCCTGCGGCATTACATGCAGGTATTGAAAGCCCGCGCCTATCACTATGGCGAACACTGGGCCCCGCACGATATTGATAATCGAGAATTAGCGGGCGACGGCAAAAGCCGTCGGCAACTGGCTTATGAAGGTTATGCGCTGGACGGTGACATTTACCGCATCAATTTCAAGGTGGTCCCCCGATTGCGTGTCGATGAAGGCATTGAGTCGGTACGGGAAATCCTGCCGCGCTGTGCCTTTGATAGCGTGACCTGTGAACAAGGCCTCAGTCATTTGGAGCGCTACCGCAAAGCCTGGGATAACCAGTACGGCTGCTGGAAAGACAAACCGCTGCACGATGCCAGTTCCCACGCCGCCGATGCCTTTCGTTATTTTGCCGTCGCCAAAAGAAATCACCGTCAGCTTCGGGGGCAGGTAACCCCCTTAAGACTGTAACGGCCCTCTACAGTCGCGTTAACAACCCATGAGAGTCAAACCATGTCCGATATTTCCACGCCCCATCTTGACTACAACAGCCTGCTAGCTGCCTGGGACATCAATGACGCCCTGATGGGCGGCACCTTATGCCTACGGCAACAGGGCGAAACCTATTTACCGCGCTGGACGAATGAAGATAAACACAGCTATCAGCAACGTCTCTCCGTCGCCACGCTGCTGCCGGCTTACGAGGAAACCCTCAAAAATAACTTAGGTCGTGTCTTTTCAGAACCGACCCAATTGAGTGAGTCCACCCCCGCCGTGATTGTCGAGTACTGCCAGGATATGGATTTGCTGGGCAACCGGCTGGATGTTTGGGCGCAAGCGTATTTCAGCCTGGCGCTGC
This sequence comes from Candidatus Fukatsuia endosymbiont of Tuberolachnus salignus, assembly GCF_964030845.1. Lineage (NCBI taxonomy): Bacteria > Pseudomonadati > Pseudomonadota > Gammaproteobacteria > Enterobacterales > Yersiniaceae > Candidatus Fukatsuia > Candidatus Fukatsuia endosymbiont of Tuberolachnus salignus. The sequence continues at coordinate 1,406,798 of NZ_OZ034983.1, forward strand.
AATACGGCGTGGCGCATGCGCTGGTTGACTACCCCCGTGTGGAAGCATTGAAAACCCGTGCTGAGGAAAAAGCCCGTGGCGCCCGTCCCTATGCGGTGTTGATTAACCCCCGCCAGGTCATCGGCTGGCAATCCAGCCACCAAGGAGGGCCGGTCCAGCTGACAGAATTGCGAATTAGAGAAGAGATTGTCGTCGAGACCGCCCCTTACCGCCAACAGAAAATCGCGCAAATCCGCAAGTTGACGCCCGGTCGGGTTGAACTCTACCGTAAAATCAGGCAAGCCGATGGCAGGGAAACCTGGATACTGCACGACAGCTGGGCAACCTCCTGCCCTCGCATTCCGTTGGTGACATTGTACAGCAAACGCACCGGTTTTATGTGTGGCGCCCCGCCGCTATTGAATCTGGCGTTACTCAATATCAAACATTGGCAAAGCCAGAGTGAGCAAGACAATATTTTGCATGTGGCCCGGGTGCCCATCCTCAATGTGTTTGGTCTTGAAACCGGCGAAAAGTTGACCATTGGTGCCTCAAGCGCGACACACTTTACTGACCGCACCAAACAGGGCAGTGCGTACACCGAACATTCGGGCGCCGCCGTAGGAGCAGGCAAAGAGGCACTGACGGATTTGGTCGAGCAGATGCGTCAAGCCGGTGGCAAGCTGTTGCGCAGTCAAAACAGTAGCACCAAGACCCTCGACCAAGTGAGCGAAGAGCGCCTACAAGAACAATCCCCGCTCTACACCCTGTCTAACTCGCTAGAAGATGCCCTCGATACCCTGTTGCAACTGATGGCAGACTGGTCAGGCGAAAAAGACGGCGGCAAGGTGGACATTCGCACCGAGCTTGAAACCACCCAGCAAGCCTTCAATGCCCCGGCCGCCCTGGCGATACAGGCACTGCGGCAAGGCGGGGATATTCGTCAGGTGGATGCCATCCGCGCCTTACAGGCACTGAACCTTATTGATGCCGATGCCAACCCGGAAACCCTGTGTGATGAACTTAACAATTTGCCACCGGATTTACTGTAACGCCCGCGTGGCATCGTGAGGTGACGCGCAGGCTGTATAAAAACACCCCGTTATCCTCATGCCATCAAACCGGTTTTTCTATTAAGGGGTTACCATGTCCACAGTCAACCAACGTCTGCGTGATGAAGCCCTGGCACACAGTCTGTTTCAATCACGCTATGCTCTCGGGGTGGTTAAAGAAAAGGTGGCACTACTCAACCAATATGATGCTGAACTAACCGCCCGACTTTTCGGGAAATTGGAGAAGGTTAATCCGCAACACATCGAAGTCAAACAGTTAGCCCGCTTGTTAGCCTGTGTCCAAGAGGTGAATCAGCAGGCAATGAGTACCCTGTATTTATCGCTCAGCGAGGAATTGCTAGCCTTTGCTGAGCACGAAGCGGGTTATCACTGCCGTCTCTTTGATACCCTGCTGCCTGATGGGGTGCTACACCGCTATCCCTTAGCGATTATCACCGCAGAACAGGTTTACGCGGCAGCGATGGCGCAGCCCTTTCAAGGGCGTTTACTGCGCGACTGGGTCAGTCATCTGGAAAGCGATCGCTTTCAGCGTATCAACAACGCGGTAAAAAACGGGTTTCTCTTGGGTGATACCGTCGAGCAAATTACACGCAAAGTACGCGGGAGCAGGGCAAAACAGTATCAAGATGGGGTACTGGACATCAGTCGCAAAAATCTCACCAGTGTGGTCAAAACCGCTGTTAACCATGTTTCAGCGGTAGCACGGGATAAATTTGCTGAAAATAACGCCGCAATGATAGACAGAAAACAGTGGCTCAGTACGCTGGATAACAAAACCTCATCACCCTGTGTTATCCGTGACCGTTTGTGCTACACCCTAGCCGGCCAGCCACTCGGCCACAAAATCCCCTATCTGCAAGGACCGGGACGCCTGCACTTTTGCTGTCGCTCAACGGAGACACTGGTCATCAAATCCTGGCGCGCCCTGGGCATTGACTTAGATGAGCTGGACCCGGGCACACGCGCCAGCCTGGACGGGCAAGTGCCTGCGGATACCACGTATTCTGACTGGTTACAGCAACAACCTTACGCGCGGCAAATCCAAGTCCTGGGTAAAACCCGCGCTAAAATGCTGCGAGAGGAGGGACGGCGTCCCGACGCATTTTTTAGCGACAAAGGGGAATGGCTCACGTTAGAACAGCTGCGCGAAACCCTCCATATAGAGTAAAAAATCAACATGTCAGCACAACTTAACATGTTCTCTCATCACGTAAAGTAGCAAAAACTGGACATTTTAAAATAGCGTTGATAACCAACTTCACACAGGCCACCCCAGGGTGGCTTTTTTTATGAACAGCTGTGAGCGGAAGCGACACAGCGCCCGGGTCGGATGACCGGTTAACCCAGCCTGCGGGCGGAGACAATAGCAATGAAATTGCACCTCGATACAGAAGGAAAAGCGGTACTGGAAAACGGCATGCCGGTGTATTTGCATGAGGACGGCAAAGCGATCCCCTTTGATGCGGTGGCAGCCTTGAACAAAATTAGCGCCCTCAATGGGGAAGCCAAAAGCCACCGTGAGGCCAAGGAAGCACTCGAAGCCAAGCTCAAGGCGTTTGCCGGCATTGACGACCCAGCGAAAGCCCGTGAAGCACTGCAAACGCTCACCCACATCGATCAAAAGAAATTAATCGAGGCCGGTGCGGTCGACCAGGTGAAAGCACAAATCACTCAAGCTTTTCAAACTCAGCTTGACGAGGCCAGCAGCAAAAATAAAACCCTGGAAGCCCAGTTGTATCAAGAGATGATTGGCGGACGTTTCAGCAGCTCGACGTTTATCCAGGATAACCTGGCGATCCCGGCGGATTTGGTGCAAGCCCGGTTCGGTCACGCATTCAGCATTGACGCAGGTAAAGTGGTCGCCACGGATGCGGCAGGCAACAAGGTATTCTCACGCCGTCAGCCCGGGGAAATCGCGGAGTTTGAGGAAGCCTTAGAATACCTCATCGAACAGTATCCGCACAAAGACCACATTCTGAAAGCCTCCGGCCACCGTGGCGGCGGTTCACAACCCACACCCCAGCAGCACGGACACAAAACACTCAAACGCAGCGCCTTTGATGCCTTGGACATCGGCAGCAAACAGGCCGCACTCAAAGACGGTATCTCGATCGTCGATTAATTACACACCTTACCCTTAACCCTGGAGCAACAGCATGGCAGGCAATACCTTAACGGGGTTGATCCCCACCATTTATACCGCATTAGACAGCGTTTCCCGTGAGCAAGTCGGTTTTATTCCCGCCGTCGCCCGTAACAGCAAAGCGGAAACCGCCGCCCTCGATCAAAATATCACCGCACCGGTGGCCCCCATCGCTAAAACGGTGGACATCGTGCCCGGTCCCACGGCGGCAGGCAGTGCGGAACAAACACTCAGTACGGTGGAAGTTAAAATCAGCAAATCCAAAATGGCGCCCGTGCAATGGAACGGGGAAGAACAACTGGCTGTCGGAAAGGCAGGGAGCACTCCCTTTGGCGTCAAAGAAGACCTGGCCGATTTTGCCGATGCGCGTCGCGTGCTGGAAGATAACGGGGCCCCGACCACCGATTTGCAAATGGTCTTGGGGTCAGCGGCTATTTCCAACATTCGTGGCAAACAATCCGTCTTGTTTAAAGTCAACGAAGCGGGCAGCGAAGCCCTGTTACGTGAAGGCACCATCGGGCGTATCGAAGGCTTTAATTTGCACAATTCCGCGGGCATCAAACGGGTCACAGCAGGGACGGGTAGCGGGTTTCTGGTCAACAAAGCGGGCGGTTATCACGTCGGCAATCAGCTCATTGCCGTAGACAGTGGAAGCGGCACGATAAACCGAGGGGATATTGTCACCTTTACCGGCGATACGCATCAATACGTGGTGGCAGCAGCCAGCGCCTCGACTATCACCTTGTCTGCACCGGGCTTGTTGCAAGACCTGGCGGACAACACCGCTGTCACGCTGGTTGGTCACTACACCGCTAACATGGCATTCGATCGCAATGCATTCCTGCTGGCGTCACGGACACCGGCGATGCCTCAAGGCGGGGATATCGCCGATGATGTGATGAATGTCACCGATCCGGTCTCCGGCATGACTTTCCAGGTGGCGCTCTACCGTCAGTATCATCAGATACGCTATGAAGTCGGGCTAGCCTGGGGTGTCGCGGCAGTGAAACCGGAGCACAGTGCGCTGATTTTAGGCTAAGACAGCGGCGTGATAGCCGCTTTATTTTAACTGAATAGAGATAAGCATAAGTCTAACTCATATACAAAAAAGCGGGTCACCCGATTCTTGGGGGCATCATGATATCCTGTCGATCAGTAATCTGTTGAGATAAAGGACACGAGGGGGTTGTTTTCTGTTGAGAACAAACGAGCAGGCGTGAAAGCCACGGACCTTCAGGTACCATCCAAACTTTACAACCCGCAGGAACCGCAGCAGGGGAAGCAAAGGTAAACATTGGCGATAATAAAATTGGTAATAGTGTCAAAAGTTTCTTGGTCCTTTTCATGTAAATATCCTTTTTTTCCGTAACAATCCAAATGTTGTATTTAATGTCACTGTACCATGATGCAATATAAACAGGGTTGCAAGTAAAGGTACGTAATTAAAATACACGACTAACATATTGATTGTAAAGTATATTTTGTGTGAATATGTGGTCTACTTAGTGAGGCTTATGCTTATCCCGAATCGAGGTTATGTTAGGAAAAAAGCATGACGAAAAACAAAAAAGACAATACAGCAGTAACACCACCGCCTTCAGCACTTATCCCGATGATGCATCCTTCCCCTCTTCACCCTGATGATCCGATAACCGCCAATGTGCATCCCGATGAAATCACCCGCTGGCTGGATGAAGGCTGGCAACACAGTGAACAGGAAAAATAACATGCTCATCACGGATATCAATTCACCCGAAAGGGAAAGTTATGCCCGTGTCGCCGATTTGCGACGACTCGCCAGCAAACGAGGTGAGCCGCTCCCCGAGGAGGACATTGCCTGTGAAACCTTGTTGATAAAAGCTCTGGATTACCTGGCGGGACTGAACTGGCAAGGCGAACGGACCACCGCTTCTCAGCCCCTGGCCTGGCCGCGCTCAGGGGTTATCTTCGATGGCTATTTATTGCCCAAAGAGTGCATTCCATCACAAGTCCTTCAGGCGCAATGCCGTCTGGCGTTGGCCGCACAGGCTATCGATTTGACGCCGTCGTTTTCAGGTGGCAAGGAAGTTATTCAGGAAAGTGTTTCAGGGGCAATCAGTGTGACCTATGCGTCGGGGTCTGCTTCGTCACCTCATTTTAGCTGGTTGCCTGGCTTACTGCACGGCCTGCTCATCAGCAGCTGCCAAATCCAGCTCGTCAGGGGGTGATGACATGGCGATCAATGATGCAGGCTTACGCCGTGCTGCCGACCGTTTATTGCGTGACAATGGTGTCCCTTATACCCTACAGCGAGGCGGGGGTGTTCAGGTCATCAAAGGCGTTGAAATCGCTGTTCCGCTAGAAAATCACAGGCTGACGGGTGTCATGGCGCGTTACACCACCGGTGAAATTGATGGCACGCTTATCCAACAAGGTGACAGTAAAATGATGGCAACCGCTGAGACGGAAATTTATCAGGGCGATCGCCTTCTTATCGAGGGCAAAGCCCATCGGGTGATACAGGTCACTCCCGTGAAACCTGCTGCATTGCTGCTGTGTTATCAATTGCAACTGAGAGCCTAAGAACCTGTTCTAAATCTCTTGTGCTTGCTGATACTTCGTCAAAAACGCGCTCAAAATGCTCATTTACTCTCTGTAAACTGCGCTTTTTCACACGTTTTTTCCTCGTCTGAGCGTCGCTCAAGAAGATTTGGAACAGGCTCTAAGATGACGGATAACAAACCTTTTATGGCCTCCATGACTGCCTTTATTAACCAGAGTAAACAGGCGCATCAGGCACTCCCCCAGGTGCTGGGCATGAAAATATTGGCAAGATTGGTGACAATGTCGCCAGTGGGTAACGCGGACACCTGGCAAGGCAAAGCGCCACCCGGCTATACCGGTGGTCGATTTCGCGGCAATTGGCAGGTGACCTTTGATGTGCCCGCAGAAACAGAAACCGGACGCATTGACCCCCGTGGCAATCTGACGCTAACGGAGGGAATGCAGCAATTAACGCAGTTTACGCCGGGTACGCAGGCCATCTATTTCAGCAACACCGTGCCCTATGCCTATCGGCTGGAGTTCGGTCACTCGAAACAGGCGCCCAACGGTATGGTTCGTGTCACCGCGGAAGCATTCCAGACGCTGTTTAACCAGGCGGTTAAGGAGATGAAAAAATGAGCACGGGACGTATCATGGCGCTACTTGAGCACCATCTGGGCACCTGGGCAGCAAAAAAAGGGGTTCCCGTCGCCAGTCAAAACGTGCAGTTTAGTGACACCGGCAGCCTGTATCTGCAATCGTATCTCTTGCCTGCCACCACAGAATGCCTGGATTTAGCGCAAGTTTCCCGGGTTTATCACGGGGTCTATCAAATGACCCTCTGTGTCCCGACGGGTAGCGGCCAGGCTCAAGTTCAAGCTGTCGCTGATGACCTCATCAATCTGTTTGATTTGGGCACCACGTTAACCGATGGCCTTATCCGCTGTGCAATCATTAGTGTCCTCACAGTATTTGCGGGTATCACGCACTGTCACACCTACAGTCTGCCCCTCAGTCTGCGCTATCGGGCGCATATGATTTGATCGGCGACTACCCCGTAGTGAATTGTTAGAGTGCTTCACATTTGTCAGAGGGTATCTTCACATATAATGTATAGACTAAATATAATTATTGACTTCTTCTGTCACTATTATACGCTGTATAAACATCAATGTTCGGAGGTCTTATGACAGTAGCCATCAAAAAATGGGGCAATAGCAACGGTATCGTCATACCGGCGCTCTTTCTGAAAAAAATTGGGGTCTCTGTAGGTCAAGAACTGGATCTGGAAATCAAAGACGGCACCTTGGTTCTGACGCCCAAACCTAAGCGTTACACCCTGGCCGAACTGATTAAACAATGTGATGCCAGTGCCCCACTTGAAACGGAAGAAAGTGTATGGGGTGACGATCACTCCCCCGTAGGGGAAGAAATATGGTGACACGTAGAAAAGGATTTTCGCGCGGTGATATCGTATTGTTAACACTCAACCCGACTCGAGGAAAAGAACAGCAAGGTGACAGACGACCAGTATTGGTACTCTCTCCTAAAAACTTCAATGATCTTGGCATGGTTTTGATTGCCCCGATCACACAAGGCGGTGCTTTCTCAAGGTATCAGGGTTTCACGGTAACATTATCAGGGAGTGGCGCGCAAACCCAAGGCGTCGTGTTATTAAATCAAAGCAGAATGGTTGATATCACTGCCCGAGACGGTGAATTCATTGAAAAAGCTGATCACATCGTGATTGAAGAAGCGCTCATTAAACTACACACCCTCATCGAATAAAAAAGTCGGACAGCGACCTTATCTTGATCAACTGCCCTCGAAAATTATTTCGTTATCAATTTATTTCTAAACATCCTCTTATTCTCTCAACACTCGGAGACAGCTTATGGGCTTTGCCTTACCAAATGGTGCCCAGGTTTACCTGGCCTCAGACTACGAAACCGCGCTACCGTTTACGGCTATCACGAATGCTGCCCATGCGGTGCTCACGGTGGTCGGCAACGACAAAATTAAAAAGGATGACCTTGTTCACCTGTCTTCCGGCTGGACGGGGCTCAATGAACGGGTTGCTCGCGTGTCGGCGGCGACGGCAACCAGCCTCACCCTGGAAAATATCGACACCCGCCAGACCACACAATTTGTTGCCGGTGGCGGCGCGGGCAGTCTGCGCAAAATAAAAACCTGGACAGAAATCCCGCAAATCAAAGAGGTTGCCAGTTCTGGCGGCGATCAACAAACGGTCAGCCTGCAATTTTTATCCGATACCGTGCAACGCAATATCAACACCGTGAAAGCCCCGCGCACCCTGACCTATACCTTGGGACATGATCCTGCTTTGGCGATTTATCCGCTATTACGGGAGACCGATCAGCGTCAGGACGTGGTCGCCTTCTCGATGTTCGTGCCGCAGGCCAAAGAAAAGCGCTACTGGTCAGCGACGGTGGCTTTTAACGAGGTGCCTCATACTGAAGTTAACGCCGTGGAAACGGTCTCATTGGTACTGAATATGCAGAGTCCCGCCATGACATTTTACAAAGAACCCGCTTAAGGAGACACCGTATGTCGATCGAATTTACGTTGCAACCTCAGCCCAGATTTAAAGCCGATGTGGCGATTCCACGCGCGGGCCTGGAGGCAGGTATCGTGACCTTTACCTTCAAACATGTGCCACTCAACGAGATGGCGGAGCGGGAAAAACGCAAAAACCAAACGGGATTGGATTTTGTTGAGCACATTACCGCCGCCTGGGCGCTGCCCGATGAGTTAAATCGTGACAATCTGACCAAGCTGGCGAATAACTATCCCCAAGCCATTGAAGCTATCATTCACACCTTTTACCGTGAGCTCCTGGGTCAACGCGAAAAAAACTGAGGGCGGTTGCGACGGCGCTCTACACCCCAGCGCCTTGTGCGGAAGAATTAGCCAGCGCAGGCTTACGCCCTGAGGATTTTTCCCCGCAGCCTCTTGAGATTTGGCCTGACATCTGGCCGTCTTTCCTCGTCATGCGTGCCATGTCAACCCAATGGCGCACGGGGATGGCGGGTCCGACTGGCCTGGATTATGGCTGTAGCCGTATAAATTGATTCAAAATAAAGGGTCAGAAAAGAGAGTGTCGATATCGCATTGTCGTTTCCTACGAAGGGCTTTAGCCTGAGCCCATTTGTGCTCAATCGGGTTGAGGTCAGGAGAATACGTCGGGAGATATTCCAGAATAAAACCAGATTTTTGTCTAGTAGACTGGATATCCTGGCGTTTGTGAAAGCTCACATTATCCATCACGATAACAGCACCTTGAGGGATTTTTGGCAGTCAGTCTTGGGTTACCCACGCATGAAAAATATCGCTATTGATATTGTATTCAAAGGCACAAACGGTGGTTAATTTTCCGTTAAGCTGAGCGCCAATGACATTGGTACGTGCTTTAGCGTGCCAATCATGTTGACCGTAACACCGCTTACCTTTAGCTCAATAGCCGTAGAGGCGGGGCATGTCATGAGCAAAACCGCTTTCATCAACGTAAATAATAGGGGTCTCGCTGGCTTCATAGGCCTGGATCTTGATCTGAAAATCTTCTCGGGATTGGGCGTTGGCTTTTGGATGATAAAATGTTTTTTTTATAGCTAAACCCTGCCCGTTTCAACGCATGGCAGATACCTCTAGCGCTCACTCCCATACGTTGGGCTCGCTCGTATTGAGACGCGTCAGGGTAGGTTTCCACATCAAGAATCAACGCCGCTCGAGCTATTTTACTGGCGGGTTTATCACGTGTCAGACAAGGTTCTATTCGTTTAGCCCAGCGCATCAGACTTGCGGTCCCAATACAAAAACGTGTGGCCGTTTGGGCATATGTAAGCTTTTCTTGCTCTTTAATAGCCAATACATGTTGGCGAAATTTTAATGGATAAGTCATCTTGAAATTATACATCAATTTATACAGCCTACGCTATATGGCTGCCTACTCCACGTGATGACTCTACTAGGCGTAGAACCCCGCGCAACCGTTTTTGACGATATTCGCACCCTGGAAAGTATCGCCTTGTCCCTGATCCACTCACGGAGTGCCACATGACAGAGATTGCAACGATTTCGCTACGTGTCGACACCTCAAACCTGGAAAAAGGGGACAGGGCACTGGCTCACTTTGGCGACACGGCCGCGCGTACTGCCGCGCAAGCCGAGGATTTCAATTCATCGTTTACACCGGCCACCCGTACGCTCAATGCGTTCGGCCATCAAACACATCAAGCCAATCTTAGCCTGCAACAACAGCGTGATGAGCTGCACCGCTTATTGGGTAAAATTCATCCGGTCACCGCGGCCTTTGGCAAGCTTGATGAGAGGGAAGCGCAGCTCAGGCGGTATAAAAACTTGCCGTTCCTTGACAAGGACACCTTTGACCAAGCCGCCCGGGCAATTCATCAGGCGCGTGATGAACTCGCTCAAGCTGCCCAAGCGAGAACCGCTGAAGGTCGTGCCGCGGCGGCGCAAGCCGCTGCAGACAAAGTCGCCGCTCAGGCAAAAAACGCCTTTATTGCTAAACTGCGTGAACAAAGTGAATGTCAGGGGAAAACCACTGCGGAGATTTTGGCCTACAAAGCCGCACAATTGGGCGTCACCCAACAGGCTGCACCTTTCATTGCCACACTCAGGGAACAAGAAAACAGCTGGAAAAAAGGCACGATATCGGCGGGTCAATACCGGATGGCATTACGTCAATTGCCGATGCAGTTTACCGACATTGCGACCTCGATTGCCGGGGGGATGCCGCTGTACCTGATTGCCATTCAGCAAGGAGGACAAATCCGGGACAGCTTTGGTGGCATCGCCAATGCACTCAAAGCCATGGGACAGTGGCTGACACCGACCAAAATCCTGCTCGGGGGCGCCGCGACCGCGCTGGCAAGCGTCGGACTGGCCTACTACCGGGGTGCACAAGAAAGCAGCACCTTCAATAAGCAGCTGATTTTGACCGGCCAGTATGCGGGCAAAACCGCCACTCAATTACAACAGTTGGCTAAACGACTCTCCGGTGACGGGTTAACCCAATCGGCGTTATCGGCAGCTCTGGCACAGGTGGTGGGCAGCGGCGCGTTTGACAGCACACAAATTGAACAGGTCAGCGTGGCGGCCGCCAAAATGGCGGCGGCAACGGGACAATCCGTCGATGACACCGTCAAACATTTTACCCGCTTACAGGAGGAACCGCTTACTGCGGTCAAAGCGCTCGACAAGCAATTGCATTTTCTGACGGCTTCCGAGTATGAACAGATAGCCGCCCTGGAACGCGCGGGCAATACCTTGGGTGCCGCACGTCTGGCGATGGAGGCCTATGCCAATGCCCTGAAAACCCGGGCGGATGACATCGTCGCTAATCTGGGCACGATGGAAAAAGCCTGGTACAGCCTGAAAAACACGGCCAAGAGCGCCTGGAATGCCATGCTGGATATCGGCAGAGACAAAACGATACAGGATGAACTGGCCCTGGCGGAGGCGCATTTAAATGCGGCGCGCAAAGGGTTTTTTAATCGCACCCGTATCAAAGAGCTGGAAAATAAAAAAACGGCCTTACTGGAAAAGCAATTTCAGGATGAATTAACCGCGGCGCGTAAAAAAGCCCATCACACCACCGAAGCAATCGAAAAAGCGGCGCTGCAACGCCGTGACCACTGGCGTGAACGCTATGCCAACCAAGCCCAGCAGCGCAGCAAAGAGCTGAAAAAATTTAACGAGATTGCTACCCGATTCAGCCCGCAGGAACAAGTGCGTATCCGTGCGGCTATCGAAGCACGATTTCCCGACGAGAAGCGCAAAAAATCACCCAACATCCGCCAGGCAACAGGCCGTCCAGCCGCAGTCTATCGCGATGATGCTGCCACCCGTGCTTTACTGGAAAGCCGTCAGCGGGTCGCGATGTTACGTGAACAGGCAACGCTCACGGCTTCAATGAATGAGCAGGAAAAGCAGCAGGTGAGATTCACACAGCAGATAGCGGATTTAAAAACCAAATCGTTATTGACTGCTGACCAACAATCTCTGTTAGCCCGTGCCAAAGAAATCAATGCCAGCCTGCAACTGGAAGCTCAGTTATCCCGTGAGAACAGCCAGCGCCAAAAAGCGCTCGCCGCACTCAAACAGATGGAAGACACCAGCCAGTCTCTTGCCCGTCGTAACGCTCAGCAGCAGGCTAGATTTGGACTCACCGATAAACAGGCAAAACGCGTTGACCAGACCTTTCAGCTGGATAATACCTATCAGAAACAAAAAGAAGGCATCACCGATGCCGAGCAACTAGAAAAAATCACCGCCGCCTATCTCAGGGCAAAACAAGAATTACATACCGGTTTTCATCAGGAAAAAATGAACGAGGGCAACTGGCTGGCGGGCATGAAACAAGGAATAACCGAATACGGTGAAACCGCCACTCACGTCTTCGCGGCAACACAAAAACTCGCCAATCACACCCTGGGCAACTTGTCCTCGATGATGACCGAATTGACCACCACCGGTCAGGCCAATCTAAAAAGCTTTGCCACGGCGTTTTTGACAAATATCGTCGATATCATTAATCGCCTATTAATTGCCCAAGCGATACAAGCGGCTATGGGCTGGATAGGGGGGGCGTTTACAACTCACCCTGTAAATGCAGCCAGTAGCAATGCACTGGGAACCGGTGTTATGGGCATAAATACTCGCTGGAGCAGTAATGTGCCCAGTCATGCGAAGGGTGGCTACACCGGTGAAGGCGACAAATACCAGCCTGCGGGTATCGTCCACAAAGGCGAATTTGTGATGACTAAAGACGCCACCGAGCGTATTGGCGTCGATAATCTTTATGCCCTTATATCTTGATTATTAACTTTCAAAGGTTGATGATCCCCAACTGATCATTGGGATGTCACCGGAGAGTTTGTTTGCGCCCTTAGGCTTAAAGCTTGTGCAGTCAGATAAAACCCCGGTGACATATTTATCGTCGCCTGTAAGACCGAACGGTATCTTGTGCTAAGAGCACGTATTTATAAGGAAGGTCGGGGCGATCATTTAATTATCTGTTTTTCATGGGAGAATCAGCCATGGACAAGACCGCAGTGGGTATTGATGTTGCCAAATTAAAATTCGATGTTGCAGTGTGGGTAGAGAGAAAAAAGTATAAAACAAAAGCATTCCCGAATACCCCCTCTGGATTTAGCCAACTACTGAAATGGCTTATCCCTTACGGGGATTGTCATATTTGTCTCGAAGCCACAGGGAGTTACAGTGTTCCACTGGCTATGTTCTTAGTTGATAATGGCATTGACGTCAGCCTAGAAAACCCATCACGTATTCATGCCTTTGGTGAGAGTGAACTGAGTCGGAACAAGACGGATCAGGGGGATGCAAAAATGATAGTGCGCTACTGCGCACTGCATACACCTGTCCTCTGGACTCCTCCTCCCTTGAGCGAACGTCAATTAACCGCGCTAGTACGCCATCTAAAGAGTTTAGAGGAAATGAGGCAAATGCAAGAAAATCGGCAATCAGTGGCTGACGATGTCGTTCAATCCTCACTGCTTGAAATCATTTCTGCACTTAAACAACAAATCCAGGCCACCAAAGAAAAAATAAAAAACCATATCGATAACGATCCTGACTTAAAGAAAAATAAAGCGTTGCTGGAGAGTATTCCTGGTATCGGTGAAATACTAAGTGCCAGTTTGCTGGCGTATGTGGGTAATGTGTCAAAATTCACTAACAGTAAGGCAGTGGTGGCCTATGCCGGGCTTAACCCAAAACTTTGTGAATCAGGTTTATTTAAAGGACGGAGCCGCCTATCAAAACGGGGTCATACCGAGCTCAGGAAAGCGTTGTATATGCCCGCTCTGGCTGCCCTTTCTTGTAATCCGATAGTGAAAGCACAGTGGCAACGACTCGTATCACGCCATAAAGGGGGTAAAATGGGCGTCTGTGCGGCAATGCGCAAATTACTCCAACTGGCGTATGGTGTGCTGAAATCAGGCATCCCATTCGATACAAAAATAGCACTTGCATCATGATGGGCAAGACGGTATCTGATGCGCGGTTATGCGGAAGGGGGCTTGGTCAGTCATCGCCAAACAAAATCGCCGTGCCTCCCTTCATTGGGGAGGCAAGGGAAAGCTACAGCGGTAGCAATCAACGTGGGGGATATTAATATTTTGAATCAAGGGATGGGACAGCAATCCAGCCCAAGCACACAGGATAGCGCTGCCCTGCGAAAACAAATCAAAACAGCGATTACCACGACTATCAGTGAACAGCTTAGCAAGCCCGGTACGCCTTTATGGATGGCGATGCACGGGCGGGGGTGATTAAATAATCAGGATACAATTATGGCAATCGATACCTTCACCTGGCGTACTCAGGGTACCCCGGAGGGCAGTTTTTTACATCGCGTCAGGGTGGCGCAGTTCGGTGATGGCTACAAACAGGTTGCGGGCGACGGAATCAATCCCGAAAGCCAATCTTGGCCGCTAACCTTTCAGGGCACTGAAAAAAACATGCTGCCGTTACTCACCTTTATTCGCCAGCACTGCACACAATCTTGCTTATGGACGCCACCCTATGGGGTGCTGGGTCTCTACCGCGTGGCAGCAGATTCCATCAGAGTCACTCCCTTAGGGGGCAACACCCTGTCAATCAGCTTTACTTTTGAGCAAACCTTCCAACCTTAATTTGCAGAAAATTATCCAATGTTAGCTTTGTAAAAATATCAGTTGTTATCTTGAAGTTCTTGGATAGTTTTGTAATAGTCAAGAATCTCTGGTAAGGAGGGGTCATCGTTGTTTATACAAATTGCTAGCTGGATTCAAGTGACACTCTGTGTATTTAATGCAGCTGTCTGTTTCAATATAGACCACGGAGAAAGATCGTCGTTATCATTGATATCGATCTCAAGTTCTAGAGCAACTTGCTCGGGGCTTAAGCCTTGATTAAGAAGCTTTATGCTTAAGTGAAAATTGTATATTCTCTGTACATTCTTCTTCATATCGTCATCCTTGATCTCACACATATCGGATACCCTATCAGGTTTCAGTTCATTTTCTAGGAGATAGTTGACCAGCTCTGACTTATCCACACCATGATCGAGGAGTAGGGTAGCCAACTCGGAGTGATTTTTCGCATATATTAAGAGTGTTTTTATCTCTGGATGTAAATTTAATACGAAGGGCTTCCCATTCACTATATACGCTCTGGCTGCAATAATTGATAGAGGATCGAGCTTTTTTTCCTCAGAACCTATAGCTGTGGATGCTGCGTGGTACATATTCTGGTTCCTGATGATATCAGGAGAATTCCCTTGGAATGGTCTATTAACCTCATCTATGAAGGTATCTGTGCTTGGCACTTGAGTATTTAATGTATTTCTGCTTATGGAATCTATAGGCACAATAATTCCTTATTAGATCGTACAAGAAAAAATCGTATTCTACGAGATAGTCGCGTTGTAATGCTGTCAAATCTGTAACCAAATCCCCAATTATGTGAGGCAATTTTAATTTTTAGTTCTCACGATTTCATTAAGCATTTCTTTTTTACTGAAATCCCTCAGCCTTTTCTTGAGCTGAGTAATCCATTTGTGAAACTTACATTAATATCAATCACTACTCTACTGGGTAACACCATGACAACCCACACTGACCTGCAACGTCTGTTGCCAGGCAATCGCATTCGTCTGTTCGAAGTCGATGGCACTGCGTTCCAGGCAACTATTTTACGCTTCCACGCCGATACTTTAGCCCATACACCGGAAGAACTGACCACCGCTGCAACTGATGAAACCAAGCTCAACGCAAAATCCATCTGGTGGCAAAGTAAGGAATATGCTCCCTGGCCGGTACAGATAGAAGGACTGGAAACCGCCAGTGATGGACAACAAGCACAGCCCAGATTAACCGTTGCCAACCTCGATGGCAGCATCACTGCGCTGTGCCTGAAATTTGACGACATGGTACAAGCCAAGGTGATTATTCACGACACCTTCAAACATTATCTGGATGCGCGTAATTTTCCACAAGGCAATCCTGAAGACGATCCGACACAAGAAAAAGTCCAGGTCTACACCATTGACAGTAAATCCATGGAAACCAGCGAGATGGTTGAGTTTACCCTCTCCAGCCCGGCGGATTTGCAAGGTTTGTTAATTCCTACACGGCAAATTCATTCACTGTGCACCTGGGCAATGCGTGGTGACTACCGCAGCGGTAACGGCTGTGATTACGCGGGTAGCCAGTATTTTGATGAGCAGGGTGATCCCACTGATGATCCGACCCAGGACAGATGCACGGGTCGATTGGTGGAATGTAAAAAACGGTTCGGCAAACATAATCCGTTACCTTTTGGCGGCTTCCCCGGTTCTGCACTGATCAAGAGGTAAGGATGCGTAAAAAAACGCTGCAAGCTATGCTGGATCACGCTGCTACCGCTTATCCCAACGAGTGTTGTGGTGTCATCGCGCAGCAATCACGACAAGAGTGTTATTTCCCTTGCAACAATTTAGCAGCCAAGCCAGAGGAACAGTTTCATCTTGATCCTCAAGGCTACATGGATGCCGAAAACTGGGGCACCGTCACTGCGATCGTGCACAGTCATCCCCGATGCCACGAGTCAACCCTCTGAACTGGACAGAGCACAATGTGATAACAGCGAACTGCCCTGGCATATCGTCAGTTGGCCCGAGGGCGATGTGCGCACACTTCAGCCCCGAGGCGAGTTACCGCTGATAGGGCGTGAATTTGTGCTGGGGCATACCGACTGTTGGGGGTTGATACTGTCTTATTTTCGCCAGACGCATGGCATTGAATTGCATGATTATCGGGTAGATCACCCTTGGTGGGAATCAGGTCAGGAAAACAGGTATCTGGATAATTGGTATCAATGTGGATTTCGTGAATTTAGCGGAGAATACCAGCCAGGTGATGTAGTGATGATGCAGGTATCCGCACCGGTTGCCAATCATGCGGGGATTTTGCTGGCAGACGGTATGTTATTGCATCACCTGTATGGCAAACCCAGCCAGCGCGTGCCTTACGGCGGGTATTGGCAAGAGCGTACGGTGAAAGTGGTGAGGCATAAGATGTTATTGTGAAAGAATACAGGGTAAATAGACATAGCAGGAAATATACAACATGATTATTAATAAATATCATTTAATATCACTATCTGGTTTTGATTTTTACAATCAATGTATAATTTCTCCTGCTATAATCTACAACCTATCGTCGATTATTTTTCTGTAGTAAGTACAGTAAATTTGCAGTTTGTCGGATCCTGATTAACACATTCATAAAATTTCTCTCCCAGCGCCATTGACTCTTCTTGCCAGTTTGGCTTATTTGTGGTGGGAATAGATACTATCAGGTTCTCTTCTTGTTTCTTACCTTGTTTATAAAATCTCATATCGATATCACCCTTTTCTAATTCGTAGGAGCAAGTAACCAATATGCCTCTTTCTAATTTTTCTATTGGTCGATAGAGCGCTTGAGAGAAATTTTTAACCGGTCCACCGCCTCTTCTTATTGCAAGCCATTGCCCTTCTGGTGTAGTAGCTAAATACTGTGGATTTTCAACAGAAATATCGGCTATTGAGGGACAGTTCATTTCGTTTCCAGCATTTGCACTAACAGAAAAAAGTGCGACGCTGGTGAAGGCAATAATTGTTTTTAGCTTCATTATGTTGTCCTTAATTAGTATTAATTGATATTTTTAGCAATTACCTTAGAGTATATTACCATTTTGGTTTTTACTTGTTTGGCGTGGATAAAACCTAGTTTTAGGCACATGTTAGCTGAATGAGAGGCTGATAGATAACATAGTTTCTTAATAAAAAGCAAGAATTCAAAAATCACTCCAAGTTACCAACGTTAGGATGCACCCTTGATTTTTTACTAGAAATATTTTTCCTACCCATTTTTGTGATTTCACTTAGATTAAAGGTGACGGGCTATTGTCGATTTTTCAGTTAACTTACTGGTCCATCATAAAAATCACCCAGCTACTCCTGCAGCCTTTTTTATTTTTCGGGAGCCAATACCATGGCAGCACTCCACCAACCGTTACGCACCGTTCGTCTGTACGGAAAACTCGGGCACCTGTTTGGCCGTGTACATCATCTGGCGGTCGAGACCCCCAGAGAAGCGATAAAAGCGCTGTCGGTTATCCTGCCTGGGTTTGAGCAATTTATGTTACGCAGTCAAGCACAAGGCCTGACCTTTGCAGTATTTAACGGCCAGCACAATATTAGCAGAGAAGAATTAGCCAGCGCCCACGGCAGCCAGGATATTCGCATTGCCCCGGTGATTATCGGCAGCAAACGGGGAGGCCTGTTTCAAACCATTATCGGTGCGATGTTAGTGGCGGCGTCATTTATCCCCGGCGCTCAATTTTTGGCCCCTGTTGGCATTTCCATGATGGTCGGCGGGGTTATCCAAATGCTATCCCCACAACAAAGTGGGTTATCACGCCGTGAGGACCCTGATAACAAGCCCAGCTACGCCTTCGGGGAGCCCGTCAATTCCACCGCACAAGGCAATCCGGTGCCGATTGGCTACGGCAAGCGGCGTATCGGGGGTGCAGTGATTTCGGCGGGCATTTACGCGGAAGACCAGATGTAAAAATAACAGAACAGCGAACACAATCCAGGTCGCCAAGGCGATCTTTTTTTATGGGTAAACTATGGTCATCACAGGAAACAAAGGCGGTAGCCAGCGGCCACCTACGCCCACAGAATCCCCGGACAGCCTGCATTCTACCGCCAAAGCTAAAATATTATTGGCCCTGGGTGAAGGGGAATTTGCGGGCGAATTAGACGGCACCCGTATTTATTTGGATGGCACCCCGCTTAATAATGCAGACGGCAGCGCTAATTTTACCGGTGTCACCTGGGACTACCGCCCCGGCACCCCATCGCAAGACTACATTCCCGGGATGCCGAACGTTGAAAATGAAGTTACGGTCAACACCGAGTTAAAGGCCGACACCCCGTGGGTGCGGGCTATCAGCAACACCCAGTTATCTGCGCTGCGTATTCGATTTAGCTGGCCGGCGCTGCAACGTCAGACTGATAACGGCGATGTTAACGGCACTCGCGTTGAGTATGAGATAGAGATGGCGACCGATGGCGGGGCTTACCATACTGTCCTCAAGACCGCAGTGGAGGGCAAAACCAGTACAGGGTATCAGCGTTCACACCGTATTAACTTGCCTGACGCGAAAACCGGTTGGCAACTCCGTGTCCGTCGTCTGACACCGAACAGCACCAGTAACCGACTCGCCGATAACATGCACATTGAGGCATTGGCCGAAATCATTGATGCCAAGTTGCGTTATCCCAACACCGCTCTGCTGTATATCGAATTTGATGCCAGCCAGTTTCAGCACATTCCCGTGATTGCCTGTGAGCCCAAGATGCGGATAATACGGGTGCCCACGACCTACGGCCCCGCAACGAGGACGTATAAGGGCACGTGGGATGGCACTTTCAAATGGGCGTACAGCAATAATCCGGCCTGGGTGTTCTATGATATTTTGCTTGCCGAGCGCTTTGGCCTCGGCCATCGCTTAACCGCTGCACAGGTGGATAAATGGGAGCTGTATCGCATCGCGCAATACTGTGACCAATTCGTCCCCGATGGCAAAGGGGGTAACGGGACCGAACCGCGCTTTCTGTGTGATGTGTATATCCAATCCCAGGCTGAAGCCTTTATCGTACTGCGGGATTTGGCGGCGATATTCCGCGGCATGACCTACTGGGCGAATAATCAACTCTGTGCCCTGGCCGACATGCCCCGTGACCGAGATTACCTGTACACCCGCGCCAATGTCATTGAGGGACGTTTTTCCTACGCCAGCAGCTCAGAAAAAAGCCGCTACAGTACGGCAATGGTCAGCTGGAGCGACCCGGCTAACGGCTATCAGGATACCCTTGAAGCGGTCTCGGATGAAGCCTTGGTGCGACGCTATGGCATCAATCAACTGAGTACCACGGCAATCGGCTGTGTCCGTCAGACAGAAGCTCACCGGCGGGGGCGTTGGGCGCTGTTGACCAATGCCAAAGACCGCTTGGTGACCTTTGATGTCGGTCTATACCCAAGTGAAATCAAGATGCAGGATTTAGCGCCTGGAAATTATCGTTTAAGCGAGATACCAGAGAACTTGCCATTTGTGGTAGCTTCACTTCAAAGAAGTTTAAGATATCGTTCTTAAAACTCTGTTTAGATGGGTAATATCTATTGTTTCGTGTTTGCTCATTCATCACCTTCCACAATCGCTCTATCGGGTTTAGATTCGGGCTATACGGCGGAAGGTAATGAAGCTGGATATTCAACGTAAGCGCGGCGTCTTGCACAAGCTGTGAACGGTGATAGCCTGCACCCTCGAGGATCACATGTGCCGTTGTCGTGATGGGATAATGCGCGCGAATGGCAGACAGGAAGTGAACCACATTTTCGCTGTTAATCGTCTCATCATCACGGATTATGGGGTTAGCCACATTCTGGATGTTCAAGGCTCCCATGATATTCAACCGCGTTCTGCTCCCGGTGGTCTCTATCGTTTTATCCTGGCCTTTTCGTATCCAGCCGTAGCTTATTTTGGTGGCTTGTGTCGGATGAACGGCATCAATAAACAGTATGGGGTCATTACCCGCGGCGTCTTTCAATTCGCTGTAGGTCTTTATAAATTGCTGCTGTTTCTCAACGGCAAATTTATGCGGAACACCTTTCGGCTTTTTATAGCTAAAGCCATGCTGCTTCAACCCTTTATACAGACCTGATACGGTAAAGGTGATGTTCCAGCGTCCAGCGATATACGCCACAATTTGGTGATTGTGGTGGTAGAGCGGCTGGGTGAGATGTTCAACCAGCGACGTGGTCTGTTCCGCATTGAGATAGCCATCGGAGCCGCCATTTTCAGGCTTGAGCTTGTTGAGTTTATGATAGTCTGTAAGGTGGCGCCGCACCGTGGTTTCATTAATGAGCTGTGAGTGAGCAATCATAGGGGGAGTCCAGCCGTCTGCGGACAACAAAACACACCGGATCCTGTCACAGACACGGCGGTCATGGCTTTGACGATGTTGGGCTTCGAGGGTAATTTTCTGGTCAGCAGTCAGCTCTATTTTCATGGCTATGAGCATGATCCTTATCGACTTCAAAATCAAGCATCTTCATTGATCACGGGTATATCCAATCCCAGGCTGAAGCCTTTATCGTACTGCGGGATTTGGCGGCGATATTCCGCGGCATGACCTACTGGGCGAATAATCAACTCTGTGCCCTGGCCGACATGCCCCGTGACCGAGATTACCTGTACACCCGTGCCAATGTCATCGAGGGACGTTTTTCCTACGCCAGCAGCTCAGAAAAAAGCCGCTACAGCACGGCGATGGTCAGCTGGAGCGACCCGGCTAACGGCTATCAGGATACCCTTGAAGCGGTTTCTGATGAAACCTTGTTCCGACGCTATGGCATTAATCAACTGAGCACCACGGCGATTGGCTGTGTCCGTCAGACAGAAGCCCACCGGCGGGGTCGTTGGGCGCTGCTCACCAATGCCAAGGACCGCTTGGTGACCTTTGATGTCGGCTTAGATGGCGCGATTCCATTACCGGGGCACATCATTGCGGTTGCCGACGACATGTTATCGGGTAGAAAAATCGGGGGGCGCATCCGTTACGCCGTCGACTGCGACATCACCTTAGATCGACTCGCTGACGTCAAACCCGGCGATCGGCTGCTGGTTAATCTGCCCAGTGGCACAGCTCAGGCTCGAACCGTCCACGCGGTTAACGGTCAACTTATCACCGTCAGTGTGGCTTACAGTGAAACGCCGCAACCGGAGGCGATTTGGTCGGTGGAGGCCGATGACGTAGCCCTTCAGCACTACCGGGTGACCCGTATCGAGGACAATAACGACAACACTTATCGCATTAATGCTGTCCAACATGACCCCGATAAATATGAACGTATCGACAGCGGCACGCGCCTCGACGAGCGGCCTATCAGTGTGATTCCGTTGACCCTTCAACCCCCTCCGACACACATCACGTTGACCAGCCATGCGGTGATTGCTCAAGGTTTAGCCGTCACCACTTTACAGGTTAATTGGCAGGCAGCCAGCGGTGCGACCGCTTACGACGCCCAATGGCGGCGGGATAAGGGCAACTGGACGCCGCTACTGCGGGTATTGACTTGCGGCTTTGAGGTGCCCAACAGTTATGCTGGGTGCTATCAGGCCAGAGTGAGAGCCATTAACGCGACGGGTAGCACCAGCCTGTGGGTCACGACGCCAGAAATCCCTCTCCAGGGGAAAGAAAATCCACCACCCCAACCGGTTGGCTTGACCACCACACCAATTGTGTTTGGCATCACGCTCAATTGGGCCTTTCCTGCGGGCGCCGAAGATACCTTAAAAACCGAGGTGGAATGCAGCCGTTTTGCTCATGACGCCCATCAGAAGCCACTGATTGACATTGCCTACCCGCAGCGTCATTACACGATGCAGGGTCTGGCTGCGGGGAGAACCTTTTACTTTCGTGCCCGTCTGGTCGATCGACTGGGCAATCAAGGCGCCTGGACACCGTGGGTGCAGGGGGCATCGAGTGACGATGCGGAGATGGTGCTCGATCACATCCGTGATGATATTATGACCACGCAGGCCGGTAAAAGACTGACTTCTCAACTCGATACGCTCATAAAAACCAGCCAGGCCAATGAACAAAAACAGGCGCGCACCCGTATTACCCTCGAAAATGAGGTAAAAGGCAAGATAGAAGAAACATTGCTACAGGTGAATGAGAGGCTAGAGCGACAAGACAAAACATTGCAACGGTATAATCAGGGACTTAAATCCCGCTTCAAAATAAGCCAATTACAAACACAAGACGTGCAAAAGACCGCCACGCATCTGGATACCGCATTTGTCACCTACAAAGAGGAGATGGACACGCAATTTGACCGTGCTAACGCGGATATGCTGGCACTCAGACAGGCTCAATCCTATGCGCAGCAGGCGTTCAGCCTTTACCGCCTGGATATCACTGCCCGCTTTGATAAAAATGACGCGTTAATAACCGACATCCACACGGCGCACGCCACAGCGAACCAGGCCCTGGCTGACTATCAAAACCGGATAAGTGCCCGATTCGGCAAAAATGAAACGGCGATAAGCCGGGTCAAACGCGCTCAAACCACGGCGACCCAGGCGCTAGCGGAATATCAAAACGTGATTGCCGTGCGATTCCGTGACAACGACGCCGTCATTGAAACCAAAGCCACAACACAATTTACCTCATCAGGCGGTAACGCCCTGTACAGCATCAAAGCGGGCATTCATCATCAGGGCAAATATTATGATGCGGGTATGGTGGTGGGTGTGGAAACCCAGGGTGGCAGTGTGAAATCACAAATAGGCTTTAATGCGGATAATTTTATTCTGTTAAGCGGTCAGAACGGCAAAAAGTTCTCACCCTTTGCGGTAAAAAATAATCAAGTCTTTATACGCGAAGGCTTTATTCAAGATGCGACCATTGACACGGCTAAAATAAAAGAGGCCGCCATCACTAATACAAAAATTGGTGGGCCTCTCCAGTCGACCAACTGGGCAGCAGGCCGTTCAGGATGGAAAATAGAGAAAGCCGGACACGCTGAGTTTAACGATGCCACCTTCAGAGGGACGATATATGCCACCGATGGCTGGTTTAAAGGGACAGTGTCTGCGGATAAAATAGAAGGGGATATTCTGGACATGTCTCCTAATTTTTTTAAAACAAAAAAAGGCAGCATTCCCGATAGCCAATCTGTAATATTCCCTTTGTTTTATATAAAAAAACAGCCTCACCACGAAGAGTGTTGCTATTAGGGAGAAAAGAGAAAGGGATAGCCTTGAGCGTATCACCCGATTGGGTCAGAGCAACGATAACCCGTGATGGCATGGATGTGCAATACCTTGGGAAAGCCGGGGCGGGGCTATTAGGAGAGTATGTTAACGCTGTCAACGAAGATATTGATATCACCCTCCCGGCAGGTGAAGGGGAGGTATTAATTGGTTTAAGATTACAATCTACACGGGGTAAGCTTAGAATGTTCAACTGGACGGCAAGCGGTGATATCTACACCATGAAAAACGCAGCCAGTATCAAAATAGCCTGATTAAGATAACTACCCGTCTATGAATTTTACCGTATGTAGGATGATGTTTTCTATCATCAGACATTTTATATAAAAATAGACGACAAATAACCACATAAATTAACGGTAACAAAAAAATCAGTAAATAAAAATACGAGGGAGCGATATATTTATTGGCTCAGAGAAGCCACGATAGCGCTTAATACATGGAAACATGACCGAATGGTACTGAATCGGTTGGATATCATGAAAACGGAAATGGGGTGGCTGATATATTCTATTTAGCTCAGTGACATGAATCGCAAATAACCCAGTTTGGTCGGTAATAGCCTCCGTTTATTCGATTTTAAGCGTTTTTTGATATTCCATTTTTATTGGATTGATTATCCTAAAAAAGACGTCTATAAATGGTAATAACAGGAGTAAATTTTATGCTACGTGTCCCACGGACAGGAGAAACTACCAGTGCCCAAATCGTTTCCCCACCCCCCGCCTACGTTTCTACATTGGGATCCATAACAGGGGCCAATAGAACTCATCAACAGCTCTCGGGAGAGTCATCACAAATTCAACGAAGCACTCAATACGCTTTAAGAGGATCTCAATATGAAACCAAGGTTATGTTCTCAACGAATACATGGAATAAACAGGATCCATTTTATCCTGTTTCTGGTAGAAGTGCTGCCGGTGGACGTAATATTGCTTTTTTGCAACAAGCTGAAAAAATATTTAATGATGGTACTCAAACCCTTCAACAAAAAAAAGAAGCAATTGTTGCGCTAGGCATCAAACTCGACTTACGTGGTTTGGAATTTTTTAATATGCCAGGTAATGTATCGGCAGAATTGAAAGAGGTTAATGGTAAATTGATTGCTGATATTATTAACCATAAATCCGGTGATGAAGCGGTTATTAAAAGAGTCATAGAACCAATGTCTGGCACTGGCACCTATTCTAATTGGATCAGGGCAGTAGGCTTTCAGAGAGAAATGATAGTTAATGACATTAATCCGTTAGTTACATTAACGCAAGGAGCAATTGTCTATCATCCTAATGAAGTACAGAAAAAAATTAAAGAAATTAAATCAGAAGTATTAAAGATTAGCAAAAATCATGGTTTTGATTTTGATGAGAATTTTATTATAAAAATTGATAAACTCCCTCCATCAATATCAATCGATAGTGAAATTAATAAAAATCAGGGGTTAAGACCGGAAGAAAAAACAGAAAAAAATACAGGAAAAAAAGAAATCCTTCAGACATTTTGTAATTCTGAAAAGGCGAAAGAATTGCGGCAAGAAATAAGAACGTACTTCGAAGAAATTGCGAGTGCTTTGGTACCAATAGAAAATGGACAAATAGCCCTAGATACATTAAATAGTGAATCTCGAATACATTTGGCCGCGTTATTTTATATTGCGCAAAATGCTACTGCAAGTTATTCAGACACTGTTAAAATAAACAAATCGCCATCAGGAGAATATACTATGCATTTACCTATGTCTATTCTTTCTAGTGAAAAATGCCAATATATACGCCTGTTTCCTAAAGTAACTAATGATGAAAAAATAAACTTTATTAGCCATGTTCATAACAACAAACTCAATCCTACAAAATTTGTGGCAGGAGATGGTTGGGAGTTATTAAAAAATTCTGATATTAGTTCAAGTGACTTAATAATATTAAGCGGTCATTTCAGCAATGTCTATTTATCTGAAGCTGATTTCGAGGAAAAGATTAAGGAATATATTATTCCTGCCGCTGATAAAGGAGCTCAAATTCTTATTATGAATTCTTTTTCACAGGGAAAAGAAGACATGTTTAAAAAACATGGCTTTCAAGTTTCTACGTGTCAGAGAACATCTACGGCTAAAGGAGATTTTCTATTAGCGTTGAAAAATATCATCACAGATGATGCAGTACTAACACAACAATATCTAGATGAAATGACCCAAATATCAGCATGGAGTGATGTGACACAACGTCTCGCTGACGAACTAAAGCCGCTGCTTCCTCGTTTGTATAATGAAATAAAGAGAACTGTCAGCGAATCAACTAATAGAGATAGTTGTGAAAGCTTAAATGAGGTACTACGGGTAATAGAGCCATTTATGCATCAGCCTTCTTTTGAAAAAGAGCAGCTAGAACAGCTAGTGAATATCTGTCAACATATAAAAACGATTGTTACTTGGGAGCCGAGTTTGAGTCAGCGGGCCTTATCGCTCGCCACTAGGTGCCGTGATAGGATAGAAGATGGACTTAAACAAAGGACGACAACGCAACAAATGGTGAAAAACATGAGCAGGGTATCTTCAAGCCTTTTCGATAGGAGCGTTAATGCTATGGCCGATGTCATTGTGGGTTTAAGTCCTTCCGGCTCCACCAGTCGTTCTGGTCAACACGGCGATCCTCAACGTTCAACAGATACATGGGCCCAGACTGCGAATGCTTTGTATGAAGGTTATGCTATTTCTAATGAAAAGAGGGAAAAAAATAAAGCGAATTCGGAAATAGAAGAAAAAAGGCATCAAGAACAGTTGAAAAGGAAGTACGAGAGTAGACAAAATACTATTCCTGATTCTTCTTCGCTAAATATTGGGGTGGCAACATCTATGAATAGTAGATCCTTGTCAACGGAGCGCCACAGAGAGGGTGAATATCAAACAGAAGATTCTTCACATATCTTTGATACAGAGGGAGAAGTTGCAAGCCTAGAGGCTCGGTTGGCGAAGCTAAGAGAATTTAATATGAGTAACCTGCTAGACCCTAGCACCAGTACTCCGGCACTACAACGCCGACTAGATGCGCTCAGAAGTGATTCCAGCAGCCGACAGGCTAAAAAATCTCGTACCCGTATTGCCGAGGGAATAGATGAATTTGGCAAACCGTTCACCTCTACGTTTACTTGGTAGTGGGCTAGATCTGTAATTTTTTCTAAGCCGTAGGTTACAGGTTCGAATCCAGCAGGGCGCACCAATGAAATCAATAATTTACATACAATTGCACACTGAATTTTCAACTACCTTTTTTAAAAGTGCCAGATTAATGACATGAAGGTCGAAAAAAAGGATAACATGGCCGATGTCTATGAAACAGGTTTCAAACAAGGCTACCTTGGACGTTGGGAGAGTGAGTCATTTTACGATGCACCACAGAAAGAAACGTTCGTTCAATAAGGATGGCACTTTCATTAAGGCTACTTGACCTTATCAAATAGTTAAGGGTATAGTTTACTTATGGTTACTGGGTGCTAGAGTTGATTTCCCCCGTGGTTACAGAATGATTTTAAAAATCTTACAGGATGCTATATGTCTGAAAATATTAACATTCAGTCTCTGCCTAAAGAAATTCCGCCGCAGTTTGTCGCGTTTTGGAAGATCAGCAGCGAACCTTGGGCTTTCAAAGACCCTGATTCGCGGTATCGGTATGCAAATTCAGCGTTCCTGGAACTGTTAGATTTACCACCGGAATTTAACATTGTAGATAAGAGCGACAGTGAGCTACCTGTAAACAAGCCTGCTGACAGTAAATTACCGTATCTTGATTTTGCTAAGTTTTCTCAACAATATCGCGACTACGAGAAGCTTGCTGTAGTAGCTAACCAGACTGTCTCATCAATTGAAACCCATTGTTTTGGTCGGGAAAAGAAAATTCAACCCTATATTTTCGATAGAACTCCTGTACTAAATGATCGAAAAGAGTCCGTTGGTGTAATGCTTCATGCACATCCGATGTCATTTTTTACACCTGGGCAATATGTCGAAAAAGAATCACCTCTTTCTCTACTGTATGATAAGCCAGACGAGTTCTTTACTGATGAAGAATATGATGTGATATTTTTCTTGTTGCAGAATATCAGTAATGAAAGCATAGCGGAAGAATTACATATTTCTGTTCAGAAAGTGGACAGTATCCAACAGGGAGTTTATGAAAAGGCGCAGATTGGTTCATTGTATGATTTTAAGGTATTTTGTAAAATTCGTGGCTATGAGCGCTATGCCCCACAAAAATTTCTCGAACCAAGCTCTAGGATGGTTCCTTTATCCACATAAAAATAGAAAAATTGGTTGATTAAGCACAAGTTAACGTAAAATACTGCATGATTGGGAATATACTAAATACGTGAACTGGATGTTGCTGGTGAAGTATAAAAAATGTAGCGGCTAGAAAAAGGTATGGATAGAATGCCTTATGTTTTTGTAATGGGCTCTGGATATATGATCAGAGCTATCCCATTAAAAATTACTTGATCAACTCTATAAAAAGGGAATTGATATCATCATTTCCGTCAACAATGACAGCCAACTAGAGCAGTCGTCGTGTAACATGATCTATGTTTTTAAGAAATAGTCATTAATATCAATATGTTGTTTTAATTTTCATAATCAGTTTATAGAACGAATGACAGCAAAAATCAGAGAAGAGTTTGAGGCGTGTTTTGAAAAATTAGAAGAGTCGAGTCAACATGCTTAACAGGTCAAAAAATCATTTTTATTTAAAAATTATAAAATCTGATTAGCAGGAAATCTAAGCCAAGTCTCCAATAATTATGCTCAAAACAAATAACTCATTGATTTAAAATTATTTTAATTTCAATGAGAGAATTATCTTTCCATATCAAAAAATGGCTTCAGTACTGGCTCCAGTGAAATGACCGATTAGCATGGCTTAGCTTCTTTGCTAACCAGGATATAAAATGGTTACGAAAAAAGTTAGATTAAGAAAACTCAATTTTACGTACTGTTTTGCAGTAAAATTTTTGATGGACAGCCCTGGACGTATGGTACTAAGGTTTTAAAAACAAAGATGTATTTCTAAGACAAACCTTGGCTTTTAAATAAATTGCACACCGGGCTGCATAAACCTTTTTGGAATATATCGATCAAAACCGGTCGCCTCACAAAATTCTTTAAATTGGCCTACTGAACAAACCCCTGCTTTTTGAAAAATGTTAGTTTTGTACTTTTCTATAGTATCATGAGAAACATCAAGCGCTCTGGCTATCATTTTGCTGGGCAAAGATTGGTGTAAGTAGAACACCACATCAAGTTCTCTTTTAGTGAATATGTCTGTAGGCGGATCCAATACTAATATAGAAGGTGTGAGTTTGCTCACATATTGAGGGAGGGAACAAAAATTTAATTTTCTTCCATAAAAAGCAGTGCCTATGCATTCTTTTTTTATTTCGTTACCAACAACCGTTTCCTTATAGAGAGGGAATTTCTCGGCGAAATAAGGTTGAAGTACCTTTTTTCGGGTATAAACTTGCGTTGAAATTATCCCAACACTTTTCCCTTTTTCAGCTTCCCTATCCCATCTTTGAAAATCTCCCGCAAACTCGGACCAAGGCGCGGGGCACTCGTTATCCAGTCGACCTTCAATATCAAAATTAACAGGTAAGTCAAAAACATCAAGCGCCGCTTCGTTAGCGTATACATACCGTGACTCATTGTCTCTCACCCCCCAAGGTTGCCCACCAATTTCCATAAATGATTTGAAGGAAAATAATTCGAGGGAATCTACCGTAATTCGCTGAGAATCAGGTATTTTTGCGTGATTGATATCATCATCCATAACAACCTCCTGAGTAAAGAATTAACTATTCACTAATAAGAGTCATTGTATTACGTGACTCACGTTACGTAGATTGGATAGGGAATTAAACGAACTGTACACCGGGTTGTATGAATTTTTTGGGGATATATCGGTCAAGCCCCGTTTCCCTACAAAATTCTTTAAATTGGTCTACTGAATAAACGCCCGCTTTTTGAAAAATTTTATCCTTGTACTTTCCTACCGTATTGTGAGAGACATTAAGCTTCCGTGCTATCACTTTAGCTGGCAAGGATTGTTGTAGGTAAAACACCACATCAAGTTCTCTTTCAGTGAACCTGCTTATGGGTGGAGTTAGTATCAATACAGAAGGAGTGAGTTTGCCAACATATTGTGAAAAGGAATAAAAATTTAATTTTCTTGCGTTAAAAATAGTACCGATACACTCATTGAGTCCATTATAGAGTGGTGTTTTTTCAATATAGTAAGGTTCAAGTTTTTGCTCACGTCCCCATAACTGGGTTGAAATTATAGCAACATTTTTTCTGTTTTTTTCAGTCTCTCGATCATGCTTTCGGAATTCTGTGGCAAACTGGGCCCAAGGGGCAGGACATTCCTCATCTAATCGACCTTCAATATCAAACCCAATCGGCAGATTATGGGCATCCAAAGACACTTTATTCATATAGACAAATCGTGATTCCTTATCCTTTATTCCCCAGGACTGACCACTGTTTTCCATAACTGACTTAAATGAAAGTGATTCAAGAGAGTTCACAGTAATCCCTTGAGAATCAGTTGCCTTTTCGTGATTAGCTTCGTCCATAGTAGCCCCCTAAATGTTTGAGCCTATACCCTAATATAGCGAAAACGGCCACAAAAAACCGAGGCTACGAGGAGCAAACAATACTCTATTTGCGTAAATATCACAAGACTACCCGTAATATTTTTTGTTAACGGTGTTTAACTTATTCAGTTTTTTGTGACGCACTTTTGCCTGAGTCCGTTTATGTAAAATCCTTACAGGAAGAGACTCTAGAGTGGATACTTTCTGGCGCATTGTTTTTCCTAAACTTGCGGCACGACGCTAAAGCTACAGTAGAAACAGAAATGAATTTTCTCCTATCTGAAAATTTTTTGTAAAACATGACTTAAAATCAAAGGCTTTATGTATATATAGTTGTCAATATTATATCGGTTACCATAAAAATCAGAAAAAAGCTAGTCCCTCTATTTTAGACTAGTGCCACTTATCTTTTTCATTAGTATTACCCGACATAGGTAATTGATACTCAATTATTTGCATTAGGTGAAAGTGATAGCTTTTAACGCAGGAGCCTGTACTGGTCTAATGGAGAAAATCGCATGAACGAATTTACTATCAGTATTATATTCTGGGTAATTTGTTTGATTTTGTATGTGGTCTGGTTGGTGTGGACTATCAGGACAGGAAAGAAAGACGGCATAGATTTGACATATAAATATCACGGGAAAAAGTTGAAATCTCGATCAATCCACTCGGGCTGGATACAGTCAGGATGGACACAAAGGAGACACGATGATGACGATTAAATTGAAACCAAAGATACGTTATAGATACGATGACCCCATCAAAATAGTAGATAATTTTTTGGTTCAATCAGGGCTTAATACCGTGTTTCCATGGCGTCACCCTGCTGATAGAAGACCTTCTATACAGAGTATTAACGCTCTGATAAAAATGCTGGATCAAGCTGAAGCAATACTGGCGGAAAAGGGAGACAGATAAATGATCTCATTGTTGTCAACATGAGTGAAATAAATTATTTATATTACAATGCACGTAACTAAAAAAAGAGAAAAAATATGAATAAGATTAAAACTTCATTAAAATCATTCCCTCTTATTTCTATTATGGAACATAGTGAAGATATTTGGGGCATAAAAGATTGTGAATCACGATTTATTTACACTAATCGGGCTTTTCGTGAATTTTTAAATATTCCTGCGTGCTTTAAAATCGAAGGAAAACGTGATGAGCAACTCCCCACGCCGGTAGCCGAATTTGCTTCGGAGCTGAAAAAGCAGGATCAAGAAACGATAAAGAGTGGACAAAGAGTCACGCTCATTAAAACACACTTTTTTGGTCGAAAGAAAAAATTAGAACCGTATCTCTATGAAAAATTTCCTTTGTATAATGAAAAAAATGAGTGCGTAGGAACTGTTTTTTATGGAAAAAAAATGGATTTTATTTCTTTGCCACAATATGTAGATAAGGTTACACCTTCAGTACTCGCATTGGAGCCACCAAGCGATCTGTTTACAGCATTTGAACTTAAAATTGTCTTTCATATACTACAGTCCTTAAGCGCCAAAGAGATAGGAGAAAAATTACATCGTTCTCCACGGACGATAGAAAACCATCTGCAAGTCATGTACAGAAAATCGGATGTTAATTCATTGCCTGAGTTTAAAAGATTCTGTAATGAACATGGTTTTGATTGCTATATCCCGCAAGAATTTATCCACCCTAGGATACAGTTTATTGAGAATAGGAGATATCATTATGAGCAATAGACAGAACAGAGCGAGAAAACGAGAGTTGAGAAATAAAGCATTAGAGGTTCAAAAAAAGCAAAGCAAAAAGGAAACGCTATTTAATCGATTAATAAATTGGTTCAAGAAGAAAAAAAGCCTAAACGTAAATTACCTTAAATACATTTTATTTACTCGTAAAAAATAATGTGTTTAACACAAGATGTCTTTTTACCTATAAATAATTTTTTAATATCATTAAATTTTATATTAGTAATTTTTATCTATAGAATATTTATGAGTATCTGGATTGCTTAGGGCGTAGGCGTGAAAAAAATGAGAGAGTGTTTAGAATTCTATGTCAGCATAAAGGCTAGATCATAATTTTACCATCAAATCTTCCTTCAAAATAAATAGCGAATTTTGATACCTGAACAACCTATTGAATACATGACATTTTTTTATTGCCTATTTTTAAAAGTGTCAAATTGGTGACATGAAGGTCCAAGAAAAAAATAACATGGTCGATGTCTATAAAACAGGTTTCAAACAAGGCTACCTTGGATGCTGGAAAAGTGAGTTATTTGACGATGAATGACAGAAAGGAACCTTCGCTCAGTGCAAGGACAGGTCGAAATGAAGAGGCAACATATTGATAAATAGTGACTGAAAAGTGGTGTTTTGTCGTGTTTTGTTGCCTATTATTTAATCTAAAATAATATATCTGTTTGTTTTAAATAATTTATTTTATTTTTGAATGGCTTTACGTTGAATATCTAGCTTCATTACCTTCCGCCGTATAGCCCGAATCTAAACCCGATAGAGCGATTGTGGAAGGTGATGAATGAGCAAACACGAAACAATAGATATTACCCATCTAAACAGAGTTTTAAGAACGATATCTTAAACTTCTTTGAGGTGAAGCTACCACAAATGGCAAGTTCTCTGGTATCTCGCTTAACCGATAATTTCCAGGCGCTAAATCCTGCATCTTGATTTCACTTGGGTATATACAGAGAAAAATGCCTTGGTTGCCGCAGATATGTTAAACGATCAGGTGCTGCCATTACATGATGAGCAAGCGGTTCCCTTATTGCGTATCCTGACCGACAGAGGGTCAGAATACTCGGGGAAAAAGGAAACCCATGCGTATCAGCTTTACCTGGAGCTAGAAGATATCGAGCATACGCGGACCAAGGCATACAGCCCGCAGACTAATGGTATCTGTGAGCGGTTTCATAAGACGATGAAAAATGAAGGCTATGACGTGATGTTTCGGCGTAAAATTTATTCATCATTGGAAGACATTCAGCAAGACATCGATAAATGGCTCGCATTCTACAACAGAGAGCGACCTCATTCAGGCTGGTATTGTTATGGCAAAACCCCCTGGGAAACTTGGATTGCATCAAAAGAGTTAGTAAAAGAAAAACAACTCGATAATTTATTTGAACCATCGCACACTCAGACTACTCTGACAAATTCGATCGCTTAGCTTGTGTCTGTCAGGTTAAGTTTGAGCTACTACAATTCCTGGTGATCGACGTCCTTGCTGGCACGTTTACCTGGAAAACGCCATCGGCAGGCGTGTTCTGGTAAAAAATACTTTTTAACTAACCCTCTTGTACCTTTATTCGGATACCTTAGCGTTGACCATCGGGGTAATACTTTGAATATCTCGCTGCCTACATAGCTAGAGATCACTGTGCTTGTAATAGTTTCCCCATTCCCACAATTTGGGACTGAGGATCTTGATTAATTCACCAGTAATCTTGCTCGGGAGAGACTTAATGGCTTCTTTGGTGTTACGAATAAACATTAACACATTGTATTTAATTAGTTTAATCAGTAATTTTTCCTTGTGTTTACGGATATTGAACCCCAAAAAACCAAATCCCTTACTAATATGCGTAATCGTTTTCTTCTCTATCGAGAGTGACAAACCACGTTTTTTTTGGAACGCGGGTATTAACGGTTTTATCGTATTCTCCAACACTTTTATTGATGCACAGAGTGATAACGAAGTCATCAGGATAGGAGATAAAATTCACTTTATCAGACTTTTTGGGCACCGCTTGTTTAATGTGTTGCTCTAATCCCGCTAATGTCAGCAACATTAATATTGGGGAGATAATACCGCCTGACGATTTCGCATAGGTTCTAAGTAATGTCTGCTTAGGATAAACGTTCTTACTTCTCAAAATGACGGTTGTCCAAACTTTGCGTCACTTGGCTATTAAGCATGTTCAACAATAGGATTGAGCGTGTTTCTCCATCCGGTTCAGTATAAATAGCCTGTAATCCAGCAAAAATTCCTTCAGTAACCCGTACAACGTCACCCAGTACCGGCAGCCTAGGATCAGACATTTTATGCATCATATGTAACTTTATATCATCAATGACCAATTGTGGAATAATCACCGGATGTATTCCAAAACGTACAAAATGGCTAACACCACGAGTGGCTTTGATCGTTGTGGTATGAATATTTTCAGGGCTAAACTCGGTGAATAAATAGTTAGGGAATAAAGGCTCAGTTACCGTGATCCGTTTTCTGCGGAAAATTTTTTCCATTTCCACTGTCGGTGTCAAACAAACGACTCCTTGTCGTTCCAAATGTTCTTGCGCACGTAACTGTTGAGCGCGTTTACAATAGAGTAAATACCAAGACTTCATGATGTTGTACTCCCACCCGAAGAGCGCCTTAGCTGATCACGTAAATTCGGAGGCGTGCCTTTGATGGTCAATGTGTCAGTCGCTGCGTCCCAAAGAACACGTTCAC
The DNA here is from genome assembly GCF_964030845.1 of Candidatus Fukatsuia endosymbiont of Tuberolachnus salignus. Classification (NCBI taxonomy): domain Bacteria; kingdom Pseudomonadati; phylum Pseudomonadota; class Gammaproteobacteria; order Enterobacterales; family Yersiniaceae; genus Candidatus Fukatsuia; species Candidatus Fukatsuia endosymbiont of Tuberolachnus salignus. Next base: position 1,441,511 of record NZ_OZ034983.1, read on the forward strand.
CCAGCAGCTGCACATCAAAATTGACAGTTAAACCCCCTCCGCTCCCCACAAATTTCTTCAATTGACGTAATGTTGTACGATCTCCCGGGAAGCTTTCTTCAAGAACGTATCCCTGTTCATTAGAAAACTGCTGAAGATTTTTCTCGCCTAAAACAGGTAGCTCTTGTGATAATGCATGTAGTTCAATTTCTTCACCAGTTTGTAATCGTTCATTACAATAACTGTACACTTGCTGTCGATACGATTGCTGCTCTTTTTTATCTAATTGCGCATCAGCACAATAGTCATCAACTGCCTGTAATAAGCCACGATTTTGTGCTTTAGTGTCTAAACCTTCAGTGGCCGCCAGGAAATCCATAAAGAAATCGGATATTTTGCGTCCTACTCGTCCTTTTAGGAAAGTGAGATAACGTTTCGATTGCAGGTTAGTTTCCCATTCGGTCAAATCAATACGAGCCACAATATCGGCATGGTTAATATCCAGATGATGTGTGATGCTCAGATCAAGCTGTTCATCAACACGCATACTATTACAACTGTTAAGAAACGCGATCAACAAATACTCGACAGCTAGATAGCGGTATTGACAGAACAGTAGAGTTCCACTCTCAGCAAACGAATATTTTGCTAGTTCATCACGTAGACGACCTGTAGCTGTGTGAGTAAAACTTAAGAAATCTCCATCACCCTTACGACTGAGTTTTAATGCATTAGCTAACTCACTTTGCTCATCAAACTGTCCATAAGCTTTGCTTTTTGTACTGTAGACACGGTGTAACTCGGTCATCATCTCTTTGACAACCGTGTCGGTTGACAGCAAAGAATCTCGTAGCACCATGCTAAATTTTTGATTGTCATCTTTGATCAATTGACGTAAAGCCATCTGATCGATATTCAGGCTCATGAAAGGTACTCCTTTTGGAAAACTGCCTATTCAAACACCTATGGATCCTGGCTGCAACTAAAAGCGATAACTGTGCTCAATAAGTCGCTAATGCTGTAAAATCGTATTTTTATCAGGTAGTATGTGTGGTTTTGTCAACGGGTAAAAATACAATTTTATCCAACACTATGCTTGCGTAATGGCATTTGCTGCCTCAATATGTGATGATGAAACTCATTAATTTATCAGTTAATACAACCTCAATATGGTGACAAATCGTCAGCGCTACCGCGAAAATGTGTCCGGGATGATCAGTTGGGGGCATTGGTTTGCCTTATTTAATATCCTTTTCAGCCTGGCGATAGGCAGTCGATACCTGTTCGTTTCTAATTGGCCGGCTTCCCTGCCGGGCAGAATTTATGCCTTGACCAGTTGGCTTGGGCATTTTAGTTTCATTGTTTTTGTCGCTTATGTATTGATAATCTTTCCTCTGACTTTCCTGGTGATGTCACAACGCGTACTGCGCTTTATTTCCGTGGTACTCGCCACTGTGGGGCTAACACTGTTACTGATCGACAGTGAAGTTTTCACTCGTTTCCATTTGCATCTTAATTCGGTGATATGGGAATTAATTGCTGATCCAGAGCAAGACGAGCTTACCCGTGATAAGCTATTCATCTTTTTTTGTGTACCGATCATTTTTCTGATTGAGATGTTCTTTGGTACCTGGTGCTGGCAGAGACTACGTAGCCTGAATCGTAAACCCGTTGTTAAGCCACTGGTAGCACTATTTACCGGGGCATTTTTTGCATCACATCTTATGTATAGTTGGGCTGACGCCAACTTTTATCGACCAATAACTATGCAACGGGCAAATTTACCGCTATCTCATCCAATGACTGCCCGTAATTTTTTAGAAAAGCACGGTATGCTAGATAAGCAAGAGTATCAGCGTCGTCTGATTGAACAAGGCAGCCCTGATGCTTTGGCTGTTGAATATCCCCTCAATAAGATCAGTTTTAGCGGCAAAAACATGGATGGTGAAGATAATGGCTACAATTTACTGCTGATCCTCATCGATGGCATTCGTAGCAGTAATCTCGCGTCAGATATGCCGATACTGACTCAATTTGCTGATGCTAATCTGCAATTTACTCGCCATTACAGCTCAGGTAATCGACAAAATACCGGTTTATTTGGTCTGTTTTACGGTATATCGCCGACTTATCTCGGTGGCATTCTTGCCGCACGTAAACCTTCCGCCTTGATTAACGCATTAGACACACGGGGCTACCAATTCGGCCTGTTTTCTTCTGATGGTTTCAAGTCATCTTTGTACCGGCAGGCATTATTGAGTGATTTTTCGTTACCTACGCCGATACAACAGAATGACAGCGTAACAACCACACAGTGGCAGCAATGGTTAATCAATCGCAGTACCGACAGAAAATGGTTCTCATACATTAATTTCAATGGCGCGACAGAAGATCAGAACAAAACAGCAGAGAAGGGACTCCCTTTGTCGACTGATTTTATCCACCACTATCAGGCAAGTGCCCAAAATACTGATCGGAACATCATGACCATCATTGCAACACTAAAGAAAAATTATCAGTGGGATAAAACAGTTGTGATCATCACCGCTGCTCATGGTATTGAATTCAATGACAGCGGTGATGGTACCTGGGGAGCGGGGAGTAAATTTAATCGTGAGCAGCTTCAGGTGCCGCTTATTATCCACTGGCCAGATAGATCGGCTCAAAAGATCGATAAGCTGACCAATCATGAGGATATTATGGTGACCCTGATGCAACATTTACTACATGTTAACACCCCGCCACAGGATTATTCTCAAGGTGAAGATTTGTTTGCTATTAAACGCAAGAATAATTGGGTGACAACGGGTGATGACGGTATGTTAGTGATCACCACCCCGACGCAAACCATATTGTTACATGATGACGGTAATTATCGCACCTATGACCAGCAGGGTAACGAAATAAAAGATCATAAACCTCCACTCGCACTGTTACTGCAAGTGTTAACGGAAACAAAACGTTTCATTGCTAATTAGTTAGAGCCTATTCGAGAACGTCGTGAATACACAATACAATAGATCTTGAACCATTTTACAACTTCATGGAAACGACACGATGAATAAACATTATGATTATCTAGCAATTGGTGGTGGCAGCGGCGGTATTGCTTCAATTAATCGGGCAGCCAGCTATGGTAAAAAGTGTGCATTGATTGAAGATAAAAAGCTGGGTGGCACTTGTGTGAATGTCGGTTGTGTTCCGAAAAAAATCATGTGGCACGCAGCACAGATCGCTGAAGCCATTCACGTATACGGTGCTGATTATGGTTTCAACATCGAACTAAGTACCTTCGATTGGCCAAAATTGATTGAAAGTCGCAATGCTTATATCAACCGAATTCATCAATCATATAAACGTGTTTTAAGTCATAATGACGTTGATGTTATCACTGGTTTCGCCAGGTTTATCGATGTGCATACTGTTGAAGTGAATGGTGAGAAAATCAGCGCCGATCATGTTCTCATCGCTACTGGAGGGTACCCCGATCATCCTGACATTCCTGGTGTTGAATACGGCATCGATTCTGACGGTTTTTTTGATTTACATGAAACACCAAAACGTGTAGCGGTGGTCGGTGCTGGCTATATTGCGGTAGAAATTGCCGGTGTGCTAAATGCATTGGGTGTCGAAACCGATTTATTGGTACGTAAACATGCGCCTTTACGCCACTTCGATCCTTTAATCGTGGAAAACCTGGTAAACACCATGAAACAGGGAGGGGAAGAAAGAAAGATAAAATTACATACCGAAGCAGTACCGCAAGCAGTGATTAAAAACGCGAATGGCAGCCTGGAGCTACAACTAGAAAATGGAAAATCACTTACCGTTGACCATGTCATTTGGGCAATTGGGCGCAAGCCAGCCACCGATAAGCTCAACCTCGATGCTTGTGGTGTGAAAATAAATGATAAAGGTTATATAGAGGTTGATAAGTTCCAAAATACCAGTGTTAAAGGCATTTACGCAGTCGGTGATAACACGGGTGCAGTGGAACTAACGCCGGTTGCGGTTGCTGCCGGTCGTCGTCTCTCTGAACGTTTGTTCAATAATAAGCTGAATGAATATCTCGATTACAATAATATTCCCACGGTGGTTTTCAGCCACCCCCCCATAGGAACCATCGGCCTGACTGAACCACAAGCCCGAGAAAAATTTGGCGCCGATCAAGTTAAAGTTTATCATTCTTCTTTCACTGCGATGTACAGTGCGGTCACTCAGCACCGTCAGCCTTGTCACATGAAACTGGTCTGCAGCGGCAGCGATGAAAAGATAGTTGGCATCCATGGTATCGGTTTCGGTATGGATGAAATCCTGCAAGGGTTTGCCGTAGCCGTAAAGATGGGGGCGACCAAGAAAGACTTTGACAATACAGTGGCTATTCACCCGACTTCCGCTGAAGAATTCGTTACCATGCGCTAATTCTCTAGAATAAAACACTCATTATTTTACGTAATTTGGGGTTCCCAAAACGGTGTTGACTGTATATACTTACATGAAACTGTATAGAAAAACAGGTAAAAGTATGAAAAGACTAACACCCAGACAACAAGAAGTTTATGATTTAGTCTGTCATTGTCGGGCACAAACTGGCATGCCACCGACACGTGCCGAAATCGCCAAGCATCTGGGATTTCGTTCAGCTAACGCTGCGGAAGAACATCTGAGAGCCTTAGCCCGTAAGGGAGTGATTGAAATCCTATCCGGTACCTCACGCGGCATCCGTATATTAATAGAGAAGGAAGAAGAAGGGCTACCCGTCATTGGTCAAGTAGCCGCTGGAGAACCGCTATTAGCACAGCAAAACGAAGAAGGGCGCCATAAGGTGGATCCCTCGTTGTTTAAACCCCATGCCGATTTTCTTTTACGAGTAAGTGGCATGTCAATGAAAGGCATTGGTATTTTCGATGGTGATCTTCTTGCCGTACACAAAACAAAAGATGTACATAATGGTCAAATAGTAGTAGCGCGTATTGAAGATGAAGTCACGGTAAAACGCTTACAAAAGCAAAATGATATTGTGCATCTTTTACCGGAAAACAATGAGTTTAAACCCATCATTGTTGATCTTAAACAGCAACATTTAACCATAGAAGGCCTAGCAGTAGGTATTATTCGCAATGGTGGTTGGCACTAACTTTTAACAAACCGTTTGCTTAGAGCCGTTCCAAATCTTTTTTGCGGTGTTCAGAAGAGGAAAAAATGGGCGAAAAAGCGTAATTTACTCTTTGTAACAACAAAAAAGAAAATGCGCATGTTGAGCGCATTTTTGACGAATTACTTGACCAAAATACGGCGAGCACAAGAGATTTCAAACAGGTTCTTAGGAGTATAAGAACACGATGTACTATTCACTGGTCAGAAAAATTTTATTTCAACTTGATGCTGAACGTGTGCACGAATTGACGTTGAGAGGCCTACAACGAATGACAGGAACGCCTTTAGCATTCTTGTTACGTCAATCGGTGCCGACAAAAGCGGTCAATTGTATGGGACTGTCATTTAAAAATCCATTGGGTTTAGCTGCTGGGTTAGATAAAAATGGTGAATGCATTAATATTTTAGCCGCTATGGGGTTTGGATTTATTGAGATTGGAACAGTAACGCCACGAGCACAACCGGGTAATGACAAACCACGTTTATTTCGGGTCAGCACAGCGGAAGGGATCATCAATCGCATGGGGTTTAATAACAAGGGGGTCGATAATCTGATCAACAATGTTAAGAAAGCGCATTTTAGCGGCATTCTTGGCATAAATATTGGTAAAAATAAAGATACTCCGGTTGAACAAGGTAAAGACGATTATTTGATATGTATGGATAAAATCTATCCTTATGCTGGTTATATTGCGATTAATATTTCATCGCCCAATACCCCTGAATTACGTTCATTACAGTATGGGGATGCACTGGATGATTTATTAGCGGCAATTAAGAATAAACAAACTGAACTACATCAACAATATGGTAAATATGTACCCATCGCGGTAAAAATTGCCCCTGATCTGACGGAAGAAGAATTAATTCAAATAGCCGACACGTTAATCAGACATAAAATTGATGGGGTAATTGCCACTAATACCACCTTGGATCGTTCTTTAATTCAAGGATTACCCTATTGTGAACAGAGCGGCGGCTTGAGCGGTCGCCCATTACAGCTCTCTAGTACCACTATCATCCGGCGTTTATCGCAAGAGTTACAAGGTCGGCTGCCTATTATTGGCGTTGGCGGTATCGACTCACTGATTGCCGCTCGAGAAAAAATAGCAGCCGGTGCCACTTTGATTCAAATTTATTCAGGGCTCATCTTTCATGGACCAAAGTTGATTAAGCATATTTTGGCTGATATTTAACGGATTTATTTCCCTAATTTTTTTATATTCTATGACTTTAATTATTAGGTTATAACGAGAATGACATCTTCGCTATAATGTGCCCTTATTTTATGGTCATGTATTCAATAGGTTGAAGCCATGTTAAATCTCTATTTCTAGCGGGGTAATTGATGATGGAAAAAATAGAGGTTCGTTACCGCTACTGCGGTCAAACTCCCAACGCTTCAGAGGCTCCTTGACCTATTAGCCCTTTTTCAGATGGACTTCTTCTGTACAGATGATTTTACTGCTTATTCGATTTTACCTTCCGCAAATCACATCGTTGGCACGCTTTATACGCAAAGGACAGAAAGAAAAAATTTAACACTGAGAATACGACTTAAACGATTGAATCGTAAAATGATAGGTTACTCAAAATCCGAAAAAATGCACGATAAGGTTATTATGACATTCATTGAGAGGGAATACTGTTTTTGATACTTGAACAACCTATTGAATACATGACCTATTTATCATAGTGGCAGTATTTTATTTATGATAAAAATTAATAAATTAAAAAATAAAAGTCACAATCGATCGAAATTAGGTCAAAATGCATTAGATTATCTTGTACTTTAACGTCTTACTCGATAACCCAAAAATTATAAAAATGAGTCAGATTTCGTCCCACTCGCTCCCTCTGCTATCACGGTATTTTTCCGTCATGGCAAGTGGATTTATGTCCCAGTAATTTTTGCGCAAACTCCTTACCTCTGGCTTCACTATGCAGCCTAGCTGATAAGTTTCTGATTTCGTGAAATGAGGGCGGTGTGCCTTGCCGTTTTAAGCTGTAGTAGCTCAACATCTTTGACTAACATTAAAGCGCACAGATATAGTGAGAGGCGTAAAATCAAAGCGTAGGTTCACAGCAAACGGAGCGGACTTGCTGTCCATGAGCATTGCGAGTATCCCGCACCACACAGTAGGTAATGACTACGGAGCGACAGAAGCATATTCTTTACATTCACTATATGTTAGTACAAGTTTAAATTTTATATTTGACTTGATATCGTTATAAGCTTATACCAGAGTTGATGTTATCTGAATCAGTGCTCGGTATAAAACTCGTGTCAACCTATAATGTAGTTCAACCTAAAAAAGGAACATCAATGGGAATAATAAATTTTTTCCATTTAAGAAAAGTTGCTTTTATCTGTTCTTTTCTAATAGTAACCGGATGCACTGATAAAGTTTATCCAGAAAAAACAGTTACGTTCATCACTATTTCCGACCTCCATTTTAATCCATTCTATAACTGTGATATTAAAAACGATACCTGCCTTATTATTGATAAACTTCAAGCAGCGCCAACATCGCAATGGAAAGAAATTCTTGAGCGGTATGAACAAAGTAAACAAATTTATAATAAAGATACAAATTATTTTTTATTTCACTCTGTGTTAGGTACTTTGAAGAAACGTGCTGATGATACCCATGCGCAATTTGTATTATTGTTAGGTGATGTTTTAGCACATGACTATAATAAAAATTATATAAAATATACAGGAGATACTTCTTCAATAGGAATACAAAATTTTGTTAACAAGACAATGCAATTTATTACCAATGAATTAAAAAATAGGCTTTCATCTATCGATGTTTATACTGTAGTAGGGAACAACGATACCTATTCCGATCATTATACTTCTGAAGCGGTATTTTACAAAAATATAGCTAAAATTTGGAGTCAATCGATAAAAGATGAAAAAAATCGTATTAAAATGGAAAATGATTTTAGTAAAGGGGGGTACTATTCTCTCGAATTGTCTAAACAAAAAAAACTGCGTTTAATTGTGCTTAATACTAATTTTTTTCTACCTTAGGAAAAGGTCTGGATATTGAAGCTAAAGAAGAATTAAATTGGTTGCATAATGAATTATCTTCTGTGCATAAAAAAAATCAAAAGGCAATCATTGCGTTACATATTCCGGTTGGAATTGATGCGTATCAAAGTGTGATACAGAGTGACGTTGTGAGTCTTTGGGATCCACAGAACACACAACAATTTTTATCTCAACTTGAATATTACTCTAATGAAATTATCGCTATTTTTTCGGGTCATTTACACACGGATTTTTTTGAAATAATTAAATTTAACGGAAGAACTAAAAATATCTTTCTAACTGGCACACCCGCTGTCAGCCCATTATTTAGCAATAATCCAGGATTCAAACTGTATCGCTACTCTCGTAACACTTTAGAACTTCAAGGTTATTCAACCTATTATTATCCCTTGGACAGTATAAGGCCAGAATGGAAACTGGCCTATGATTCGAATAAAAATTATAAACTGGCTTGCCGTTCTTGTAATTTGATGAAAGCTATGGATAAAATTAAGCCAAGTGGCGAATTAGCTGACAGTTATCAAAAATTCTATATGCTTAGAAAAGATTTACAACCTATTACCAAAGAAAACAAATGGGTACCTTATTATTGTGCTATTCGAAACCTCACAGCTGAAACTTATCAGGTGTGCCTGAAAAATTTAGCTTTTAGAAAGGGGATATGAAGCACGATTTTCTACCTTACATGTCCAGCTATGTATAGCTGAGCGATTTAATTTTGATTAGCATTCAAATATAAGACACTTCGTACATTTACTCATCAATGTATCCGTTAGACAATCAAAATTAAATCGCATATCTATAACGAATTGTTTTTAGCCCTCCTAAAAAAATACAGAAAACCTTTCATTTGAGGAAATGAATGACAATGGGTAACATAACCTACTCATTGATCTCCACATCAGTTCGGTGTTTTCGATATCGAATCTCTCTCTACAGGAAGGTAGTGTTATGAAACGGGCCGTTGTCGTTTTTAGTGGTGGTCAAGACTCCACCACCTGTTTGACCCAGGCTAAAAGAGAAAAAAAATATGACGAAATCTATTGCATCACATTTGATTATGGACAATGCCATCGTGAGGAAATTTAAGTTGCGAAAAAGCTAGCACGACAATTCGAGGTGCAAGGTCATAAAATCTTAGATACCACATTACTTAACGAGTTGACCACGAGTAGCCTGATGCAAGACAGTATCTCTACACCGATCCACAATAGGCTCAATGAAAAAGATGGCGAAGAAAATAGTGAAGGAGGTAAGCCGAGCCTTCCCAGCACTTTTGTTCCTGGAAGAAATATTTTGTCTCTTACATTGGCAGCTATTTATGCTTATCAGGTACAGGCAAATGCCGTTATCTCCGGTGTCTGTCAAACAGATTTTTCCGGTTATCCTGATTGTCGTGATGAGTTTGTTAAATCCCTCAATGGTGCCATCAAGCTAGGCATTAATAGAGATATTTCTTTTATCACCCCCTTGATGTGGCTAGATAAAGCTAAAACTTGGGCTTTAGCGGATTATTATCAGCAACTGGATACTGTCCGTAATTCTACCTTGACCTGCTACAATGGCACTAAAAGCGATGGCTGCGGTACCTGTGCTGCTTGTCATTTACGTTCCCGAGGTTTAAACCGTTATCTTGCTGATCGAGAGAAAGTCATGGCTTCCCTAAAGAAAAAACCGGACTGTCTTGATATCTTGCTTGTTTTAAGAGCCCATTCGAAATCTCGAAATCGTCATAAACGATTCAGATGAGAAAAGAATGAGCGGAAAAGCGCAGTTGCTTTTGTGTACTTTTACTTATTCCCGCGCCCCACCCCGTTTTGGGGGCATGGGATAAGTGTCACATCCCTCTTACAATGTTAGTTTAGCGCTATTTTGTTGTAGGAATACGGGTCCTATACCTGAAACTTCCCGTAATTGATCTAGCTCGGTGAAAGCACCGTATTGCTCACGGTATCTGACTATCGCTTCAGCCTTTTTGATACCAATGCCATTAAGAGATTTGGCTAATTGTTCTGCTGTAGCGATATTGATATTAATACGTTCTAATGAAGTGTCCTCCATCTTGGCACCAGGATTTCCTTTGACTCTATTTTGCTCTTTTGGTAGCGAATTAGCGGGCGTTGCCATATTTTTATCTGAAATACCGGTACTAACCGGTGCAGCAACAACACCGGAAGTTGAACCCAAAATCCCCAGTAACCATGTTAATAGTAGTCGTGTACGAATGTTCTTCATGTTGTTGTATCCTCCATGTGTTTGACAACATGCTTACTGTGCCGCAGCCTGTTTTTCCCCGCAATTAGCAGCGAACAAATATGAGAGAGGCCGCTAAAGCGGCCTTACTTGGTTACATGGTTTTGCAGAGGTAATGTGATACTTACTGTGATTGTCGCTCGGTCGCACCTATTTTTATGGTCGCTTGTTGATGCAGATTCGCCATTAATGTCGCAAAAGTTATTCCGCTGGCACCCTGCTGCATCTGGCTGATAAAGGTTTTCATCTCGTCCTGAGATAATTTACCTGGAATGACATTCAGTAATTCGATCAATACCACGTTGCCTTGACGATCCTGAGATAAACCATATACCGGCTTATTTTTTTGTGGCGGTGCTAACCTGAAGATGGCTTTCGTCAGTAGCTCATCATCTGCGGAACGGGACAGAGTTTTTTTCTCAGTAAAACTCAGATCTACGGTTTTCATCGCGGCGGCACCTTTGTCTTGTTTTAACGCCGCCAGAATTTTTTCACCCTCAGCTTGAGCGAATTGCTGTGCTTTTTGACGTTTAACTAATGCGGTTATTTCGTTATGAACCTGCTTGAAAGGTTCTATTTTTTCAGCTTTATGCCCCGCTACACGAATAACAAAAGCTTTATCCCCTTCGACAGTAATGACGTCAGAATTACCACCGGCTCTTTCCTTTGTTCCGATTAAAGTATCATCGAACATTGTTTGTATTAAGGGTTTAAAGTTTAGTTCGGCAGGAACAGTTGCACGCGTGAACCAGCCAGTCTGTTGGGCTTTCGATCCTGCCGCTTTTTCAGCAGACGCCAATGAATCGTTATCGTTGGTGGCCGCTGCACTCACTTTTTGTTGTAACGCGTAATAAGCGTCTAGCGCTTTTTCCTGTCTCACTTGCTTAGCCAGTTCAATTTGTATTTCACTTAATGGTTTGATCTGCTCTGTCTGAATATCGTTTAAACGTACCAACAAATATCCCACCGAAGATTTTATGACACCTGAAAGTTGCCCTTTTTCGGTTAAATTCGCTTGTTTTAACTCGTCAACGGTGGTTTCAGGTTGTAACCAACCCAAGGCACCCCCTTTTTTGCGCGAGATAATATCGGTTGATCTCTGTTTGGCCAGTGTTGCAAAATCAGCACCGTTTTTCAGTTCAGACAAAGTAGATTCTGCCTCTTTTTCGGTTTTAAACTGAATCACACTGAAGTTTTTACGTTCCGGCTGCTTGTAGTTATCTTTATGTCGATCGTAATAAGTTTGAATATCCTTTTCATTAACTATAATTTTGTCTTGTATCGCCGCTGCATCTATCTCAATGAAGCTAATTTTTATTTCTTCCGGCGCGATAAAATTATTTTCATTCTGATCGTAATAAGTCTGCAGTTCTGCTTCGGTTACTTTCTGTCGAGTCTGTAATTTATTGATATCGAACGTTGCGAGACGAACACCACGTTGTTGTAAAATCAGTTTAGATGTGGCTTCAGCTTCTTGAGGCAAAATAAATTCACTGTCACCCACCGCTTGTAGCAATTGTTTCATGATTACCTGTTGACGCTGTAGCCGGGCAAAGTGTTCGGCTGTATATCCCATGCTAGTAATCAGGTTAAGGTATTTAGCATTATCAAATTTATTATTCGTCTGAAAATAAGGAATCTGGCGAATCGATGCTTTTACTTGTTCGTCACTGACCGTTAAACCAAGCTTTTCAGTATATTGATCGAGTAATGTATTGTTGATTAACTGTTCAAGTGCTTGCTGGCGTAACTGCTGCATGTAACCTTCGTTACCCGCTAGGGTGGAGAATTGTTCGCCTAATTGCTGTTGTAAACGAGAACGTTCACCTTGAAATACCTCCTCTAACTGTGCACGGCTAATTTTTTTGCCATTAACTTTAGCGGCATAATTGTCAGTCTCGTCTATTAGGTAGCCGCTGACACCGGTTAGGATAAAGGAGAGGATAATTAAGGCAATAATGATCTTGAGGGCGACATTGTTAGTAGCCGCACGTAGCTTTTCCATCATAAGGTGACAATACTCCGCTGTGTATAGTAGCTGGTAAGTCTATTTGACTTACCAGCATTAGCGCTATCAATATTTATCGCGCACCATCACTCTTTTAAGGGGATAGGCTGTGCACCAAAAGGAGGATTTTGCAATGCTAAAGTTAAAACATCGTCGATAGCTTTCACTGGATGGATACTGAGGTCAGCGATCACATTATTGGGAATTTCCTCCAGGTCACGTTTGTTTTCATCCGGAATCAATACTGTTTTGATGCCACCACGGTGCGCTGCCAGTAATTTTTCTTTTAAACCACCGATAGGCAATACCTGACCTCGTAATGTGATCTCACCCGTCATCGCAACATCCGCACGTACTGGATTACCAGTCAGGCAAGAAACCAACGCTGTACACATCGCGATACCAGCACTTGGGCCATCCTTTGGGGTCGCCCCTTCTGGAACATGTACATGAATATCGCGTTTTTCGTGAAAATCAGCGGCGATACCCAGTTTGTCAGCACGGGCGCGTACCACCGTTAATGCCGCTTGAATGGATTCTTGCATCACTTCACCCAGTGAACCGGTGTAACTGAGTTTACCCTTCCCTGGAACGCTGGCTGTTTCGATAGTGAGTAAATCGCCTCCCATTTCTGTCCAGGCGAGTCCGGTCACTTGTCCGATTCGATTTTCTGTATCCGCTCTGCCATAGTCAACTTTTTGCACACCGAGGAAATCTTTCAGATTATCCCCGTTGATTTCAATCTGTTTGAGAGGTTTTTCCATCAACAGCTTTTTCACCGCTTTGCGGCACAGTTTGGAGATTTCACGTTCCAGACCACGCACGCCTGCTTCTCGGGTGTAAAAACGGATAATGTTGATAATGGCACTGTCTTCGATCGTCAATTCAGCTTTTTTAACCGCATTGCGTTCAAATTGTTTTGGCAGTAGATGCTGTTTGGCAATATTGAGTTTTTCATCTTCGGTATAACCAGAAAGGCGGATCACTTCCATACGATCCAACAGTGGCGCAGGAATATTCATTGAATTAGAGGTTGCCACAAACATTACATCAGACAGATCGTAATCGACTTCAAGATAGTGGTCGTTAAACGCCACATTTTGTTCTGGATCAAGCACCTCTAATAACGCCGAAGCTGGATCACCACGCATATCAGCAGCCATTTTATCGATTTCATCCAATAGAAAAAGCGGGTTTTTCACCTTTACTTTAGCCATTTTCTGAATCAGTTTACCGGGCATGGAACCAATATAAGTCCTGCGATGGCCACGTATTTCAGCTTCATCACGCACGCCCCCTAGTGCCATACGCACATATTTACGGCCAGTCGCTTGGGCGATAGATTGACCGAGAGAGGTTTTGCCCACTCCCGGCGGGCCGACCAAACAGAGAATGGGACCTTTTATCTTATTGACACGGCTTTGTACGGCGAGATATTCCAAAATGCGTTCTTTAACTCGCTCCAAACCATAATGATCGGTGTCCAACACTTGTTCTGCTTTAACCAAATCCTTTTTAACCTTACTGCGACTATTCCAGGGTACTTGCAACATCCAATCAATGTAACCGCGTACGACTGTTGCTTCTGCCGACATCGGTGACATCATTCTCAGCTTTTGCAACTCAGTTTCGGTTTTTTCACGTGCATCTTGTGGCATTTTTGCCGCTTCAATTTTACGTTTTAGCATCTCCTGTTCATCAGGAGCATCATCCATCTCTCCTAATTCTTTCTGAATCGCCTTCATTTGTTCATTGAGATAGTATTCACGCTGGCTTTTTTCCATCTGTTTTTTTACACGGCTACGGATGCGTCTTTCAACCTGTAACAGATCGATTTCTGATTCCATCATTGCCAGTAAATATTCAAGACGCTCAGTCACTGAAAACATCTCAAGTACAGCCTGCTTGTCAGTTAACTTCAATGGCATATGAGCAGCAATAGTATCAGCAAGGCGCGCTGCATCTTCGATACTGTTTAAAGAGATTAAAACTTCAGGAGGAATTTTTTTATTAAGTTTTATGTAACCTTCAAATTGATTAATGGCTGTGCGCATCAAAACCTCTTGTTCGCGCTCATCCATCAATGCCGGTTTCAGATATTCAGCAAATGCTGCAAAATGCTCACCGCTATCTGAAAGTGTCGTAATATTCGCTCGCTGTAATCCTTCTACCAGTACTTTTACCGTGCCATCGGGCAATTTCAGCATTTGTAAAATAGAAGCTACGGTACCAACAGAAAATAGATCCTTGATGCAGGGTTCGTCCGTTGAAGCTTCTTTTTGTGCAACTAACATGATTTTTTTATCACGATCCATCGCAGCTTCTAGGCAGCGAATCGATTTTTCTCGACCCACAAACAGTGGGATCACCATATGGGGGTAAACCACCATATCACGCAATGGCAATACAGGGATTTTTATGCGTTCAGAACGCTCAGGGTTCATAGAACTCTCTCTTAGCTTATTGCCTGATTTATAAGAAATCTCATGAAACACGGGTCGTCACGAATTTCACTACATAGATTTCTGAGTATATTGGGACGAAAACATGAGATTCAACAATAACGACGTGAGGAAAAAGAAACGGAGGATGAGATCCCCCGTTTTACATTAACTCTTTGGATTAATTACTCACCCATCGCTTGAGCTTCAGTATTACGGTAAATCAACAACGGAGAAGATTGACCAATGATAGCTGATTCATCCACTACTACTTTATCCACTATTTCCATTGATGGTAGATCGTACATAGTATCCAGTAATGCCGCTTCAACAATAGAACGCAAACCACGTGCGCCTGTTTTACGTGCCATTGCTTTTTTGGCAATCGCTATCAATGCATCTTCACTGAACTCAAGCTCGACACCTTCCAGGTTGAACAGCGCTTGATATTGTTTTGTCAACGCATTTTTCGGCTCTTTTAAAATCTGAATCAATGCATCTTCACTTAATTCACTGAGTGTTGCTACCACGGGCAAACGCCCTATAAACTCAGGAATTAAACCAAATTTAATCAAATCTTCTGGTTCGGCCTGTTTTAATAATTCACCTTCACTTGCCTTCTCAGATGCATTTTTCACCGTAGCGCCAAAACCAATACCGGTACCGGTATTCAGACGTTGACCGATAACTTTATCTAATCCGGCAAAAGCTCCACCGCAGATGAAAAGAATTTTTGAGGTGTCAACCTGTAAGAACTCCTGTTGTGGATGTTTACGCCCCCCCTGTGGGGGTACTGCCGCAACAGTGCCTTCGATCAGTTTCAACAGTGCTTGCTGCACACCTTCCCCGGAAACATCACGGGTTATTGATGGGTTGTCTGATTTACGTGAAATTTTGTCAATTTCATCAATATAGACAATACCCCGCTGTGCTTTTTGTACATCGTAATCGCATTTTTGCAACAGTTTTTGTATAATATTTTCTACATCTTCCCCTACGTAACCAGCTTCAGTCAGGGTGGTCGCGTCTGCCATAGTAAAGGGCACATCCAAAAAACGCGCCAAGGTTTCTGCTAACAGGGTTTTGCCGCTACCAGTAGGACCGATCAACAAAATATTGCTTTTACCTAGCTCAATGCCGTTGCCAGTATCACCGTTACGCAGGCGTTTGTAATGGTTGTACACCGCAACAGCCAATGCTTTTTTCGCCGGGTCCTGTCCGATAACATAGTCATCAAGATGATGGCGAATCTCCCGTGGTGTCGGCAACGCGCTTCGTTCTTTGTGTGGCGGAGCAATTTCTCTGATTTCCTGGCGAATGATGTCGTTACATAGATCGACACATTCGTTGCAAATATATACCGCTGGCCCAGCAATCAACTTAAGTACTTCATCTTGATTCTTGCCACAGAAAGAGCAACATAGCAGCTTTCCCGACCCCCTTTTGCGCTTCTCTGTCATCAATAAACCTCTTCTTTTTTTTAGTCCCTACCACCGCAGAATAAACACCGCAGCAAAGTAATCGTTCAAATTATCATTTAATATTGCATTATCACAAAGCATGACGGCTAATCCTGCTGATACCGCTCAAATAACCCGCGATTTGTACTGGAAAGTACTTGTACCACAACATTTTTACTGCAGTATATCGGATCGCCGAAATAAATCGTTGGTCAGGGTGCCATAATACACAACACATACGTAGCGGATCATACCTTGTAACAGCCGAAGAAGATTATTTTTTACTTTTTTTGACACTATTGGTTCTACTAGTGTCAGGTAAAGCTCGATGATCTAATACACTGTCTATTAAACCGTATTTTACTGATTCTTCAGCAGACAAAAAGTGGTCACGTTCTGTATCTTTTTCTATTGTTTTAAGTGTTTTACCTGTGTGTTTCGCCATAAGTTCATTCATGCGTGTTTTTACTTTTAAAATTTCTTGAGCATGAATTTCTATATCGCTGGCTTGACCTTGATAACCACCCAACGGTTGGTGAATCATCACACGAGAATTGGGTAAACAATAACGTTTGCCTTTTGCTCCAGCGGTCAACAGGAAAGCGCCCATTGAGCACGCTTGCCCGATACACATGGTACTGACATCAGGTTTGATAAACTGCATGGTGTCATAAATAGACATCCCCGCCGTAATTACGCCGCCTGGTGAGTTGATATACAGAAAAATATCCTTTTCTGGATTTTCGGCTTCCAAGAATAACATCTGAGCTACAATCAGATTGGCCATGTGATCTTCAACTTGACCGGTCAGAAAAATAACGCGTTCTTTCAATAAACGCGAATAAATATCATAAGCACGTTCCCCACGCGAAGTCTGCTCTACAACCATTGGCACAAGAGCCATGTTCGGTACAAATTGATTTTGCTTTCTGTTGTACGACATTATCGTCTCCTAATAGAGTTTTAACACCACTAATCATCGATTCTACTTGAGATAATCAGCAATGACCAATGGTTAACGAGACAAACAAAAAAACCCGGAACCAATGGCGACGGGCTTGATGGGTTGAGTATTCATTTACACTAAATATTAATTAGTCAAATACATTAAAAAATATTATACAACAGCAGACGGATTCATCAGTTGACTGAAGGTGGTTACCTTTTCGCTTACTTTGGCTGTAGCCAGGATCGTCTCTACTACTTTTTCTTCCAGAACCACATTACGCATATTGTTTATAAATTCTTTCTGATTGCTATAAAAGCTAACGACTTGTTGTGGATCTTCATAGGCAGATGCCATTTCTTTAATCAATTCCTTGACACGATCTTCATCGGCTTTCAGCTCATTTTTTTGGATCACTTCAGCGAACAGTAAACCGGTAACAACTCTATTTTTAGCTTTGTCTTCAAACTGTTTGCGTTGTTCTGATGTCACTTGCTTGGCATCACCGCCAAATTGTACGAATTGCTCGATAAGAGAATCAACCTCGCTGGCAATCAAAGTTTTTGGAACTTCAATCTTATTTGCCTTAGCCAATTCCTCGATAACTTTAGCCTTAACACGGCTACGTATCGTGCTTCTCAGCTCACGTTCCATATTTTTACGGACTTCAGCATGTAAACCAGTCAAAGAACCATCAGCTACGCCGAAATCTTTAATGAATTGTTCCGTCAACTCTGGCAATTGCCGTCTTTCAACTTTTTTCAAGTCGATAGCAAATTCAGCTAATTTACCTTTCAGATTTTCAACATGATAATCTTCAGGGAAATTCACTTTTATGGTAAATTTTTCGTCGACTTTACGACCGATGATACTTTCAGCAAAGCCTGGGATCATGTCATTTTCACCGATCACTAATAGGAAACCAGATGCATGTCCCCCCTCAAACTCTGTGCCGTCAATAGAACCGGTAAAGTCAAGTGTGACCTGATCTTCCGCCTGTACAGCCGCTTTTGTTTCTTGCCAACGTGCTTGTTGTTTACGCAAAGTTTCTAACATATTATCAACATCTGCATTACTGATGGTAACAATCGGTTGTTCTATTGTAATGTTTTCTAGACCTTTCAGCTCAATAACCGGACAGACTTCAAATTCTACTGAATAAGTAAAATCTTGTCCCTTTTTGTATTCACCTGGAAAATAAGTCGGTGAACCAATAGGGTTGATGTTTTCTTGATCAAACGCCTCAACAAAATGGCGAGACATCAGCTTACTGAGTACATCCTGAGAAACAGAAAAACCGAAATGCCGTTCGACAATATTCATTGGTACCTTTCCTTTACGGAAACCATCGATACGAACAGTCTTAGCCCTATTAGCCAGCTCGCTTTGTACTGCTTTTTCAATATCACCAGCAATAATCGTAATGGTCATGCGCCGCCCAAGTCCTTGAGTGGTTTCAACAGAAACTTGCATCTTGCTTACCTCAAAAATATTACAGTGTTCGGTCAACTACAGAATCCTACATAAAAACAACAATATAAGCTAACATTGTCAGCGTTTTCTAAGAACTGAGACAACCACATGACAAAACCGAGTGTCCCAGATATCAGAAGTCTCCCGAAACTATTTTGGAAAAATAAAACGCGCCATTATAGCGAGGTGTGAGATATGAGTCGAGCAACCTGGTAGATTTCACAACGTAGTCTATTCAATAACTGAGCAGCCAATCGGTTTAGCGTCAGTTTGGCCAAGCGATTCCATATTGAATTAACGTGGTTCTCGTCAATAAAAACAATTCTTGCTATTTACCTGTTTACTTTGAGGGGAGGCTGAATGGTAAACTAATGACTTCAGGCAGTAAATGAACATATTGAGCACATTTTTAACGAAGTATCAGCGAATACAATAGATTTCGAACAGGTTCTAAGAGGAAGTTATGTTATTAGTTTTACGTCTGCTACTGGCGATTTTGTATTGTCTTCTTATTTGTGTTTTTGGCTCCCTTTATTGTTTGTTTAGCCCACGGGATCCTCAGCATGTTGCTCGTTTTGGGCGCTTATTTGGTCGGATGTCAACGCTGTTTGGTATCACCGTAGAACAACGTATGCCACAAGGAGCCGCTCAGTGTAACAATTGTATCTACATTGCTAATCACCAGAATAACTATGATATGGTCACTACGGCAAAAGTCACCCCTCTTGGTAGTGTCACCGTCGGCAAAAAAAGTTTGCTGTGGATCCCCTTATTTGGGCCAATATATTGGTTAACCGGTAATTTACTGATAGATCGTGACAATCGGACGAGGGCGCACGGCACCATAGCTCAAGTGGTGGATCAAGTTAAAAAAAGAAAGCTTTCCATTTTGATGTTTCCTGAAGGAACCCGTAGTCGTGGGCGAGGCCTGCTACCCTTCAAAACTGGCGCTTTCCATGCCGCCATTGCTGCCGGTGTGCCTATTGTGCCAATTTGTGTTTCCAATACTCATGGTAACATTAATTTAAATCGCTGGTCTAATGGGCGGGTGATCGTTGAAATCATGCCGCCGATTGATACACGTTGTTACAGTAAGGAGCAGGTACGTGAACTAACTGATCATTGCCGTAATCTCATGTTACTAAAAATAAAGCAATTAGATGAAGAAATAGCGGCACAGACCCCGCTGTAAACAAGTAATATTTTTTCCCGTTCATCATTTCTCTCGTGGAATGAACTACTGCTATTTCTCTACAAAATATAAATTAGTATAAAATATTATAATTTATAATATTTTATATGATAATTTCAATATTAATATGTAAATTATAGGCTTGAAAAATAAAAATAAATCACGAGGGAAATATGTCTAATAAAAATAAGAGTCGAATTATACAAAATTTATTAAAAAAAACTAACGGAATCAGGGTAGTCAATGATTCTATTGCCGAGGTGAAAATCACAAATGATCATGCTTTTTATAAATTAATTTGCGAAAAAGCAGCTCATTTCGATTATTCAGTTAAACAGTTCAATTTATTGTATTTTAACATTTATGAAGAAATGATGAAAAGATCTTTTACTATTCTGGAAATAAATAATCACTGTGAAATAAATAATATTCCAGTATTTAATATGGATGAGCTACTGACTTTAATACCGAAAGAAACTAGAAAAAATTATATTGATTATCAAAGGAATACAATAAGAAATGATCAACATGAATATCTTTCCAATAAAGTGAATATTGTGGCTTCCTATATAGAGATAGAGGCAGAGTCAATAGCTAATTGTAGCCATCAAGATTATATTGTTGATTCTGATATTTATTATAAGTTTATCTATAAAAAGCTTTGTAATAGTGAATATACATACACCGAATACAATACATTGTATGAGGGGATCTCTGAAGAGTTGGTGCATACTAATCTTGATATTGACGAAATTATAAAAAGATATGATGAATATGGTATTACACCGCCAACAGAGGATGAATTAAAAGGATTAGTAAAAAACAGGAAGACACCCGATCGGGCAATCACTTTAAGAAGAAAATAATCTTAGATTTTCAAGGAAGAATCAATATAAAAATTGATGGAACAAGTGATGATCCTACGGTTGTTACAGGCACTAACGAATTAAATTTTAATATTGATCTATTTCATAATAGATCTTCTGAAAATTCCCAAGATAAAAATAGAGAGGGCATCCTCAATAATAAAGAGCTTCTAAAGGCATTAGAAAATACGGTAAAAACATTCAATGATGTTTTTGGAATAAAAAAGGACAATAACCCATTTAAAGTCTATGGAAATATTGCTAATTTCAGACTGTTTTTATTTGAAGATTCTGCAATTTATCAAGATTATTTAAACCTTACCTATGATGATACTATTTCTGGTTTTGATTTAACGGAAATATCTGATAACAATTATATTAGCAACATGTATTTGTATTATGGCAACGTCCAGTGTGATGCTAATGGAGAATGGGATTACTGGCGTTATAACTATATTATAAAACACGAGTTTATTCATGCATTAACCTTTTGCTTGACGGCTAGGCTAGATATTGGAAAAGTTCTCATGAAAGGTTTAGCAGAATATACTACACTTCTGACAGAAGGGGACAACATCGCTGATTTTACAAATCTGGTTGAAGATGAATATAAAAATTATTCTTTAGAGAAAATAATCAAAGGAAAGATTGATCCTTATAAAACAGGTATCACGGTCATTGCCTATCTTGAACAGAATTACCCAGACTTTATGGACAACTTGCTTTACGCTGCAACAGAAGATGGAAAAACGCTGGATGGTCACCTTTATTTTAAGCAAATGATGCAGGATATTTATGACAGTGAAGCAGATAAAATTCAACATGGAGGAGGATTTTCACATTGGGTACAAACCAGCTCACAGGTAAAAGGTAATGTTACTGTGTCATCCAGTGATAACAGGGTGCCCGTGCCACAACCCCTGTTAATAACGCAAAAAGTTGACCCACAACCGGGTAGTGAAGATCTTTTAAGCAATGAGTATTTTTCAGGCATGCTCGTGGAACAGTCAGATTCGTCTACTCCTACTTACTATAATACCCGGTTACCACGGGCAGATGTCTCTCGTCTAATGAACTCAATGCATCATTTTCCTGACAAAGAACCACAGGGTTCCTATGCCAGTTTCTGAGCGTGAGCGGTAGCTTGATCAACGAAGAGATCACTGGGGCGTACACCAGTGTAGAGTGCAAATTGCTCTCGTGCTTGAATAGCGATCACTTCGCTGCCACTGATGATACGCTTATTATGTTGTCCAGCGTAGCTGAGCAACGGCGTTTCGTTAGCAACCATATCAAAGATTGTCTGTGCATTCTTCATCGTCAGCTCGGTAAAAGCCAATGATGTTGCTGTTGTACTGGTTGCCATCCCCATAGGGGTAGCATTTATCAACATCTCGGCAGTCAGAGCCCCCACCTCTGGCTGCCATTGATAATTGTAATGTTGTGCCAAGGTCTTCCCCGTTGATTGATTGCGCGCAACAATGTGTCCTCGCCTGAAACCGCTATCTCGCAATGCCGCCGTCACCCAATCGCTTTGGCTGAATTATCCAATTGATCTAAAAAAGGAATACAGCTTTCTTTAAATGGCATCGATACCGCGCAACCTCGGATACCTAGAGCGCGTATACCATTTACGGCAGCCTCGATATCGGTGGTGGTAAAGGCTTTGTAGATATAATTAAGCGCTAATTTTTCATAAAGAAAATTATGGAACCGGGTGCCGAAATTTCCTGGATTTCCAGCCAGGGAAATACATAACTGAGTATCTTTGTTGATATTAGTATTCATCATCGTTCCTTATTTGAGAAGGTATGTTTATTATAAGAGATGGAGTAGAATGCACTGTCATTGTAATGCTACTTAATTTTTGACCTATTTTCATTAGGCTTATAAAAATATGAAGATTGTTTATTTCCATTTAGTATGTTGGCTATTTTATGGCCTTATTTCATATTCTGCTCTTGCTATGCCTTGTCAAAGTGTATCGACGCCGGTCGAATATACAATATGTAATAATGATAATTTACGATGGTTAAATGATGTACTCTATGATATTTACCAAAAAGTTCTTGTTAATAAAAATACACAAGAAGTTTACCAGCAACATTTAGATTGGTTGAAAGTACGTAATAGTTGTACCACTGATGGTTGCATTGAACGGGCTTATTATCAGGGGATCGCTTTACTTTCCGATGTTGATGACAAATTTGACTGGGCAGGTAATTGGTGGAATTTAACCGCGACTAATGGCAGTGGTGGCAACATACAGATTAATGAAGTGAGCCAGTGGACAGCTTGTATGAACAGCAATATTTGGGCAGGAATTAATCATGGCAGCTATCGGGCTGAGATCCGGAAAACAGCAGGCTTAGGTATTGTTAATCATATCGCCGATACCAGCGATTGTCAGTTACTGTTGATCCCGCTGAAAAATGCTTCTATTGAGGTTTATAGCAATGCTGATTGGGGCTGTCAATTGTCGATGCCGAAAGATGTTTTTATTGACGGACATTATACTCATGCGGATAAAGATCCGCGGTCTGAAGCCACATTATTTTCTCTTGGTATTTTTACTGAAGAATATTTGGATAAACTGTTCAAGCAATTGGTAAGTGATTACTATAGCCGTTTCGTTAAAACAGCAAATGTTTATGTTTACAGTAATGATTTGGATAATATGGGTGCGAAAGTATTGTCATTATGGGTGAGGGGGATGGCAAATAAACAGGCGGCGATTATTATGTATACGCCCGGTGGAAAAATATGGGCAGCCTGTGTTGAACCTGATCGTTTGGGAGAATTAAAGGTAAATTATTGGAGTAATGTTTCTACGGATAAAAATAAGATGCCAAAGACATTGACCGTATGGCAGCAAAATTTTATCGATTAAATGGCAGCAAAGGATGTTGATTTTTGGAGCACGTTAAAAAATAGCAATGAGATAAAAATAAGGTAACTTGTTGATATAAAATATAGATATTCCATATAAAGTGACGAGGAGCCGAGCTAAAGAAAAAAAAGGTTATATTTTTCTTTTCCCTAACCCCCATTGTCGCAGATAATGGAATGCGTTGATGTCCAAAAATGGCGTAACATTATATGCTGCATCTTTTTGCTGGTCTTGATTTCCATACTGGCCTAATGTTGGTTCTTGCTCTGTTTTTTGTACTATTTTATGAAGCCATTAACGGTTTTCATGATACCGCTAATGCTGTTGCAACAGTGATATATACTCGTGCGGTACGTTCGCAAGTTGCTGTTGTCATGGCGGGGATATTTAACTTTCTTGGCGTGATGCTGGGTGGTTTAAGTGTCGCTTATGCTATTGTTCATTTGCTGCCGACCGATTTGCTACTCAATGTGGGCTCAGCCCACGGGCTAGCGATGGTTTTTTCTATGCTACTGGCAGCGATTATCTGGAATCTTGGTACTTGGTATTTTGGTATACCTGCTTCCAGCTCGCATACACTGATTGGTTCTATCATTGGTGTAGGATTAACTAATGCCTTGATAACCAGTGCATCGATTGTCGACGCATTAAATGTTCCCAAGATGATACAGATCTTTTTGTCGTTGATTTTATCCCCTTTGGTAGGGTTGATTATCGCGGGCCTGATGGTATTTCTACTACGCCGTTATTGGAGCGGAACGAAGAAACGCCAACGTATTCATTTAACACCTACCGAACGTGAAAAAAAAGACGGCAAACGTAAGCCACCTTTTTGGACACGTATCGCCTTGATCGTTTCCGCTATCGGCGTTAGTTTTTCTCATGGTGCTAATGATGGTCAGAAAGGGATTGGTCTGATTATGCTAGTATTAATCGGTATTGCACCGATGGGGTTCATCGTGGATATGAACGCCACCAGTTACGATATTGCACGTACACGTAATGCGGTGACTAATCTGCAACAATATTATCGGCAGCATAGTACCGAGTTAGCTCCGGCTATCGAACCCAAGCTCTTGACTCCTCTTCCGACTCCAACCACAGTGAATACAGCAGTGAATACCACGACGCAATTTCACTGCGACAGCGTCTCGGTTATTCTGGCACTTGACCATGCAGCTACCTTATTGAATAATTTGCAAAGTTATGATCGACTGAATGCAGATCAACGCGGTCGTATGCGTCGTTTGCTGCTGTGCGCAGCGGAAACCGCAGCCATCGCCGCTAAATCACCTGAGACCAGTGCTGAAAATCGGCGTTTTTTGCATGATCTGCGTAAAGATTTACTCGAAACGGTGGAATATGCTCCCACCTGGATCGTCGTCGCCGTCGCTTTGGCGCTTTCGTTGGGAACAATGATCGGCTGGAAACGTGTTGCGGTAACTATCGGTGAAAAGATCGGTAAAAAAGGCATGACCTACGCCCAAGGTGTTTCGGCACAAATGACGGCAGCGGTTTCCATCGGCATTGCTAGTTATACAGGTATGCCGGTTTCCACCACTCAAGTACTTTCTTCGGCGGTTGCAGGTACTATGCTAGTCGGTGGTAGTGGCTTACAAAATAAGACGGTGAAAAACATTACACTAGCCTGGATTTTGACCTTGCCGATTTCTATCGTGCTTTCTGGAACATTATATTGGATAGCGTTGATGTTCCTTTAGAGCCTATTCGAAATCGTAATGAGCGATGTTCACTTAATTTTATGGAAGGAATAGATATATGGCTTATAAACATATTTTGATTGCGGTTGACCTTTCTTCCGAGAGTAAAATGTTAGTGGAGAAAGCCGTTTCTATCGCCAGACCCTATGATGCAAAAATTTCTCTTGTCCACGTAAATGTTAACTATACAGCGCTTTCCTCCAGCCTAATGGACGTACATATTGGTGATATGCAAGAGTCTATTTCTGAAAAAACTGATGATGCATTAAAGCAATTAGCGGACGAGGCAGGTTATCCTATCGAACAAACACGAAACGCCAGTGGTAGTTTGGTGTCGGCTTTGGTTAAGATTATTGAAGAATGCCGTATAGATTTAGTCTTGTGTGGTCACCATCAAGACGTCTGGAGTAAGTTTGTATCTTCCGCTCGTGAGCTGATCAACTCCTTGCCGGTCGATATGTTGATCGTGCCGCTACTCGAGGTTAAAGAAACTGAAAACAGTTAGCTCTATGTTGAAAAGGATTAACTGTATTAGATCGTGTAACATGGTGCCTAACCGAAAGAATTAGCAGGAGTGAATACAATGATTATCGTCACTGGAGGCGCCGGTTTCATTGGCAGCAATATCATTAATGGGCTGAATAAGGAAGGGTATAAAGATATTTTAGTGGTCGATAATCTAAAAGATGGCACCAAGTTTATTAATTTGGTCGATCTCGATATTGCCGATTATATGGACAAGGAAGACTTTATCGCTGGCATTGTTGCTGGAGACGACATGGGCGACATTGATGCTGTTTTCCATTTGGGAGCTTGCTCTTCAACCACTGAGTGGAATGGCAAGTATATAATGGATAATAATTATCAGTATTCCAAAGATATCTTGCATTTTTGCCTCGATAACGATATTTCTTTTTTATACGCCTCTTCCGCTGCTGTCTATGGTAATCGCACAGATAATTTTATCGAAGAGTGTCAATATGAAAAACCTCTTAATGTATATGGTTATTCTAAATTCCTCTTTGATCAATATGTACGAGGCATTTTACCTGAGGCGGTTTCACAGATCTGTGGTTTTCGTTACTTTAATGTTTATGGTCCACGTGAAAGCCACAAAAATAGTATGGCGAGTGTTGCTTTTCACCTGAATAATCAAGTCAATGCGGGTGAGAGTCCTAAATTATTCTTCGGTAGTGAAAATTTTAAACGTGATTTTATCTAC
Organism: Candidatus Fukatsuia endosymbiont of Tuberolachnus salignus; assembly: GCF_964030845.1. NCBI lineage: Bacteria > Pseudomonadati > Pseudomonadota > Gammaproteobacteria > Enterobacterales > Yersiniaceae > Candidatus Fukatsuia > Candidatus Fukatsuia endosymbiont of Tuberolachnus salignus. The sequence continues at coordinate 1,468,180 of NZ_OZ034983.1, forward strand.
GTGGATGATGTCACTGCAGTGAACCTCTGGTTCTGGAAGAACGGTATTTCTGGGATTTATAACTGTGGTACGGGTCATGCGGAATCATTCCAAACGGTAGCTGACTCGGTGGTGGAGTACCATCAGAGTGCACCAGTGTCATACATTGAATTTCCTCAACAACTAAAAAAGCGCTATCAAAGCTTTACGCAAGCTAACCTGGGTAAACTACGTGCCGCCGGTTATGGGGAACCTTTTAAAAACGTCTCTGAAGGCGTGAAAGAATATTTAACCTGGCTCAATATCCTTAATGATTAAGGATACAAAGTGAATGTGTAGCACCCATGATCACAGTAAGGAAGGAGATAAATGGCATGAAAATACTGGTCATCGCTCCTTCATGGGTTGGCGATATGATGATGTCGCAAGGCATGTACCGCACGCTCAAAGTAAAACACCCGACAGCAAGGATCGATGTAATGGCGCCTCAGTGGTGCCGTCCATTATTAGCGAGAATGCCGGAAGTGAATCAAGCGTTACCGATGCCACTGGGCCACGGTGTTTTAGCGATTAGTGAACGCCGCCGTTTGGGTATATCTCTACGTGAAACCCAATATGAGCGTGCCTACATATTGCCTAACTCATTCAAATCAGCGTTAGTGCCTTTTTTTGCCAATATTCCACAACGTATCGGTTGGCGTGGTGAGATGCGTTATGGCTTACTCAATGATATTCGTGTGTTGGATAAATTGGCTTTCCCAATGATGATACAACGCTATATCGCGCTGGCTTATGATAAGCAAAATGTACGTTCAGCCGCCGATTTGCTACAGCCGTTGCTCTGGCCGCAATTGCAAGTTCGGGATGAAGAAATCTTAGAAATAACCACCCTATTTGACCTTACTGATCAGCGCCCTATTATCGGCTTCTGTCCTGGTGCTGAATTTGGCCCAGCCAAACGCTGGCCCCACTACCATTATTCTACATTAGCCCAACAACTCATTGATAATGGTTACCAGGTTGCTTTATTTGGCTCAGCAAAAGATCATCCAATTGGTGAACAGATCCGTTTGGCCATCAACAAAAATAATCACCATAACTGTTTGAACCTGGCAGGTCAGACTTCACTTGAACAAGCGGTGGTACTGATCGCCGCCTGTTGCGCTCTGGTGAGTAATGATTCAGGATTAATGCATATCGCTGCCGCCTTGGACAAACCCCTCGTTGCTTTATACGGACCAACCAGTCCAGATTTTACTCCGCCATTGTCGAAAAAAGCCAAGGTGATCCGTTTAACGACTGGCTACCACAAAATACGTAAAGGCCCTGCTGCTCAAGGCTATGATCAGAGTCTGATTGATATCACACCCGAACAGGTTATGACAGTCCTTAACCAGCAATTATCATCTGAATTTCCAGCAAAAAAGGCTTATTGATGCACATTCTCCTGGTTAAGACTTCGTCAATGGGCGATGTGCTGCACAGCTTGCCAGCGCTGACCGATGCGCTGACCGTTATCCCCACGCTGCGTATCGATTGGGTAGTGGAAGAAAATTTTCGTCAAATTCCCAGTTGGCATCCAGCGGTTGATCACGTGATACCGGTAGCCATCCGCCGCTGGCGTAAAAGCTGGTTTAGCAGTAATACCCGTCAAGAACGTGATGCTTTTAAGCAGCAAATACAACAACGTCATTATGACCTTGTGATTGATGCACAGGGTCTGATGAAGAGTGCCGCGTTAATTACTCGCCTAGCCAGGGGAATAAAACATGGTCTCGATTATAGAAGTGCACGAGAGCCTTTAGCGAGCTGGTTTTATCATTATTGCCATCATATTGATAGACAACAACATGCAGTAGAACGTATCCGTCAGTTATTTGCCCAAAGCCTTCATTACGATAAACCTCAAAGCGACGGTAATTATGCGATTGCTCAGCGTTTTTTACATACGTTGTCCGCTGATGCAGGGCAATATTTAGTATTTTTACATGCAACAACGAGAGCCAATAAACATTGGCCGGAGACGCACTGGTCTCGACTGATTGAATTGGTACAACCGACGGGTTTAAAAATTAAATTGCCTTGGGGAGCAGAACACGAATATCAGCGTGCTATACGTTTAGCCGCTTCTTTCCCTCATGTGGAAGTATTGCCTGAGCTTCAGTTGCAACAAATCGCTGAAATTCTGGTTGGAGCCAAAGCCGTGGTTTCCGTTGACACCGGGCTAAGTCATCTGACTGCGGCCTTGGATCGTCCCAACATCACGTTGTTTGGTCCAACAGATCCTGGTTTGATTGGTGGCTATGGGAAAAATCAAAATGCGGTGCTCTCCGAGCAAAAGAAGATGTCTACTCTCTCAGCCGCCACTGTCATGGCTAAATTGGAAAAAATCATTTTGTGAATAGCTTACAAGGGGATACGTTACGGTCCTACAAGCTTATCATGCTAATAGATAAACTATTTAGTAGGAACAAAAAAGCCGATCAGAGATCGGCCTTTCTTCAAGGATCTATTACACCTGATTTTTTTCTTCTGAACAGCGCTTATCAAAGCATTTTCTTGATTTGCTTTGATAAGTTTGACTTATGACGTGCTGCTTTATTTTTGTGGATAAGACCTTTGCAGGCATGACGATCCACTATAGGTTGCATCTCTTTAAACGCTTCTTGCGCGGCAGCTTTATTGCCCTTGGCAACGGCGGCATAAACCTTCTTGATAAAGGTACGGACCATCGAACGACGACTAGCATTATGCTGACGGCGCTTTTCAGATTGTTTAGCGCGTTTCTTAGCTGATTTGATATTAGCCAAGGCATGACTCCCAAATATATTCTACCGAAGACAACTCAAAGGCCAGAAACCTACTCTCTTAGCCTTTGTTTGTCAATGAATTTGTGCAAACAAGCGCCTTTATGTACGGACAACACTTGCTACCTTGCAGTGGAACGCGATTCTATCAGTTTCGTTCTATGGAATACAGCGTTGTGAATAAGAAAATTCGATCTACCGTAACAATCCTGGTTTTTCCTCGTCTGAACGGAGCTCATGACGATTTCAAACAGATCCCAAGAGTCTTAATTATTTTGGCGACAGGTGACACCAGTTGTTTTTTTCCACGATCCCTCCATCCGGCGAACTGTAGCCCAAGCAACCCAAAATACTATCAAACAATTGAGTCTGTTTTTTCCTCGCATCAAGGCGCTGTTGATCTCGCAGTCGATCAAAATGTGCTCTATGTTGTGGCTCCTGTAAATACTGATCAGAAGCCCAAACAAGTATAGGTACTCGAAACTGTTCCGCGGGTGCAACCTCACGAGGCGTACTGTGAAAAAAGGCATTTTCATCAATTGACTCGCCATGATCCGCGGCATAAAACACGATCGCTTTCTTATTCCGTACCTGATCAATAACTGCTTTGATAAAGGCATCAACATAGCGCACCGTATTATCGTAAGCATTAATCAGTTCAGCTTTACTACAAAAAGCATCGGTGCCCATACATTCCGGCTGGTAATAAGCGAAACTACGTGGATAACGCTGAGAATAATTATAATGTGAACCGATAGTATGCAATACCACCAGGTGCTTACCCTTTGGATAATGCGTTAGAGACTTCCATAATTCATTCACCAGCATCATATCTCGCATCGGTTGATTGTCATCACGTTTTTCAGCAGCAAGTAACTCACGGAACGAATAACTATTAGCATTCAGCAAACTGTAAAACCAGAGATCGCTTTGTATCGAGAATGCTTCAGAGGTAAAACCCAATGATCTCAACACAGCAAAGACATTTTGTTCTTTTAAGGTACGTTGTGGATCGTCTGCCGTTCCCCCTTCACGTACAAACATACAGCGAAGTGACAGCCAGGTCGCGGTATCACAGGATTGCCCTTTAAATGCTACTAAATTCTTTTCTCGAGAAAGAAACGGCGTGGTATCGCGAGAGTAACCCAATACACCCATATGATCCCAGCGTGTGGTTTCACCAATGATAAACACCACATAAATATCATCGATATCTGCTGGTGCCACATATTGATATTGATCCGTTGGATTTAGCAGAGAAGTTTGGTTCTGGATTTGATGAATTTGCGTATAAGTAAACAAAGCAAGAGGCGTTAGCCAGTTAGCAGGCAGATAGGAATGCGCCACAACACCCCCGTAGCTGGGTACCTCGATGTTATGCTTCTTCGCGTATTCTTTATGTACGTAACCCATGAATTTCAGCGGCAGCCAAACCAATAGACTCGTCACAACCAGTAGCAATAAAGATCTTAAACGCTGACCCGGTGTTTTAATCTTCTCAAGTAGAGTAAATTTTAGCGGAGGGTACCAGATAAGTAACAAGGGCAAAGTGCTAACCAACAACATCCAGATAATAAAATGGTTGCTGATCATCTCCTGGGCAAGCGTCCGATCGAGGGTCATAACCGATGCAACCACACCGTATCCGATCACTACGTTAAAAAAAGTCATATAATAACTAGCAGCAACAGACATTATCGCCAACAGAGTCGCAAATACCCGGAAAAATAGTCGCCCACCCAGTGAAGCCAAGCGCATCAGAAAAAAAGTCAATGAGGTAATGGCGACCATTTCAGTCAAAACTGAAAAAAGGCTAATCCACCCAAGACCAAGCTCTAACGGATTAAATCGCCGATAAAAAACCATACTATTCAACAGAATACCAATGTATATCGCGAGCAAAAATGAAACCTTTGATTGAGACAGTGATTTAAGAAGCTGCATCCCTCGGTACTCCGATTTTTTAATCTTGAATTCGCAGTACTCACTACGGTTCTGCAAGAGGTCTATTTTAAAATTTCACGCCGTTCAAGGATCTCAAAACAATAACGATAAGCATTGGTCTCATCCGCATTACAAGACTTTGTAAACGATCTACGCCATTCATTGGCTGAATAATATGGAAAGTAAGTATCACCTGTCACTTCGGCATCAATATGCGTTAAATAAAGTCGATCGGCGTACGGCAGAAATTGAGTATAAATGTTGCCGCCACCCACTATCATCACCTCTACCGCATCTCCCGCTGTCGTATTTTGTGCTACAGCTAACGCCTGCTCAATTGAAGTCACCCAGGTCACTCGATGATCACCGCCCGACTGGCTGCTTAGTATAATATTTAAACGCTTAGGGAGAGGACGCCCAATGGATTCGAAGGTTTTACGTCCCATCACGACAGGTTTACCCAGCGTATTCGCTTTAAACCATGCGAGATCGGCCGGCAAATGCCAAGGCATCGCATTCGTCATACCAATTACGCGATCCTTCGCCAACGCAGCGATCAGACTGATCATCATTTTATTCGCGGTGTTCATTTAATTTCGTCATGCATTTCTTGCACTGAAATAACACGTTCGGTCGGATCAGCATTGAGCGCCATTGTGGTCGCAAAACCGCCGTTTAGCGTGGTGTCATAATGCACCTTATACTGTAAAGCACTACGGCGTAGTAATTTAGAATCTTCAATCGCTTGACGCCCCGCTGTTGTATTCACAATATAAGTATATTCTCCATTTTTAATTCTATCCTGAATATGTGGACGTCCCTCACAGACTTTATTGACTAAACGCGGGTTAATCCCAGCCTCTCCCAACACGATTGCCGTACCATGTGTTGCATCCAGCTCAAAACCTTGTGCTAGTAGCTTGGCCGCCAGATCAACCACCCGCGCTTTATCACCCGCCCGTACAGATAACAACACACGTCCTCGTTTTTTTATCCCGGATTGGCTCGCTAACATCGCTTTAGAGAAGGCTTCAGAAAAGGTTCTGCCCACACCCATCACTTCGCCGGTTGAGCGCATTTCGGGGCCTAAAATCGGATCAACGCCCGGGAATTTATTAAAGGGCAACACAACTTTTTTTACCGAATAATAAGGTGGGATCACTTCAGCTAATACACCCTGTTGCGTCAATGATTGACCGACCATGACTCTAGCGGCAATTTTTGCTAAGGGCACACCGGTCGCTTTAGAAACGAAAGGGACGGTACGGGCAGCACGCGGGTTAACTTCAATCAAGTAAACTTCTTGATTTTTTACCGCAAATTGCACATTCATCAAACCTCTGACACAGAGCTCAAATGCGAGTTTTTCTACCTGCTGACGCATAGTATTCTGGATTTCCTGGCTCAGAGTATAAGCCGGTAATGAACAGGCAGAATCACCAGAGTGTACACCTGCCTGTTCAATATGTTCCATGATACCGCCAATCAGCACACGTTCACCGTCACAAATGGCATCGATATCGACTTCAACTGCATCATCTAGAAAACGATCGAGCAATACTGGCGCATCGTTAGAAACATTCACCGCATTTTGGAAATAACGACGTAGATCCTGTTTATCGTAAACGATTTCCATTGCTCTTCCCCCTAGTACATAGGAAGGGCGTACCACCAGTGGATACTCCAAGACATTGGCTTTTTCAACCGCCTGCTCGAGTGTGGTAACGGTGGCATTAGCCGGTTGTTTTAAACCCAAGCGATTAACTGCCTGTTGGAAACGTGCTCGATCTTCTGCGCGATCAATTGCATCAGGATTCGTGCCGATGATAGGCACGCCGGCAGACTCTAACTCACGCGCCAATTTCAGTGGTGTTTGACCGCCATATTGCACAATAACACCCTGTGGCTGTTCGATCCGCACGATTTCCAATACATCTTCCAAGGTGACAGAATCGAAATAAAGTCGATCGGAGATGTCGTAATCCGTTGAAACCGTTTCCGGGTTACAGTTCACTATAATGGTTTGATAACCGCTTTCACGCAATGCGAGGGAAGCATGTACACAACAATAATCGAATTCAATACCCTGACCAATACGGTTAGGTCCACCGCCCAGAATCATGATTTTCGGTTGATTATGGCTGGGATTAGATTCGCATTCTTCCTCGTAGGTTGAGTACATATAAGCGGTGTCAGTGGCAAACTCCGCTGCACAGGTATCAACCCGTTTATAAACCGGATGAAGAGCAAATTTGTGGCGCAATTTACGTACTTCACTTTCAGAAACACCGACTAATTTTGCTAAACGTGCATCAGCAAAACCTTTACGCTTCAGTTGGCGTAAAAATACAGCATTGAGACCGTTGATACCACATTCAATGACGCTTTCTTCTAAACGCACCAACTCTTCAATTTGTATCAAAAACCAGCGATCAACATTCGTCAGATTGAAAACACCATCAACCGACATACCTGCACGGAAGGCATCAGCAATATACCAGATGCGCTCAGCACCGGCTTCTTTCAGTTCACGACGGATTTTGCTCAGCGCCTGGGGATCATCCAAACTAATCTTGGCATCAAAACCTGTTGCACCGATTTCTAATCCACGCAAAGCTTTTTGCAATGATTCTTGCTGATTACGTCCAATGGCCATCACTTCGCCTACGGATTTCATCTGTGTTGTCAGACGGTCATTAGCCCCGGCGAATTTTTCAAAATTAAAACGTGGAATTTTAGTGACGACATAATCGATGGCAGGCTCGAAAGAAGCAGGAAAAGAAGCAAAGCTTACTGTATTTTGCGGGTTCTGAGTGACAGTTTGCTCACCACCTTTGCGCAAAATATCTGCCGACGTACCGCCACCTGTGATGTCATTCATCAATTCATCCAGCGTATAGCCCACAGCGAGTTTAGCGGCAATTTTTGCAATCGGGAAACCGGTCGCTTTTGATGCCAATGCGGAAGAACGTGAAACACGCGGATTCATTTCAATCACTATCAGCCGGCCATTTTTAGGATTAACCGCAAATTGTACGTTAGATCCTCCGGTTTCTACGCCAATCTCACGCAATACTGCCATTGAAGCATTACGCATGATTTGATATTCCTTATCGGTCAACGTCTGTGCCGGCGCAACAGTGATGGAATCACCGGTATGGATCCCCATCGCATCAAAATTTTCGATCGAGCAGACAATGATACAGTTGTCATTTTTATCGCGAACCACTTCCATTTCATACTCTTTCCAGCCAATGAGTGATTCATCGATCAGCAATTCTTTGCTGGGTGACAGATCCAGACCACTTTGGCAAATTTCTTCAAATTCTTCGTGGTTATAAGCTATCCCTCCACCGGCACCACCCATAGTGAAAGAAGGACGAATAATGCAGGGGAAACCGACCTCAGCCGCCACCGCTAACGCTTCTTCCATATTATGTGCAATACCGGAACGTGCGGTTTCCAGGCCGATTTTTTTCATCGCGATATCAAACAAACGGCGATCTTCTGCTTTATCAATAGCCGCCGCAGTGGCACCTATCATGGTAACACCAAATTCAGCTAAAACACCTTTATGTTCCAATTCTAAAGCACAGTTCAAAGCCGTCTGTCCGCCCATTGTCGGTAACACGGCATCTGGGCGCTCTTTTTCGATGATTTTACGTACCACTTCCCAATGGATTGGCTCAATATAGGTGGCATCCGCCATTTCAGGATCAGTCATAATGGTTGCCGGATTGGAGTTAAGCAGGATCACCCGATAGCCTTCCTCCCGTAGTGCTTTACAAGCCTGAGCGCCGGAATAATCGAATTCACAGGCCTGACCAATAACAATAGGCCCTGCGCCTAAAATCAGGATGCTTTTTATATCTGTACGTTTTGGCATGATCTGTGCTCTTGATTAGTGACTGTCATGATGTTGTGATTGTGTTTGATAGGTTTTCATCAACTCGATAAAGTGATCAAACAAGGGGGCCGCATCATGTGGACCAGGACTGGCCTCAGGGTGGCCTTGAAAACTGAACGCAGCCTTATCCGTACGCGTGATCCCTTGTAAAGAAGCATCAAATAAAGAACGGTGGGTGGCGCGTAAATTAGCCGGTAAACTTGCTTCATCTACCGTAAAACCGTGGTTTTGAGCAGTAATCATCACCGAATTGCTGCGCAAATCCTGCACCGGATGGTTAGCACCGTGATGACCGAATTTCATTTTTATGGTTTTCGCACCACTTGCCAATGCCAATAGTTGATGACCTAAACAGATACCAAATAGTGGAATATCAGTTTCAAGTAAACGTTTAATCGCAGTGATCGCGTAGTCACAAGGCTCGGGATCACCTGGGCCATTGGATAAAAAAATGCCATCTGGATTTAATTGTAGTACGTTTTCCGCCGGCGTCCGCGCTGGAACCACCGTCAAACGGCAGCCTCGATCAACCAGCATGCGTAGGATATTATGCTTAACACCATAGTCATAAGCCACCACATGGAAGGGCAGGCCAGTTAATTTTTGCGCCTCTGGCAGTTTTCTCTTCTGTACCGAACTCCCCTGTAACCAAACATAGCTTGCTTTGGTGCTCACCTCTTGCGCCAAATCCATCCCTTTTAGACCAGGAAACTGTTTTATTTTTTCCAATGCTAAGGTGAGCAATGCATCGGAAGGATCACCCACAATAATACAGCCATTTTTTGTGCCTTTATCACGGAGCAAACGCGTCAGCTTACGCGTATCGATATCCGCAATAGCAACAACATGATGACGCTGGAGGTATTGAGATAGATCTTCTTCATTACGATAACTGCTGGCGATCAAGGGTAAATCACGGACAATCATGCCTTGAACCTGTATTGTGGCAGATTCCTCATCGGCACTATTGGTGCCGGTATTACCGATATGGGGATAAGTGAAAGTGACGATTTGGCGAGAATAGGAAGGATCAGTAAGGATTTCTTGATAACCAGTCATTGATGTATTAAAGACCACTTCCCCCACTGCCGCCCCTACTGCTCCTATCGATCGACCGTGAAATTGGGTTCCGTCTTCGAGAACCAATAGCGCTGACTTAATCAAAATATCCTCCAGGTAATGAAAAACCAGATTATTTGCCTATTAATTTATCTGAAGAACATGTAAATCAATATAAAATCGTTGTTAACGTTAATTTTTTGGCAAATTGGGCGCATTCTAATAGTGGGCGATCGGTTTGTCCACTTATCGCGAGCGCTTTCTTCGTAAGCATTCACGTCCGCTAACATGAGACTTCTTGCAAAACCGTCGCGAATTCACAGCCCGCAGCAGGTTATGCAAGAGGCCTATTATCAAGCACATCATGCATATTAAATAGACCACATAGTTTGTGATTGTTTTTTAACCAAATAGCAGCTTTAACTGCGCCATTAGCAAATGTCATCCGGTGGGTAGTTTTATGGGTGATTTCGATTTGCTCACCGATATCGGCAAACAGGGCTGTATGTTCACCGATAATATCCCCCGCGCGGATAGAAGCGAAACCGATGGTACCCGATTTACGTTCATGACCACTACGAGAATAAACCGCACAATCTTGTAAATCACTGCCTAATGTTTGTGCAATGACTTCGCCCATCGCCAGAGCCGTTCCTGAGGGGGCATCCACTTTGTGACGATGATGTGCTTCGATAATCTCAATATCACTGTATGCCCCCATCACTTTTGCTGTTTTTTCTAATAGTTGTAACATCAAATTCACACCAACACTGAAATTGGCAGCACATACGACAGCAATATCTTTGGCTGCCTTTTCAATCATCCTTTTTCCTTGCTGATCAAAACCCGTGGTACCAATTACCATGGCCTTTTTGTGTTGACGACAAAATTTCAGATTCACTAAAGTTGCCTGTGGTGTAGTGAAATCAATAAGAACATCAAAATCATCAACAGATGCGTACAAATCATCGCTGACCATGACATATAATCGATCAATACCGGCTAGCTCACCGGCATCGTTCCCCACGAGTTCTGACCCCTGACGCACCAATGCTACAGCCAACGTCAGTGCTTTGCTGTGTACAACAGCCTGAATAAGTTGTTTGCCTATGCGACCCGCTGCACCTGCTACAGCAATGCGTATCATTTTAGTTGTTAAATCCTAGTCATGTTAATAGGTAAATCAGATGTCGGGCAATCTGTGCAAAATATCTGTTTAAATGCATAATTAATCAAGCTGCTTAACACTCACTCGCAGTTCTTTGGGCACTTCAAAAACAATATTTTCTTCACGACCGATAAGCTCAACAGACTCTTGAGCACCTAATGATTGTAAGCGTTTGATAACCTGTTGTACCAAAATATCAGGTGCTGAGGCACCCGCTGTGACGCCGATACAGCGAATATTCGTTAGCCAATCTGCTTGAATATCAGACGCGGAATCGATCAAATAGGCTGGTTTTCCCATACGTTGTGCTAGCTCAGCAAGACGAGTGGAGTTGGAAGAATTTTTAGAGCCAACAACGAGCACAGAATCCGTTTTCTCCGCTAAATTGCGTACTGCTTCCTGGCGGTTGGTGGTGGCATAGCAAATATCGTCTTTACGCGGGCCAATAATCTGTGGGAAACGCTGCCGCAAGGCATCGATCACCGTTGAAGTATCATCCACCGATAGCGTGGTTTGTGTCATAAAACACACATTATTTTCATCCTTGACGACCAGTTGCCAAACATCTTCTGCGGACTCCACTAAATACATGCCGCCTTGTGGATTATTGTATTGACCCATAGTGCCTTCCACTTCAGGATGCCCCGCGTGACCGATGAGAATAGCCTCTTTACCCTTACGGCTGGCTCGTGCGACTTCCATATGAACTTTTGTCACTAATGGACAGGTAGCATCAAGTAACAGATGTAATTGACGGGCTTGGGCTTCTGCCCGTACCGCTTGGGAAACACCATGAGCGGAGAAGACCAAAATAGCACCATCGGGCACCTCTGAAATATCTTCAATAAAAACAGCGCCACGCTGAAACAAGCTATCAACTACATAGCGGTTATGTACCACTTCATGCCGCACGTAGATAGGCGTACCAAACATCGCTAAAGCACGTTCAACAATGCTGATTGCCCGATCGACACCCGCACAGAAACCACGTGGATTAGCCAGTAATATTTGCATGGCTTGTCTCCTGTTTGGGATCAATTTCCAATACGTCAATAGCAAAACTGAGTGCTTGCCCTGCTAACGGATGATTAAAATCAACAGTGATCGATCCCTCGGCTACTGCGCGCACGATACCTGGCATTTCACCACCATCCATTGCGGTAAACAACATGATAGTACCCGTATCAGGGATACCGGTTTGAGCAAAATCACACGGCGAAAAAGAGTGAATCAAATCGGGGTTTGCCATGCCAAAAGCCGTTTCCGCTGATAAAGTAAAATTGCGCTTATCACCAACCTGTAATCCTAGCAATTGTTGTTCTAATGCCGCGGATAAACTGTTATCGCCTAAACGAAACAGTGCGGGTTTACCCTGAGCACGTGTTGACTCTGCCGTTGAACCATCCGCCAATTGCAATGTGAAATGTATCAACACTGTGCTGTTTTTCTGTATCCGAACTGACATCACCCGTTACCTTTTTTTAGCACCGTTTTCTCTATTTCGCACAGGCTCCAGGAACCCGTCGAGTACCACCAATATCGCGCCGATACAAATCGAAGTATCAGCCAGATTAAACGTTGGCCAGTGCCAATCATTGACGTAAAAATCGATAAAATCAATGACCACACCATGTACCATGCGATCAAATAAATTACCCAGTGCCCCGCCAATAATCAATGCATAAGCACAATTTATCATGTGTTGCTTGCTGCTCGAACGGTACATGAATACCATCAGTATCAGCGAGATAACCACGGCGATAAAAGCAAACAACCAACGCTGCCAGCCATTTTTATCCGCCAAAAAGCTGAAAGCCGCTCCAGGATTTTGTGCATAGGTGATATTTAACAAGGGGATCAATGTCATGCTTTCATGCAATGAAAAATGCGCGATAACCCACTGTTTACTAGTTAGATCTAATACCAGTACTACTGCCGCCAGCCATAGCCAGCGCAATCCAGTCGAACTAAGCTGTTTACTCATTAAGCAAATCTACGTTCTTCACCGTTACCGGCAATATTAGTGACACAGCGACCACATAATGTTGCATGTTCCGCTACCAAACCGATATCCCGCGTATAATGCCAGCAACGCGGACATTTCTCACCCTCCGCTTTATTAAAAGCGATTTTCAAACCACTAATCAGCTCACTTTGCTTGGCTCGATCATCGACAACAACGTATTCTTTTACCTCTACCGCCGAAGTGATCAAGATAAAACGTAATTCATTTTCTAGGCTCTCCAATCGAGCAGCCAGTAATGGCTCAGCATACAAGGTAACAGCCGCGTCTAATGATCCTCCGATTTGCTTATCATTACGAGCCTGTTCAAGTACTTTGTTCACTTCCGTGCGAACTTTAAGCAACTCTGCCCAAAAGGCGTCGTTCATGTTTTCATGTGCACCCAGCGTAAACAAAGCATCATACCACTCTTGTGTAAAGACGTAAGCTTGACGTTCACCTGGTAGATATTGCCAAATTTCATCTGCAGTGAAAGACATAATTGGTGCCATCCAACGTACCAACGCCTGGGCAATATGAAACAAGGCCGTTTGACAACTACGACGTGCCACACTGTCGCTTTTGGCCGTGTATTGACGGTCTTTAATGATATCCAGGTAGAAAGATCCCATTTCAACCGAGCAAAATTGCATTAAGCGTTGTACCACCAGATGAAAATCATAATTTTCATAAGCAGCAATGATCTCTGTTTGTGCCGCCTGAGCGCGCCCCACCGCCCAACGATCCAGAACGGTCATCGCTTCGGGTTGTATTTGATGTTGCTGTGGATCAAAACCGGTGAGATTAGCCAACAAAAACCGCGCGGTATTGCGAATACGGCGGTATGAATCGGCAGAACGTTTTAGAATTTCGTCGGAAACCGCCATTTCACCGCTGTAATCTGTGGAAGCAACCCACAAACGTAAAATGTCGCCACCCAGTTGATTGATTTTGTCTTGTGGATTGATGGTATTACCGATGGATTTAGACATTTTTCGTCCTTGCCCATCAACAGTAAAGCCATGAGTTAACACTTGTCGGTAAGGTGCCTTGCCCTTGATCGCCGTCGCAATCATTAACGATGACATAAACCAACCGCGGTGTTGATCAGAACCTTCCAGGTATATATCGGGTGAATGTCCGTTAAACTCGGGACGGGCATCGACAACAGAAGCATGTGTCGAACCTGAATCAAACCAAACATCGAGGGTATCAGGGACTTTAACGTAATCGGCCGCATCTTCGGCCAAAATTTCCGCCACATCCAGATCCCACCAAGCCTGAATACCGTGTTGTTCCACTCGTTTAGCCACTTCCTCGATCAATTCAAGGCTACGTGGATGCAGCTCTTGCGTCTCTTTATGGACAAACAGAGACATTGGTGTACCCCAGGTTCGTTGGCGTGAAATGCACCAGTCAGGGCGTTTCGCTACCATCGTTTCAATACGCGCCTGCCCCCAATCTGGGATCCAATGTACGTTTTTAATCGCTTGCAATGACTGTTGACGCAGCCCTTGTTGATCCATACTAATAAACCATTGCGGGGTAGCACGGAAAATAATCGGCGTTTTGTGACGCCAGCAGCAGGGGTAACTGTGTACGAGTTCTTCAACATGTAGCAATGTGCCACCGTCATTCAAGATTTTAACGATAATATCGTTCGCTTTTAATACAAATAAACCGTCCAATGCCGGGTGAGTTGCCTTTAAATAACAACCGTTAGCACCCACGGGATTGGCAATTTCTAACGCGTATTTTTGTGCAGCAACAAAATCCTCCGCCCCGTGGCCCGGCGCAGTATGCACCGCGCCAGTACCCGCATCTAGTGTCACATGATCACCCAAAATGATAGGCACATCAAAAGCCATAAAAGGATGCTGACAGCGCAATAGTTCCAAATCGGTACCGTTACAACTCCCCAGGATTTGCCATTCTGTGATAGCGGCACGTTTCATGACGCTAGCAACTAAATCGGCTGCAAGGATCAGGCATTCACCGTCGATCTGCACCAGTTGATAAACAAATTCACGGTGCAATGCTATTGCCCGATTCGCGGGCATTGTCCAAGGTGTGGTTGTCCAAATCACCACAGAAACAGGATAATCTACGGCAGTAACAGAGAATTTGTCACAGATCGCGGCCACATCAATTACCCTAAAACACACATCAATAGCAGTAGATGTTTTGTCATAGTATTCAACTTCCGCTTCCGCCAGTGAGGAACCACAATCGGTACACCAATGCACCGGCTTGGCACCTCTATGTAAATGACCATTAGCAATAACCCGACCCAAGGCACGAATAATATTGGCTTCGGTTTTAAAATCCATCGTCAAATAAGGGTTATCCCAATCACCTAATACGCCAAGGCGGATAAAGTCTTTTTTCTGCCCCTCAATCTGCTCGCTAGCATACTCCCGACAAGCACTGCGGAACTGCGCAGCACTGACTTTTTCACCTACTTTGCCGATAAGCTGTTCAACTTTATGTTCGATAGGCAGCCCATGACAATCCCAACCCGGGACATAATGTGCATCGTAGCCCATCAAACCCTTAGATTTAATAATAATATCCTTAAGAATTTTATTAACCGCATGACCAATATGAATATTACCGTTCGCATAGGGAGGACCATCGTGCAGGATGAAGATTTTTTTGCCTTTTTTAGCTTTACGGATCATTCCGTATAAATCTTGCTGATACCAACGTTTAAGCATTTCAGGTTCACGTTTGGCGAGATCTCCACGCATCGGGAAGCCTGTTTGCGGCAAATTAAGGGTATTTTTATCGTCACTCATGAGATTTTTTGTTCCGTTCTCGGCTAAAAATATTAAATCTGTGTCTCCAACTCGAAAAATTTCCGAGCTACCAGCACATCATTGGCAATTTGCTGTTGTAAAGCATTAAGTGAAACAAAACGACGTTCATCGCGTAATTTTGTGAGTAGCACCACCTCAATGCGGCACCCATAACAGTCCATCGTTAAACCTTTCGCCAAAGCTATTCTGTGATGTGAACTCTGTGGAGTATAACGCTCACCATTTTCATGCACCTGAGTTCTTTTCGTGTGCCGTGTGCCGAGCATTTTACCTTCACATGATAGATTAGGGTCGCGCAAAAAATCTGTTAACAGGTGAACTTCAAGTTGTTGATGGATCCCAGCCACTGTTGGGCGGGTACCAATATTAGCAACAGCAGGCAAAGGTTCGTGACTCAAGCCATGGACATTAACCACGTAGACCCCTTTAACCGGAGCAGCTAGACGTTTTAACGGCACATTTGCCGTAGGGAAACCTAATGTTCGTCCCACCTGATCGCCACGAACCACACGTCCAGAAACACTGTAAGGACGACCGAGCAAGGCTGTCGCCAAAGCAAGATCAGCATTTTGCAATGCCTGCCGGATAGCAGTACTGCTGATGCGTAAACCACAATCGCAAAAACTGCTGGTGTTGATAACATCAAAAGCAAATTCTGCCCCTGCTTGTTGCAACAATTTAACATCCCCTCGACGATCGGCGCCAAAGCGAAAATCATCGCCAACAGTCAAAAATTTAATGCCCAATTTCTCTACCAGTAACTCTGTAATAAAAATGCGTGCACTGATAGCAGCGAAGAAGGAATCAAATTTGACACATAATAAATAATCTACCCCCGTTTGCGCTAAATACTTGATTTTATCACGCAAAGGAGTTAAACGAGCGGGAGCTTTTTCTCCGGCGAGAAGTTCCAATGGCTGCGGTTCAAATATCATTACCATCACTGGTAACCCTAGACGCTGGCCTTCGTGTTTTAACTGCTGTAACAACGCCTTGTGCCCACGATGGACACCATCAAAGTTACCAATAGTCAGCACACAACCATGGTGACATGCCCGAACATTGTGTATACCGCGAATCAGCTCCATAACCAGCTCAAAACAATAGGAATCGGTGGATTATACCTCGTACAGCGATTAAGGTTAACCGGCAATTATGACCTTTGTTAAAGGTTATTTTACATTAGAGCCGGTTCCCAATCTTTTCGCTGTATTGGGAAGAGGAAAAAATAGGCAAAAACGCGCCGTCTACTCTTTGTATACACAAAAGGGAGAAAATGAGCATTTTTGACGAAGTATCAGCGAGCACAAGAGATTTTTAACAGGTTTTTGAGCTCTTGAATAACCTGCTGCGTGGTGTGAATTCGGCGTTACGTGGCGATTACAATCTTCATATGCTTGTATGTTAACGAATATAGCTGTGCAATTTAATTTTGATTGCCTAACGGGTACATTGAGGAGTAAATCTACGGGTGGCTCATATTTGAGTGCTAATCAAAATTAAATTGCACAGCTATATCGCCTCCAATACCCATCTAGCAGCATTGACTTTCGAGAAAATATTGAAACATTGCTCGATAGCGTCTGCTGTAGCTCTTCCTGCCCGAAACCCATAAGAATGTGGGCCTGCTTTGGTTTCCGAGAGAGGTTTCATGGTCAGCAGATAAAGTGCCTGCATTGCACGGTCAATCATAAAAAAGCGGGGTCAGGGCTGAAAGGGGGTGATATAGCTGGCCTGATGAAAAACATTTCTCATCATGGTTGTGTCTGTCACCGAGAAATAAAATATCAGGGGGTAAAGTTTTGTCTTCGAAGACGTGACGTTCCTGTAGCCGATTAGGCAGTGGCACTTCGACTTGCTGCAACACTGATCGGGCGGGGTGAGACAGCACTGGGTGCATTAGACTTGTTGCCTGACCACTGTTTGCAATCAAAAAATCATTACCTATAGAGTTCAAGTTCTTTAGATTTTATTCCGTAAAATTCATCTTGGGAGGTGAGATATAATATCGAATATTATCTCATTTTACGGGGCTGCTGTGTAACATCAGTTAATAAATCATCATGGATCTCTGGAAAAATGAAAGGGATTTAGCTTCTACAGGAAAGTTGCGCCTTGTATTTAGGAATGAGTGTTTTTTATACAAAAATTGTTCTGTAATAACGACAGTATTCTACCGGGTCAGCAGAATAAATATATGCTCATTTTACTGTGAAGGAAATTTTTTAAATTCCTACTCCTCAACTAAAAATAAAAATAAAGAAAGGGGCTAATATTGTCAGTATTAAACCGCTGACAATTGCATACTTTATACTTTCTTCGTCACAGTTTTCTTTTACAAACGGGAGCGCAGAATCTAATGCGGCTGCACCTGATACGCCGATAGCACTATGAGGATAATGGCTGCCAAAGATATATAATAAAAATATGCTGAAAAATTCTCTGAATAAATCAACCATGAAAGCAAGGCTCCCATGATCTTCTCCAAGGATATTGCCTACCATTGCACCTGAAAGAGAAAACCACCCATAGCCAGCTGATAAAGCCAGCGACTCTATAAATAAGTGTTTTGTCAGTAGCGAGAATATAAATGCACTGATGATTGTTGCTATTATCGTCAAAAATGGCAACTTGAGGTGGTGTAGACTTATTTTTTTTAGATTAATGCTTACAAGATCAATGCCGACAAGATATATTACAAAATATAAAACATAAGCACTCGATAAGTTATAGTCGGCTAATTTTATTTTGCTGATATAATAGATAAAGACACCGATTAAAAAGAAACTTATCGCTTTAACACAGCTTATAACAGGATCCATAAAATATTTTCCTGTATTTTTTATTTTTAGCCCCATTGCTTTGCTTGGCTTCCTCAACAAAATAAAAAATGTCGTGACGGATATGATGAATGAAAATAGTAAAGCGTGTAACACGATACTCCCCCCGATGCGGGGAGAAGTGAAAATTTCACCAAATTCAATACCCATCATTAAAAGCAGAAGCATAACGAAATGAGCCATCTGCCTGGTAATAAATTTTTTACTGGCGTCTTTTAGCAGCTTTCCGGTGGCAAAGCCCAGCATCAATAAGGCTCCGATTGTTACTATGGAAAATAATGATCCCAACATTATATGTCCTGTTTGGTTTTTGAGTAATCAATCAAAATTATACACCGTTCTGCTTTCCCATTGGAATCTTTAATTTTATATATTGGTGATACATAGTGGCTGACGGCTTCATCGCAAACAGCAAAGCTATCAAGAAACTCATGCAATGTGAATTCATTTAAAATTTCTTGCTTGTCTACCTCCTCCAGTCGCTTATTTTTAGCTGAAACTTTACCGATAAAGTTTATTCCTCCCGCTGTATTTTCCTTTCTGGAGATTAAATGAGCAAAAGTGAAAGGTTCATAGATAGGAATTTTAATAATTTGGTTTTATTGTCAAAAACAGAATTGGATCAAAAAATAAACGATATTATTTTCAAACTTTAGGGTTATTCTCCTTAACGTAGAGAGTCCCGGGTGATAATAGGGTCATTTTCGTTTAAAAAACCAGCATTTTCGAACGCGAGGCGCCCCTTCCCTGCAGAGGCTAAATCCCCTTCATTTTTGCCAGAGATTCATGGTGAAGCATTAACTGATGCCACGGCAAGCCTGATGTGATACCGCTTAGCACCAAACGAGAGCCACACAGGATGCACTCATGAGGGTCAATACGACTTAGGCGTTTTAACATTGCCGCATAAGTGATGTTGACGGTTTTTTCTTTTTCCTGCCCCAACAAAGCATCTATAATCGGCAGCAGTGTAGTCCGACGGCGGGGCGCTAAAAAACCATAATAGCGGACCATCCTAAAATGTTTATCCGGAATGTGGCTAATAAAACGCTGAATAAACTCGTCCATACTGAGGTTAAGTTTTTCTTGCTCTCGGGTTTTATGACTGAGGTAGCGATAGGTCACTTCCTGGCCGTTATAATGTTCCAGCCGGGATAACGACACCGGAGGCTTTTTTAAATAACGGCCTAAATAATTGAGCGTTTGCTGGGCATTGTCTGTCGGCTTTGCCAGGTCGATATTCCAATGCCGTTGGTAATGGAAATCCAGAAACTGCTCCCGTTGACCCAGCCTCGTGAGGGTTTGTGATAACTCCGGTGGTAATTGCAAGGTATCCCACTGTTGACGAAGTAGTGTGATAATCTGATAACGCCACTGTTTCATCAACGTTTTTCCGCTAAACGTGATTTTTTTCCATTTTTCGGCATTGTCATCGAGTCCGCCACAGGTCACCGAAAGATGCACATGAGGATGCCAATTCAGCGCTCGCCCATGCGTATGCAACGCCGTGAATAGGCCAGGCAATAGGTTTTTTGGCTGGCAAAAATCTAAAATAACCTTGGCAGCGAGACGACTGAGATGCGTTAACAGCGCACGATTTAGCTCAAACAACGGCCAGAACTCACGGGGAAAAGTGAACGTAATGTGTTGCCATTTTGTGATGGGAAGCACCGTGCGCTGTTTGGCCACCCACCGCTCTGTGGCTTTCTTACCACAGGAAGGGCATGAACGGCTGTGGCAGGTAAAGCAAATCCGTTTGGTGTGCGTACAGCCTGCCTTTTGACAGCGCCAGCTGGCAAACCCCAGCGCCGATGTTCCGCAGGAAAACAGTTTAATCAGATTATCGACCACCACCGGCCGTATTTTATCCGCATGAGCACAATAGTAATTCCACCACGCATGACCGACCTGAAAAGGATGACGCAGTTTACGGTTCATCTTTCAGCTCAAGCATCACGGGTGTTCTAGATCAAACGACCGACACTCCGGGCAAAAATAGACCGCATTCATTGCAGACTCTGCGGGAAAGCGAGCCCAGAATATTTCCCAAAACGTCTCTGTAATGAAAAGATTATCTCCGCCAGTAAAGGCCTGATGCGTTTTCTGATAAGGCATGGCTAAGGCTTTAGCAACCTCTTTCAAGGTCTGCTTCACCATTTTGGTATGCGCTGTTTGATGTGAGTGACAGATATTTTTAGGCATAACACCTTAGCTGAACGAGTAACGGGACCGGCTAATAGATAACACCGTTTCTTCAAAAAAATCAAGAGATAACAGACTACTTCACGTCGCCGACCTTAGGAGGCAGCCTTGGCCATCTTGGCCATCTTGATGGAAGCAATTTGGTGAGCTTATCCCAGGCTTTGTGTTATCACTGCATTCTATTTTAATGAAATGTACACCAATATATATCGGTAAATAATGTGTTTTTAGATTGAATGTATCGTTAAAATTATTAATAATTATTTTTTTTAAAAAGTGATTGTTTTTGATGTTTTTACTCAGAGAATGAAAATATCGCATATTACCATGCTCAGGGTTGTTATTTCCTTGATCATAGCCTGATAAATGGTTTCCGTTTTCATCTTGTATCGTCGGGATCCATAGTATTTCTGGCTCATTAAACCAAGGCAATAGTAGTGCACTGCCATATCGTCTAAAGCGGGCAACATTTTCAGGGGCATAGTTATCTAACGCTAACATATTAAATTCAGCTGAAATTTCTTCTTTTTCTTTTTTTTCACAATCGATATCCAGGTGATAATGAGCAAACCCATGCTTTACGAGTTGTTCCTTAACCATATTCCATCATCCTTGTTATGAATAAAAATAGCACTTGTCAAAAATAATATACCGTTGTTTATTACTACAATATTTCTCTAAAAAAATTATAGAGTGAATTCAACCGGTAAACACAGCATCATACTTCAACATAGCCAAGCCCTATACATCAAAAAAAATAATACAAATTCAGAATTTTATTTAGAAAGCTGGCTAAAATCCAATTTCAGCGACGACTAACACCACCAATGTGCTGGAGATCCTGGAATATGGCTGGGGTGCTCTTGCTATCGGTCAGTGAACAGGCGGAAGATAAAGCGACACCGAATATCAGTGATGGTTATATATAGGGAGATATAATAAATTTCAAACAGAGTAAAATCGTTAATGGAATAACAGTAAATAGTTTAATAATTTTATCCATATTTTGCTACATTATGCAGGGCAAAATATTTATCTATCATTGACGAATAAATTTTATTTGTAATGCTGAATAATAAAATAGATATATTTAAATTGATGAACGATCCCATTATATCAAGCCTATAAAATTATCCATATTAGATCACAAAATCACCTATTAACTTATTTAATAATAATTAATTAGAGGTTTTAAAATGACTATAAAAGAGATGGTGCCACCTGTGTATAATAATCAACCCATGGTAAATATTGTCATGGGTCTGTATATTGGCCCTACAGTGCTTATTGCACACGAATTAGGTATTTTTAAATATCTTGCTAAATATTCTAGAGAGTTTCAACCTATAGAAAATATTCAAAAAAACATAAAAAAAATGGATAAGGAATTTGAATCGAGGCCTCTCAAATCTATTTTATCTGTTACACAAGTAGCAGGATTAGTTAAATCAGATGGCCATGGCTACATGTTAACCGATATGGCTCTAGAATATCTTAATGAAAACAGTCCTCACTATTTTGGTCATGCCTTCGATTTCATGTGGAGAACCAGGAAGAGTTTCTCTATAGATGGTTTGATGGCTGCTATCATGGCAAATAAACCACAGGCAAAAAATGCGTACGAATTAGATCTTGTAAAAAAAGAAGATATAAAAGATGAAGAAAATCAAATACCCGAATTAGCGGAAAAAGCCATGCATTCGTTACGTTTAGGGGCTGACAGTAGCTGGGTAGGGAAAATAATTTTGACCCCGTATCACAGGCTGTTAGATATTTGCAATCACACTGCTACTGGGGCTATCAGTGCCGTCAAGCGTTATCCACATCTTCAAGCCTGTACTTATGGCTTTGCTGAAGGATGCAAAAATGCGATTAAAGAGTATGGTCTTGAAAAGAAGATCACAGTGATTGACTCTGCCGGAAAAAATATCTCAGGGAAGGAAAATCCATTTTACAGCGTAGAGGCTGATATCCATTTTTATTCCAATGTGTTGCATAATTGGGCATTTACTGACATTGAACAGATTATACAGCACAGTTATAAAAGCCTAGTCGGTGATGGCATAATCATTATACATGAGATGTTCTGGAATCAAGTTTCAGCAGCACCCTCTGCTGCAGCTGGATATAACATGTTGTTGCAATATTGGACAGAGGGACAACAACTTTCTATAGGTTATATAACGACTGTACTTAAAGATACTGGTTTCAAGGTACTCGATCCCATACCCACCTGGGGTGATTACAGTATGGTAATCGGCTATCGGGCTAAGAAACCAGAAATTGAGAAGCAGTAATAACCGGTATTTTTTAAAAAGCACTTAATTATTGACACCAGGTGGACCCGTTTACCATCTGGTGTTTTTAATCAAGGCTTCTTTCTAAGCCTATTATGTGACACGAACTCTGCATTGCATTGTATGCTGAATTTTGTGGGTAAATATTTTTTATATTATATAGTGTCGTCATGAAATTTTGAGCCATAGAGCAAGGCATCGTATTTGTACAGCAGCGATAAAAACGGCGATGCGTATTCTTCCAACCACCCTAATCAGGCGATAAATCACGCCAGGGGGCGCCGGTTCTCACTATCCAGAACACCGCATTAATACATTGCCGGTTATCTCGAGCTATACCAACACCGGTGCCTTTTTTTCCCGGCAGATGAGGTTCCAGTTGGCTCCAAATAGGATCGGATATATCGTGGAGGCGATGGGCTAAACTCATTTTTAAATCATCTCAGCAATTATCGTTATTTGTTACATGATAATCTATTTTCTATTACGTGACGATGCTCTTTAGAAGAGTGCTTCTACTGGGGAGAGAAGGGAGTCTCTGTCACAGCAAATCCGATTTCTTGCATGAATATCACCTGTGATGGCGTTGACTATGAAAAACGCAGCCAGTATAAAAATAGCCTGATTAAGATCAATACCCTCCTATGAATTTTACTGTATGTAGGATGACGTTTTTTGTCATCCAAAGTTTTATATAAAATAGATGACAAATAACCACATAAATTAACGGAAATAAGAATGGACTGATATAAAATATCGCTCTTCAGGATAAGTATGAAATATATAACGGATTTAGCATTGCCCACTGATGGGCAGAATAAGTCCCTCACTCTTTTCCCAACTTGTTGGCTAACATAACCTTGCGCATCCTGTTAGCGATTTACCCAAGCATTCAAAAGGCTCACAGGCTATGTAACAGACAGCACATCCTATTATTCCGTAGATGGGGGGCAAGCGGCGTCTTGCCAGGCGTTTACTCCTGTTTTTTCCACAACATGAATGTTACGTCTAACCTTATGTCTGTTGCCTAATAAAATTCTTTTTTATCAGGCAAACAACGGTAATATTAACGTACAATGGTGTAAATAATAGGTCAAAATGAAGAGGTAACTGATTGATAAATAGTGACTGAAAAGTTGTGTTTTATCTTTTTTTGTTGCCTGTAATTTAGGCGAAAATATTTTATTTATTTGTTTTTAATGGGTTATTTTATTTTGTGGCTACTTATTTTATCGAAGGTGATAGTACGGTATGGATCCCCGATTTTTCAATAAACTGTTTGCCAGCACCGCGCGCGGTCTTGAAGAACTGCTCAAAAACGAACTTGAAATGCTGGGCGCTAGCAACTGTAAGTTAGTACAGTGTGGAGTGCATTTTCAGGGTGACGATCGGGTGTTGTACCAAAGTCTACTGTGGAGCCGCTTAGCTTCACGCATTTTGTTACCACTCAATGAATTTAGTGCCAATAATGATCAGGATCTGTATCTTGGCGTGCAATCTATTGATTGGTCGACTATCTTTTCAGTCGATAAGACATTTTTGGTGCATTTTAGTGGCGTTAATGACAGAATCCGTAATAGCCAATATGGTGCGTTAAAAGTAAAAGATGCCATTGTCGACAGTTTTGTCAGTAAAACAAAACAACGCCCCTCAGTGGCTAAACAACAGCCAGATATCCGTATTCATGTTTTTTTACAGCGTAATACGGTCAGTATAGCGCTGGATCTTAGTGGTGATGCGCTACACCAACGTGGTTATCGTGAGCTAGCGGGTCAGGCACCACTTAAAGAAAATTTGGCAGCCGCGATTATTCTACGTTCTGGTTGGCAATCAGGTACACCCGTGGTTGATCCCCTATGTGGCTCTGGTACTTTTTTGATCGAAGCGGCCATGATGGCTGCAGATCGGGCGCCCGGGCTATATCGTCAGCATTGGGGTTTTAGCGCTTGGCAGGTTTTTAATAAGGAGTTATGGCATCAACTGATCAGAGAAGCGCAAATGCGGTTTACTGCTGGTTTACAGCGGGCAGGTTCGTGTTTCTTTGGCTCTGATAGTGACCCACGGATGATTGAGATCGCAGGCATTAATGCTGTTCGGGCAGGGGTTGCTGAGTTAATAACCTTTAATACTCATGATATCAGCAAGCTGGTTAACCCTTTACCGCAAGGTGTTGTCGGCAATATTATTAGTAACCCACCTTATGGTGAACGACTAGAAAGTGAACCAGCGTTGATTGCGTTGCATAATTTGCTCGGACGTGTAATGAAGACTGCCTTCGGCGGTTGGCGTTTATCCCTGTTTAGTGCTTCACCTGGTTTACTGAGTTGTTTACAACTGCGTGCCGAACGCGAGTTTAAAACCAAAAACGGCGCACTGGATTGTATACAAAAAAACTATCAGTTGTCCGCGACTCGACATTGTACTCGCGGCATACATATCGCTGAAGACTTTGCCAATCGCCTGCGTAAAAATAAGCGTAAATTGGAAAAGTGGGCGCAACAACAGGGGATCGAATGTTATCGCCTGTATGATGCTGATTTGCCAGAATACAATGTGGCAGTAGATCGTTATGGCAGTAAAATTGTTGTACAAGAGTACGCCGCCCCAAAAACAATTGATGAAAAAAAAGCACGGAAACGGTTATTTGATGTGATAAATGCAACTCTAGCGGTGTTGGAGTTACCATCCAATCAACTAATACTGAAAACCCGTGAACGGCAGAAAGGGAAGAAGCAATACGAAAAGTTGGCACAGCAAGGCGAGTTTTTTTTAGTCAATGAATATAACGCTAAATTATGGGTTAATTTGACCGATTATCTCGATACTGGATTGTTTCTTGATCACCGCATTGCCCGCCAAATGCTTGGCAAAATGAGTCAAGGAAAAGATTTTCTCAACCTATTCGCTTATACGGGCACGGCAACGGTTCATGCAGGTTTGGGCGGCGCACGGAGCACTACGACGCTAGATATGTCACGTACCTATTTACAATGGGCGGAGAAAAATTTGCAAGCCAACAGATTAAACGGTCAACAGCATCGTTTGATTCAAGCAGATTGTTTGTCTTGGCTAAATAGTAGTCGTGGGCAGTTTGATATTATCTTTGTCGATCCGCCAACTTTTTCCAATTCCAAACGTATGGAAACCACTTTTGATGTACAGCGTGATCATTTGTGCTTGATAAACTCGCTTAAGCGATTATTGCGTACTAATGGAACCATTATGTTTTCTAATAATAAACGTGGCTTTCAAATGGACTTGATGGGAATAGAAGCACTTGGGCTGGTAGCGAAAGACATTAGTGTACAGACACAATCGACCGATTTTGAGCGTCATCGCCAGATACATCACTGTTGGTTGCTAACGCACACCAGTAAGGAAGAATAGAAACTATGTCATTAATTAGCGTCTCTAATGCCTGGTTGTCGTTCAGCGACGCTCCGCTATTAGATCATACTGAATTGCATATTGAACCGAATGAGCGCGTCTGTTTGGTAGGGCGTAATGGTGCAGGGAAATCCACTTTACTCAAAATTTTGAGTAAAGAAGTGACGTTGGATGACGGGCGTATCATTTATGAACAGGATTTGCGAGTAGCACGTTTGCAACAAGATCCACCGCGTAATGTGGATGGCACAGTATTTGATTTCGTCGCTGAAGGCGTGCAGGAGCAATCTGAACATTTGCGTGCTTATCACGTGGCTCTACAGCAGGTAGAGCAGGATCCCAGCGAGAAAAATCTTAATTGCCTGGCTGCATTTCAGGCAATTATTGATCATCAAGATCTGTGGCAATTGGATAGCCGTATTCATGACGTATTGGAACAACTTGGTTTATCAGCCGATGTACCTCTGTCGTCATTATCCGGCGGCTGGTTACGTAAAGCGGCACTGGGTCGTGCATTAGTTAGCTCACCACAGGTATTATTACTTGATGAACCAACTAATCATCTTGATATTGAAACCATCAACTGGTTAGAGAACTTCCTAAAGGAATTTCAAGGTAGTATGGTGTTTATTTCCCATGATCGCTCTTTTATCCGCACTATGGCGACGCGTATCGTCGATCTTGATCGGGGTAAGTTAGTCTCGTGGCCAGGTGATTATCAATGTTATCTTGCCAGTAAAGAAGAAGCGTTACGGGTTGAAGAATTTCAAAATGCAGAATTTGATCGCAAATTAGCGCAAGAAGAAGTTTGGATCCGTCAAGGTATTAAAGCACGCCGTACTCGTAATGAAGGTCGAGTGCGCGCGTTAAAAGCTTTAAGGGCTGAGCGGTCACAACGTCGTGAAGTGATGGGAACCGCCAGGGTACAGGTAGAAGAAACGGTGCGTTCCGGCAAAATTGTTTTTGATTTAGAAAAAGTGCATTATCAAATTGACAGTAAAATTCTTGTACAGGATTTTAGCGCACAAGTACAACGTGGCGATAAAATTGCCTTAGTTGGATCCAATGGTTGTGGTAAAACGACCTTATTGAAACTCATGCTGGGGCAGCTTAAAGCGGATCATGGTAAAATACATTGTGGCACCAAACTGGAAGTAGCCTATTTCGATCAGCATCGTGCTGAACTCGATCCAGAACGTACGGTGATGGACAACCTAGCTGAAGGGCAACAAGACGTGATAGTCAATGGGCGGCCGCGTCATGTGTTGGGTTATCTGCAAGATTTCTTGTTCCAGCCTAAACGTGCGATGACACCGGTTAAAGCCTTGTCGGGAGGCGAACGTAACCGTTTATTATTGGCTAAATTATTTTTAAAACCCAGCAACCTATTGATTTTAGATGAACCAACCAATGATTTAGATGTAGAGACATTAGAATTGTTGGAAGAAATGGTGAATAGCTATCGGGGCACAGTGCTGTTAGTCAGTCATGATCGCCAGTTTGTCGATAACTCAGTCACGGAATGTTGGATTTTCTCAGGAAACGGTCAAATCAGCAGCTTTGTTGGTGGCTATTATGATGCCCATCAGCAGCGTGCAGCAGCTAGGCCTATGCGTCAGGTGGAGCCAGAGGCTTTAGTGACGAAAAAAAATACAATAGCAAAGAAATCAGTGCTAAAAAGTAGCACCCACACGGCCAAACATCAGCCCAAAAAATTCAGCTACCAGCTACAGAGAGAATTGGACCAACTTCCCGAAAAGTTGGAGCAACTCGAAGCTCAAATTGGCGTACTGCAAACCCAGTTAAACGATAGCCATTTTTTTTCTAAATCTAAGGCAAAAATTCAACAGGTTAAAAAAGATCTGAAAGAAACAGAAGCTGCATTAGAGGTTGCCTTTGAGCGCTGGGAACTATTAGAAGCACAGAAAAATGGCTAGAAATTTTTCTGTGCTGTTCACAACAAAGGATACAGATCGATGGTGGGTTATCGACTACAGCTTACACGACCTGCAGCAACTCTACTAAGTGAGAGAAAAGCATGCGTGGTGCTATTGGCGCATCCAGTGAGCAGGCTAGAAAAATTTGCTGAGTTGATGCTGTTCACTACTAAATTGGATACACCTTTTAATCTATTTCCCACAAAATGAGATGTATTCTTTAATCCGTTCACCACGGAAAAGGATATATCGTTTAATCCATCATGCGCTAGATAACGTACTTTAGTTGTTAACATTCCTCCTGTTTTTTTATCTGCAGCGGTATATAGTGCTGTAGCGCCACTGCATATGAAAGCACTATACGGGCTACCTAAGCCACAATAATATAAACCTAAGCTAATCAATGTTAGCTGCATGTTTTCATGTATTGGTATCCTATTTAACCAGGGGGTATATTCTAAAAGCATATCTGTTATCAATGGAGCAAATGTCACTGTCGTAGCTGTGGCTAAATTAGGAAAAGTAGGGTTAGCAAGACAAGAATAGACTATACCCATTTGGTTTCCGACACGAGCAGCCAGTACGGCATTCGACCCCACCTCATCACTACCAGCAGGTGTTCTCAGTAACCATCCACCAATCATAGCACCAATGCCAGTGGCCCATTTTACCGGCTCAAGTTGTGGCTGTAGAGGATCCGAAAGCCGAGCGAATGCAAACCCAACGGTACTGGATGAAGCCCCTGCCGCCGAGGTATTACCCGATGCCCAGCCTAGCAGACCGGCTACGCTTCCAATACATGCTGCCGTGGTAGCATCGCTCATATTTGCATCATTGCAGGCAGCAACAGATCCGGCTATCAACGTACAGCCTACAATATGTGTCAATACTGACCCGCCCTGCATATAAGCAATGACACCCAACGTGATACCCTCAGATATTTTTTCAGAATGAAATTTTATTACCACGCAGCAAATAAAAGTAGCGCCAACTAATCCCACAGCAGCCATAAAAGGTATAGAGACTACCGGTGCTAGCACTCCAACAAGAGCATAAACAGCTATTGCACCAGCTAAACCAAATTTACAGGCGTTGAATATTTTTGTTGGATCGAGTTGTAACCGATTTAGCTTGAACCATCGGTTGTCTGCTACTTGTGGCATCGAGCTTAGTTCTCTGGAAACTAAGGGGTTAACGAGATATGAAGGCTCTACCTCGTGAGAAGCTACAGGTAAGCCAATAGCATGGGTATCTGATTGATACGCGTTATTAGAGCAAGTTATAGGATTACACATCATCTGAAAAGTATTACCTGTTGAAATAATGCTATTTCTAATTCTACTACTTTGATCTGCCAATGCTCTGTGTCCGTAACTCACTACTGGCAATAGGCGTCCTGAAAATGAAACCCCTGGTGAAGTTGGCATCATAGACTCCTTATCATTTGCATTATGATTTGTATTTTTTATGTTTCTAAAATGTTATATATGTAAAATAATTAATAATGGAGAGTAACGCATACTTTTAAAATCATATTATTTATATTTAGTCAATAATTATATAAGGAAATAAAATTAAAACTAACGTATTGGCGTCACTTAAAAAATATTGGCGTGAATATTGCATATTGCTTTTTGTTATTAAAACGGTTATCTCTGGTATGTGGTCGTGTACAAAGCGACCATTGTTTTTTTTCCAGCAAAGTTATCAAGTGAGGGAAACAAGGCATGAAGAGACTGAAACGAGATCGTCTGCAAAGGGCATTATCACGGGGTTATCAGGCGGGTATTACCGGGCGTTCAAAGGAGAAATGCCCCTATCAATCATTGAAAGCGCGCGGTTATTGGTTAGGAGGCTGGCGACAAGCCATGGAAGACAGAACGGTGGTCGTTACTTAGGTAAAGGCTCTGATGCGCTGTAGAAAGATGAAAAAACCTCCGCAAAGCGGAGGTTTTTATGCGTTTGACGTAACTGCGTCAAAACATGGAGTCATCTTTAAACAACCCCACTTTCAAATCGGTAGCAGTGTAGATTTGCTTATCATCAACCAATACTTTTCCGTCGGCAATGCCCAAGAACAATTTAGACTTGCAAATACGTTTGAAATTAATTTGATAAGTGACTTTTTCGGCTGTAGGCAATATTTGACCACTAAATTTTACCTCGCCAACACCGAGTGCTCGGCCTTTACCTTCACCACCTAGCCAGCCAAGATAAAAACCCACCAATTGCCACATGGCATCGAGACCCAGGCAGCCAGGCATCACGGGATCATTGATAAAATGACAACCGAAGAACCACAAGTCTGGGTTGATATCCAGCTCGGCTTCAACGTAACCTTTTTTATGGCTACCACCGTCACCTGTAATGTTAACAATACGATCTATCATTAACATATCACCGGCTGGCAATGCTGGCCCATGTATCCCAAAGAGTTCACGACGGCTTGATGCTTGAAGATCTTCTTTTGTATAAGAACGAATTCCTTTAGCTGATTCGCTTTCATCTACCATATTCTCAGTAAACCTTATTTTTATTAGCGAGTATTAAAACTGTTAACAGTAGTATCGGGTACAATGCAGCTGTATAACTCCCCCGATGACAGCATATATCAGTCCATGTAAGCTGAGCCAATCTAATCAGCGTAGCCAGTTTAACCAGCGGAATAGCCAATGTCTCCGCCGTTCATGCATATTCACTTGTGCGATTCGTTCCTGGATTATACCTAATAGGTTCGTTTGTTGTTCATCTGAATAGGACAGACCTGTCAGTAATGGCAGCGTTTCAGCTACCGTAGACACAGCCCATAGATGGAATTGACCATTTTTAACCGCTTCAACAATCGGTTGATGTAAACAAAGATGGCGCACGTTGTTACAAGGAAGTATCACTCCTTGCGTCCCACTTAAGCCACGTCGTTGACAGATTTCGAAAAAACCCTCGATTTTTTCGTTGACACCACCAATAGGCAGAATATTCCCAAACTGATCGACAGAACCCGTTACCGCAATCTGTTGATTAATGGGTTGTTGAGAGAGCGCACTGATCAAGGCACATAATTCAGCCAATGAAGCACTGTCACCATCAATATCACCATAAGATTGCTCAAAAACTATCGATGCAGAGAAAGGCTGCTGCTGTTCTAACGCAAGCTCAGAAATTAAAAAGGCCTGCATAATCATCATTCCTTTGGCATGAATATTGCCTCCTAGCTCTACTTTACGTTCCACATCCACAAATTCGCCATCACCAAGGTGTACAACACAACTTATACGTGTTGGCTCCCCAATCATGCGCGGATGACCTGGGTATTCCAGCACAGACAACCCGTTGATTTGACCAACGACCGATCCTTCAGTCTGGATCAAGATTTGCCCCAATTCAATTTCATCCTGTAACCGTCTGGCAAGATAATTTTGCCGCCAATCCCGCATATTCAAAGAGATGTTCAACGCGTTGGCGGTAATAGTTTCTTGTTTTTCTTCATGTAGTAAAGCTTCGGCTAATTGATGACTGAGCCAGCTCGGACAGAGTGGCAAGTAATCTTGATCACCGCTGTAACGAATTGCTTGTTGAAATAAGACTGCCCACGCGTCAGAGGCCAACGGAGGCAAGTGATCTTCTTCCCGTAAGGCGTTAATGTAACCACACCATAATGACATATCATTAACATTGTTCAGTGGTAACTCAGCCTCACATTCACCATAGACAGATAACTCACCCAATTCTGGCTCTATATCATGGAAATCTCCCAAACCCAGCCGATCTCCAACGATAACCAAACGCAGATCGAGCGGTATTGTGGGGATCTGGAGTGGCAAAGGACGTGTTTCATCAGAGGATAGCCATTCGAAACGCTGTTGTATGACCATTTGCTTAAGACGTAGCCACATCAAAGGTTGCGCAAGCAATGGGCGCACTGAAAGGACTAATACACCGCCATTCACTTGATGTATCAAGCCAGGCTGTAGGCTGATTTGATCTTTATGACATCTAACGCAGCCAAATAATTGCTCTGGCTCGATCCATTCTTGATAGAGACAACTTGCTTTCGCTACGAAGGCTTCATCACCTTTCTGAGCCGGTTGCCAAATCATTTTGTTGTCTTGCATCCGATAGTCACCACCACAAAGGATAAGATCCTGTGGCCGAAATTTTTTTATCGTCTGAGTGATTAGGGCAAGATAGTGACTATTCTCCGGCGCTTTAATCTGCATAAAACGTGATTTTGACTGTGGATGGCAAAATAGCTTTATGCTGCTTTTTAACCGCAGCTGTACCTCGGAAAAAGGCACCGCAGCCAATTGGTCGGCACTAGAAAATAATGCTTCATAGGGTGCGGTATCGGGCAGTAGAGACTGCCATTCAAGTCGTTTATTAGTCAAAATGTTAGATGCAATTGTTAAAAAGGAAAGGGCGATTATACAAGAATAAAGTAAACTGCATAGTAAAGTAGGTGGCTGTAATCGGAGACTAAACGAATATCCGATGATATCCGATGATATTCGTACGAAGAATCGCCGAATAAGACGTTTTTTATACGGTGAAATTTTTTATAAAGCTGTTATGCTTTTAAAGTTACGCGGTCACTGAAGAGCTCTCCATGAAATATCAACAATTAGATAACATTGAAAGTGGTTGGAAATGGGCGTATCTGGTAAAAAAACACCGTGAAGGTGAAAAAATTACCTGCTATATCGAGCAAAGTGCTGCCGATGAAGCCGTAGCGCAATTACTAAAGCTGGAAAATCAACCCGTGAAAGTGCGGGCATGGATTGACCAGCATATCAACGCAGCCCTGTGTGACCGTCTGAAGCAGACTATCCGAGCCAGGCGCAAACGCCACTTCAACGCTGAACAGCAGCACACTCGTAAAAAATCTGTCGATTTAGAGTTTTTGGCATGGCAGCGATTGTCGGCATTGGCCCGAAACCGTCAGATGACACTCTCAGAAACACTGGCTCAGTTGATTGAAGATGCCGAACTGAAAGAAAAATATGCGGCCAATATGTTATCTCTCAAGCAAAATCTAAAAGACATTCTTGGTAAATAAGACCACACCTTTAAGAGCCTATTCGAAATCTCTTGTGCTCGCTGATACTTCGTCGAGAATGTGCTCAAAATCCCTATTTACTGCCTTTGACGCCACCACTCCGCTAATATAATAGCGGTTGCAACCGAAACATTGAGACTATCGACTGAACCGGTACCAGCGATAGTGACGTTAATATTACCTTGTTGCCAGATATTTTCTGTCAAACCATGACTTTCCTGCCCGAGTAGCAGTAGCATTTTGTCAGGTAATATGGTTTTTGCCAGGCTTTCCCCTTTATGACTGGAGGTAGTCACTATGCTGTAACCCGCTTTGCGAAAAGCCTCCAACGCCAGTAGAAAATCATCCGTTTCGATGGCCTTAATGTGTTCCGCTCCCCCTTCAGCAGTACGTACTGCTGCTCCAGATTCTAGCAGTGCTGAATTCGGTAACAACAGTGCATTAACACCAAAATGCGCGCAGCTACGCATAATTCCGCCAAGATTATGAGGATTGCTTACATTTTCTAATGCCAATACGCAATTTTTTTCAGCTGCTTGCTGCAAATACGCTTCTACACTCAGTCCCTGACGTTTTTTAATTAAAAAACAGATACCACCATGATGCTCGGTACCCGAAACGTTGCTCAATTCTTCTGCATCAACAACACGATAGGCTTTGTGATTGGCGGCCATCCATTTCAGCGTTTTCCGGAAACGTGGTGTTACTGATTGCAGCAGCCAGGCACGTACGATGGCATCTTTACGATGGTGAAACAATGCCTGGCACGCGTTTTCACCATAGACACGTGTTTCTTCAGTTCGTTGGCGGCGTAACTGCTCGGGATCAATTTGACTGTGACCACTGATACCTAGGTGATCCACTTCTGACTCTGCTAACCGCGCCCGAGATACCCTTTTCCATGGTGAAGGGGCAGGGCTAAGCTCTTTTGGAGATGTCGGGTGGCGCGGCTTATCCTGTTGTGCCAATCTGCTACGGTGCTTTTTGTTCATTATCTTTCTCCAGCAACGCATAGAGCGTGCCGATTAATCAACCCATCCAATGAGCAAGCCATTGAATGCCGAATGCTCCCGGGGCTAATATACCGAAAGCCCAAATAAGGGCAGAGGTAACATTAGCAAACTGAAAATGACCCTGTGGCATGGCACAAACACCAGAAACCAATGGAACAACAGCACGTAAAGGACCAAAAAAACGTCCTATAAATGCACCAAAAATGCCCCAGCGTTCAAAAAATGCATGTCCACGTTCTAACAAGTGTGGATTACGTGACAATGGCCATAGAGTATTGACACGATCTTTATAGTGAAAGCCAATCCAATAGGAAAGCCAGTCACCAAAAAATGCGCCAGTGGCAGCGGCAGCCCATATTGGCCAGAAAGAAATACCACTTTCGCCAATTAAAGCACCGAATCCCAGTAAAATAATCGTTGCAGGCAGAAGTAAAGAGAGAAAAGCCAAGGATTCACCGAATGCAAGGAAAAAGACCAGAGGAATTGCCCAAACTTCGTGCGCGCGGGCAAAATCTGTAATGTAAGTAACAATATCGTTCAGGATCACAGTGTTTCCTGTCAATGGTTAATTAAAGATAACATGCTTGGTCGCAGTGTACACACGAGTATATGAGGATTGCGAGCACCATGTAACGCAGAATTTGCAGCATGCATCAGGTTTTGCAAGAAGTCTATTATCGTAATCAAAAGACTTGATGAACGCCGCCCGAAACAATTATCGATATGCTGGCAAAAATATCAAAGTAAATTATTCTGTATATGAATTATAAAATCATTGGCATTCATAAACCCGTTGATCCGTGAACCCACTATTTCACGCCCTTGTTTATCAAAAAAAAGGATAGTGGGCAGTCCTAGCACGTGCAGTTTTTTTAGCATTGCGGCCTGTTCGTGACTGTTACTGGTAATATCTGCCTGTAATAGCACAGTGTTCGCCAGTCGTTGGTGCACATCAGGATCGCTAAAAGTATATTTTTCAAACTGTTTACAAGTGATACACCAATCGGCATATAAATCTAACATCACTCTCCGCCCTTTTGCCTGCTCGAGTGCATTATACAACTGTGACAGATTTTCAACCTTTTGAAAATTTAGATGATTACCCGTCGCTTGTTGCTGTGGATCTGTAGTAAATACCCAATCCTGTAACGGGCGAGCGACAATTAACAGCACGGTCAATAGCAACAATTGTAATACACGACCCCAACCGCGAGCGATTGTTAGACTCAACGTGAACGCCCAGCCAAAGAAAGCGATGGCGAGTAAGCTCCACAGACGTATTCCCCAGTGGGCGTCCAATACCCGCTCAAGTAGCAGCACAGGGAGCGCTAAAATGACAAAGCCGCAGGCCTCTTTAACGTACTGCATCCAACGTCCATTGCGTGGCAATAGCCGGTTGCCAAACAATGTCACTATAATCAAAGGGATCCCCATTCCTATTGCATACAGGTATAGGATCCCTCCCCCCGCAAGTACATTGCCACTTTGCGCGATATACAACAACATGGCACTGAGAGGAGCGGTGGTACAGGGGGAACAGATCAATCCGGCCAACATACCCATGATAAAAACACCCGCCAGCGAACCGCCTTTTTGATGGTTACTCCATGTCACCAAGCGAGTTTGCAGAGCAGAGGGAAGATGAAGTGAGTAGCACCCGAACATTGATAATGAGAGTAAAATAAACAGCACCGACAAGCTAAAAAGCACATAAGGATGCTGTAGGGCTGCCTGAAATTGCAGCCCTGCAGCAGCGACTATGAGTCCTAATAGCGTGTAGGTCAGCGCCATACCCTGCACGTAGAGTGCCGCCAATAATAAAATTTGTCGCTGACTCTGCTGTTTTTCGCCTCCGAGAATAATCGCTGAAATTAAGGGATACATCGGCAATACACAAGGGGTAAAGGCAATGCCGATCCCGATCAGTAACGCCCAAAACGGAGAAAAGGGAAGGGCAGTAGGTGATGTTATTGCGGCAATCGCCGGCATATCTTCAATTCTGTTAGCCGATGGGGTGTCAGTCGATGGTTTTAGTTTGTGGATGGCATTGAGTGGAATAATGCGAGTTTCTGGTGGATAACAAAACCCAGCGTCGGCACAGCCCTGATAAGTCACACTGATACTGGATACATCCGTCGCCTGTGTTAACGGAATTTTCAATATCAGTTGTTGTTTAAAAATTGTTGTTACACCATAAAATTCATCCTGATGAGCGAGACCTTCAGGTATGACGAATGCCCCCAGTTTAACCTGTTGCGGCACAATTTTTAGCTGCTGACGGTACAGATAATAGCCGGGACGAATATGCCAACTTAGGTCTAACTGGTCATTTTTCTGCCTGAAATCAAAGGTGAAGGCCTGATCGACAGTCATAAACTGACTCTGTTCATTGATCAGCGGTTTGAAAGGCGAAGCCTTGGCATGTGGTGCCAGTAGTAACAGGCTATACAGTAGCAAAATCCATTTAAGGTAAGGTTGTGTCATAACAAATCATCTTTAATCTTCATAAAAAGGCACGTAGCCTAGAACCTGTTCTAAATCTATTACGTTCACTGACATTTCGTGAAAAATCGGCTCAAAATGTCCAGATTTTTAGAAAGCCGATCTAACGTGCCTTTAAGCATTAATAAGCAGTCATTTTACTGCTTATTTTCATCGTTATAACGTTTTGCTTTATAGACTGGGTTCATCAGGTTCTTGATAGAGAAAATATCATCAAGTTGTTCCTCAGTCAGTAATGCCAGATCCAACACCACCTCCCGTACACTCTTACCCGTTTCAGCACACATCTTACCCACCTTGTCACCATTATGATGACCAATGAATGGGTTGAGATAAGTAACAATACCGATTGAATTAAATACGTAGTGTTCGCAGATTTTTTTATTGGCGGTGATACCGTTAACGCATTTACTCAACAGGTTGTAGCACGCATTAGTAAGAATATGGATCGATTCAAACATGGCTTGACCAATGACCGGTTCCATGACATTTAATTGCAGCTGACCCGCTTCAGCCGCCATGGTCACACACATATCATTACCAATCACTTTAAAGCAAACCTGATTAACCACTTCAGGTATCACCGGATTCACTTTAGCAGGCATAATCGAAGAACCGGCCTGTAGTTCTGGCAAATTAATTTCGTTCAGGCCAGTGCGAGGACCTGATGACAGCAGACGTAAATCATTGCAGATTTTTGACAACTTAACAGCTAAACGTTTCAGCGCACTATGCACCATGACATAGGCGCCACAATCGGAGGTGGCTTCAATCAAGTTTTCCGCCGTGATACAAGGCAACTTACTCACTTCACAAAGCTTTTTTACCACTAGTTGTTGATACCCTTCAGGTGTATTCAAACCCGTACCGATAGCGGTCGCACCCAGGTTCACTTCTAACAAAAATTCAGCGGTACGATGCAAGTTTTTGCTTTCTTCTTTTAGTAATACCTGAAAAGCACCAAATTCTTGACCCAATGTCATGGGTACAGCGTCTTGCAATTGTGTACGCCCCATTTTCAGAATAGGCGTGAATTCTTGCGACTTCATACCAAAGCCTTTACTTAACAGGTCGATAGCATCGATCAACTTCATAATAGAGTTATAAACTGCAATACGAAACCCTGTTGGATAAGCATCATTAGTTGACTGAGACATGTTTACATGATCGTTAGGGCTAAGATGTTCATATTCGCCTTTTTTCTTCCCCATCAATTCCAGTCCAATATTTGCCAAAACTTCATTAGTATTCATGTTTAACGAAGTACCCGCTCCCCCCTGAAAGACATCAACCTGGAACTGATCCATACATTTGTTCTCGTCCAATACCTCGTCACAAGCGTTAATAATGATCGATGCAATGTTGGACGGGAGGGTATGTAACTCCTTATTAGCCATTGCCGCCGCTTTTTTTACCATCACCATGCCACGAATAAACTCAGGCACATCATTGATTGTACTGTTGCTTATCTTAAAATTTTCAATCGCACGTAGAGTATGAATACCGTAGTACGCCTCTATGGGAACTTTTCTTTTACCTAATAGATCTTCTTCGAAACGAAACTCTTCTACGGGACAAGTGTGATTTGACATGAGAACCTTCTCTTGTGTGCTGTCTAATTTTCTGTGTATCAGTTAATTTTAGCCGTCATGCACAATAAATGCGCAGAGATGAATTGCTTAATTTATTGTTGGCATGATCATATGCTGCCTAGTAATAAATACGTTGAACTTAGATCACTATTATCGCGGTAATTAATTAGGATGATCTAATATTTGTGATTTTCTTCACAGTTAACTCAACCATTGACATAAAAAGAACGACCTTATCTTGAAAAATATTAAAGACGCCTCCACGTTACAGAAATTAACCTGAAGCAAGCCTCCAGTGTTTAGAGTATTTAGCTGTTTGCATTAGCATTTAGCTTGCTGGTGAGTGCTGAGTCGATTGCAGTTTCATAAGGAGAGTACGGTGCGTTGGTTACCGTTCATGTTAATATTTTCATTAGCTTATATAGAGATTTCTTTGTTTATCAAAGTCGCGGCAGCTTTGGGTGTGGCCATCACTCTGCTGCTGGTGATTTTTACCTCTTGCGTGGGTATTTCGTTGGTATGGAATCAGGGGGTAAAAACGTTGATACAGATGCAGCAAAAATTGGCAAAAGGTGAAAGTCCTGCTCAGGAAATGGTAAAAAGTGTTTCGTTGGTATTAACCGGATTTTTACTGCTGATCCCGGGATTTTTTACCGATTTTCTTGGGTTGTTGCTGTTGTTACCACGGGTGCAAAAATTACTAACACTGAAATTAATGCCTTATTTTAACCTTTCCCGCTCTGGCACGGCGAATACATCGGGTAGCGGCAATATTTTTGACGGAGAATATCAATGCAAAGAGGATGACAGTGACAAAATAGAAGACCAAAAAAACAAAGACGGAGCTGACAAAAATCGCAACCCTAAGAATAACAAATAAAGCCTGATCCCACTTATAAGGAGGAAGACAGAGGGCGGTAACTCCGCCAGCTACATCCCGGCACACACATCACTCGCTACGGCTGCTTCCTTCCAGACCTGACCGAATTCACGAGCTAGCATTGCGGGAGAACCAACAGAGCTACCATTGATCTGAGCGCTTATCGACTTCAGCGCGGGCGCGCATTATTAACTATGCCTTGGAAAATAGCAAGAGCTCTATGATTATAACCCGACTATTTTGTTATCCAAATCGGTGATATCAAAAAATCAGCGAAAAGATCACTAGCACAGAAGGCTTAAATGTAAAGACGCTAACCATTTGTAATCACATTATTTGTAGTCATTTGCTAAAAATTACCCCCAAGTTTATCCACATAATCCCCTCATTTTGTTCACTTGCCAAAACGGCAAGAACACACTATCTTGTTATCACATCAATCCATAACCACCATATATTGTGTTTATAGACTAAGCAGTCCTTCCAACTCAGCTTTACCCCCCCCTTCACCCGTGGAGGGCGGCGAGGTGTCAGTATTTTAAGGGTACAACAGCACATGAACCAAGGCTTACTTGTTACAAAACGCGATGGCCGTAAAGAACGCATTGATCTCGATAAAATCCATCGAGTGATCGAGTGGGCTGCAGAAGGCTTACGTAATGTCTCTGTCTCTCAAGTAGCATTACGTTCCCACATTCAATTTTATGATGGCATAAAAACCGCCGATATCCACGAAACTATTATTAAAGCTGCTGCTGATCTGATCTCCAGTGACGCACCGGATTACCAATATTTAGCCGCTCGCCTGGCGATTTTTCATCTGCGCAAAAAAGCCTATGGTCAATTTGAACCACCGTCGCTTTTTGACCATGTGTCAAAAATGGTTCAAATGAATAAATATGATCAACATCTATTGATAGATTACACCCCAGAAGAATTCGCCCAG
This sequence comes from Candidatus Fukatsuia endosymbiont of Tuberolachnus salignus, assembly GCF_964030845.1. NCBI lineage: Bacteria > Pseudomonadati > Pseudomonadota > Gammaproteobacteria > Enterobacterales > Yersiniaceae > Candidatus Fukatsuia > Candidatus Fukatsuia endosymbiont of Tuberolachnus salignus. The sequence goes on from NZ_OZ034983.1 coordinate 1,508,514, forward strand.
ATGGATACCTTTCTTGATCATTGGCGTGATCTCAATTTCTCCTATGCTGCGGTAAAACAGCTAGAAGGCAAATACTTGGTACAAAATCGAGTCAGTGGTGAAATCTACGAAAGCGCCCAATTTTTATATCTTCTTGTTGCTGCTTGCCTATTCTCCCGCTATCCACGAGGAACCCGCCTCGATTATGTTAGACGTTTTTACGATGCGATATCCACTTTTAAGATCTCGTTGCCGACACCCATTATGTCCGGTGTACGCACTCCCACGCGTCAATTCAGTTCATGCGTATTGATCGAATGTGGTGATAGTTTGGATTCAATTAATGCCTCGGCCAGCGCCATTGTAAAATATGTTTCGCAGCGTGCCGGCATTGGTATCAACGCGGGTCGTATCCGCGCACTGGGAAGCCCTATTCGCGGAGGTGAAGCTTTCCATACCGGTTGTATTCCATTCTATAAATATTTTCAGACCGCCGTTAAATCCTGCTCGCAAGGTGGGGTACGCGGGGGGGCTGCCACACTGTTTTATCCATTATGGCATTGGGAAGTAGAAAGCCTGCTGGTGCTAAAAAATAATCGTGGTGTTGAAGGCAATCGGGTGCGCCATATGGATTACGCGGTACAGATCAACAAATTACTGTATCAACGCCTGTTAGAAGATAGAGATATCACCCTGTTTAGTCCCTCCGATGTGCCAGGGTTATACGATGCTTTCTTTGCGGATCAATATGAGTTCGAACGGTTGTATTTATACTACGAGCAAGATAAAAACCTTCGTCAGCAACGAATAAGAGCCGTTGACTTATTCTCTTCGATGATGCAAGAACGTGCTTCTACCGGCCGTATTTATATTCAGAATGTTGATCACTGTAATACACACAGCCCATTTGATCCCAAAGTAGCACCAATACGCCAATCTAACTTGTGTTTGGAAATCGCATTGCCCACTAAACCGCTAAATGATATCAGTGACGAAAAAGGTGAAATTGCCCTCTGTACACTGTCTGCTTTTAATTTGGGTGCGATTGATCATCTCGATGAATTGAAAGATTTGGCGACATTAACAGTACGTGCGCTCGATGCCCTACTCGATTATCAGGATTACCCGATTGCAGCAGCGCGTAATGGCTCGATGGGGCGTCGTACTTTGGGTGTTGGCGTGATCAATTTCGCTTATTATTTGGCGAAAAACGGTCTGGGCTATTCCAGTACTGATCCCGATCACAGTGCTAACAACCTGACGCATCGTACTTTCGAGGCTATTCAATACTATCTGTTGCAAGCGTCGAATGAGTTAGCGAAGGAAAAGGGTGCTTGCCAATGGTTTGCGCAAACCACTTATGCGCAAGGTCTGTTACCGATCGATACCTATAAAAAAGAATTAGACAAAATCTGTAATGAACCACTGCATCTTGATTGGGAGAGCTTACGCCAGAGTATTAAACAGTTTGGGCTACGTAATTCAACCCTTTCCGCACTTATGCCTTCAGAAACATCATCACAGATTTCTAATGCGACTAACGGCATTGAACCACCACGTGGTTACGTCAGTATAAAAGCGTCGAAAGACGGTATTTTGCGTCAGGTGGTACCGGAATATGAGCGACTAAAAGACAATTATCAGTTGTTATGGGATATACCGAATAATGAAGGTTATCTGCAACTGGTTGGTTTGATGCAGAAATTCGTTGATCAGTCTATTTCGGCAAATACCAACTACGATCCCACTCGTTTCCCCAACAATAAAGTACCCATGAAGCAATTGCTGAAAGATTTGCTTACTGCTTATAAATTGGGCATTAAAACGCTCTATTATCACAATACACGTGATGGGGCGGATGATGCTCAAGGAGATATGGCAAGCAATCAAGTTGTTGATAACGACTGCGAAAGCGGTGCCTGTAAGATTTAATTGTCAGAGGAAGTTATGGCCTATACCACATTTTCGCAAAAGAAAAATGATCAATTAAAAGAGCCGATGTTTTTGGGTCAGTCAGTTAACGTGGCACGCTTTGATCAACAAAAATATGCCATTTTTGAACAACTTATTGAAAAACAACTTTCTTTTTTTTGGCGCCCAGAAGAAATTGATGTTACTCGTGATAATATCGATTACCAAGGTTTGCCAGAACACGAAAAACACCTTTTTATTAGCAATTTAAAGTATCAAACCTTGCTTGATTCCATTCAGGGCCGTAGCCCCAATATCGCGTTATTACCGCTGATTTCGATTCCTGAATTAGAAACTTGGGTAGAAACCTGGTCATTTTCAGAAACAATTCATTCCAGATCCTATACCCATATCATCCGTAATATTGTTAACGAGCCTTCATCCATATTCGATGATATTGTCACTAATAAAGAGATTCTGAAACGCGCAAAAGATATCTCTGCTTATTACGATGATTTGATAGAGATGACCAGTTATTACCATTTGCTGGGTGAAGGAACCCATCAGGTTAACGGTGTCACTATAAAGGTGGATCGGCGTGCGTTGAAAAAGAAGCTTTATTTGTGTCTGATGAGCGTCAATGCATTGGAAGGTATCCGTTTTTATGTCAGTTTTGCCTGCTCTTTCGCCTTTGCAGAACGAAAATTAATGGAAGGCAATGCCAAAATTATTAAGTTGATTGCTCGTGATGAAGCACTCCATCTGACTGGGACACAACACATCCTTCATTTAATGCAAGGGGGTAAAGATGACCCCGAAATGGCAGAAATTGCCAAAGAATGCAAAGACGATTGCTATAAATTATTTGTTAAGGCAGCTGAACAAGAGAAAGAATGGGCGGAATACCTCTTCCGCGATGGCTCCATGATTGGCCTCAATAAAGATATTCTCTGCCAGTATATCGAATATATCACCAATATTCGTATGAAGGCTGTAGGGTTAGAGGCTCCCTTTTCAAACCGCAACGATCCGCTCCCGTGGATCAAGCCTTGGCTCTCTTCTGACAATGTACAGGTGGCACCACAAGAAGTTGAGGTGAGTTCTTATTTGGTGGGCCAAATTGATGCTGAGGTCAATGCCGATGACTTACGCGGTTTTGAACTGTGATCTCATGGCAAACTCTACCATTAACTTACATCAGAGTGGATCACAGCTTGATTACCCTGTTGACAGCAACAATTTGCTAGAAGCGCTGGAACAACATCAAATAGCAGTCGAGTATCAATGTCGCTCGGGTTATTGTGGTACATGCCGTCTGGTATTGCTAAAAGGCGAAGTTGACTATTTAACACAACCCCTGGCCCTTATTCAGGAAGGTGAAATATTGCCCTGCTGCTGTAAACCACGGGGAGATATTGCAATTGAGATTTAATGTAACCCGCTGATGGATCCTTCTGTGTCATTACCGTTTTCATTTTTTTATGTTTAAGGCAACGTTCAGTTGCCTTGGGATAAAATACGTGCTCTAAGCACAAGATACCCATAGTTAACACATGAATAAAATTAGATAGGCAAATTAAATAATTATTCTTTGTTATAAAAGTATTACATTTGAAATTATATATGTAATAAAATTAACATGTATCTTTATGGCTTTAGATAAATTATATTGTTACTGACATAATAATAATATTTTTAAAACATTAACAACCAATATATAATAGGGTAAATTTGTATAGCTGATTGAGCAGGATATATTTAAAATATACAGAAATTTATCTTTTTTTTGCGTATCTTTTGAGGAGTAATTAATGATGTCTAATAAAGAGCCTTGTCGTATAGCAGAACCATTTCGCATTAAAATGGTTGAAAACATACGTAAGATTAACAGAGAAGAACGTGAAAAAGCGTTAGCAGCCGCTTATTATAATACTCAAAAATTAAACAGTGAAGAAATCTATATTGATTTGTTAACCGATTCTGGAGTCTGTGCTATGAGTGACACTCAATAGGCAGGACTGATTACAGGTGATGAATCTTATGCGGGCTCACGCAGTTATACACGGTTGTGTGAACAAGTAAAAAATTAATTAATTACCCTTATACCATTCCAGTACATCAGGGTCGTGGTGCTGAACAAATATTGTTTCCATGTTTAGTTAAAAAAAGTAAAAATAAAACACAATCTGACGTATATAAACCAACTTTTATTTCTAATTTTCATTTTAATACCACTGCTGAACACATTGAATCAAATGAAGAAAAGGCTATTAATGACAGATAACATAGAACCAATTCAAAATAAACCAATACAGGATACAGAAGCTAACTCATCAATAGAGGATTGTAATCTAGAAAGAAAGCCTCAATTAGCATTATTACGCTTAGCCATTCCACGAAGAATGTACACTAACGATCATATGGACTATGTTGCTGATGTTATAATCAATTTAAAAGAGATAAAAAATAACATTAAAGGGCTCAAAATTACTAATAGTCCAACTCAATTTCGCTTTTTCTTCGCAGAATTAAAACCTATAGAGTAATTCAATGACCGAAACAAAATACTTTATGAAGAAATGGAAGCTATTTTTTATCAATGATTTAACGAAAATAAACTGGCTTTTTTTATCCCGAACTCTACGGAGAGGGTTATTCACCTAGAGGGTAGAGTTGTTACGGTCAACATAATTGGCAGTCCAAAGTGCGCACTATATTGATTACGATAAAAACAATCTCTAAAAAGGTGTGTGGCTTGAGTTTTACTGTGAAGCTAAACAATTAAATGGTCTTGAGCGTTGCCAGTGCCGTAGAACACGAATTCAAGAACCATATTATTTGTGCTCTTCTAGTCTAGGTAAGGTTTGTTGATATCGACCGGCAAACTAAACGGACTCTCTATCAAGTTAAATTTGGCTTGCTCGACGATCTTCTTTGTCAGCAATTGAAAAATCCATCTCAGGGAATGACGCTTGCGTAACTCATCGATAAGGTTAAATAGCTTCTTCATCTTGTTCACCAGTACGGATGCGTACTACTTTTTCTATAGCGAAAACAAAAATTTTGCCGTCACCAATTTTGCCAGTCTGAGCAGTTTGCATAATAGTGGCAACGCAAGTTTCAGCGATGTCATCTGTCACCACAATTTCGATTTTTACCTTGGGTAAAAAATCGACCATATATTCAGCACCTCGATACAACTCAGTATGCCCTTTTTGGCGCCCGAAACCCTTTACTTCTGTCACTGTCATACCGGTGATGCCCACATCAGCTAAGGCTTCACGGACATCATCGAGTTTGAACGGCTTAATAATTGCGTCAATTTTTTTCATGGTTAATGTCAGGACTCCCAGTTTTTACGACCAAAACCACAGGTGATCGGATAACGTCGATCTTTACCAAAATCACGGCTGGTAATACGAGGGCCGATAGCGGATTGACGTCGTTTGTGTTCGTTGATATCGACCAATCGGATCACGTTACGTACCGTCGCTTCGTCATAACGGCCTGTGACATCACACGCGATCAAATCGGCAACAGACTCATCTCGCTCGATATAGCCTTCAAGAATGCCATCCAAAATATCGTAAGGGGGTAATTTGTCCTGGTCGAGCTGCTTAGGTGCCAACTCCGCCGAAGGAGGACGATCAATGACTTCCTGTGGGATCACTTTCATTACGCTAAGAGAATTACGGTATTCAGCTAATTTGAATACCAAAGTTTTCGGTACATCTTTCAGTACATCAAAACCGCCAGCCATATCACCATACAAGGTGGAATAACCGACAGCGAGTTCACTTTTATTACCGGTTGTCAATACAATACTACCGAATTTATTGGATAACGCCATCAACAACATGCCACGGCAACGCGCCTGTAAATTTTCTTCTGTAGTATCCACCGGTTTGTCTGCAAATAGCGGGGCTAATTGTGCCATAAAAGCATTGAACATTGGCTCGATGGAAAGTACATCAAATTTAATGCCTTGTGTTTCAGCCTGCTGTTGCGCACATTTTATGCTTAATTCTGACGTGTGGCGAGATGGCATCATCACGGCATGAACCTTTTCTTTACCCAACGCATCAACAGCAATGGCCAAGGTCAGCGCTGAATCTATACCACCAGATAAGCCAAGTAATGCGCCTTTAAAGCCATTTTTGCTGACATAATCACTGACTGCCATTACCAATGCTTGATATTCCCCGGCAAAGGGCTCGGTTGCACAGCCTACCGCGGGTTTCTGCATCGGTATGATATCCAGATCTTTTAGTTGACATAGGGTAGTTTGCTCAGCAAAGGCAGCGAGGTGGTGTGTAATTTGACCTTGTGCATCAAATACTTTCGAACAGCCATCAAAAATGAGATCATCTTGTCCCCCCATCTGGTTGAGATAGACCAATGGCAATTTAGTACGCTGACAATGACCGACCAGTAGTTGATTGCGAATATAAGGTTTTTCACGGTGATAAGGGGAGGCGTTGATCGACAACAGTATTTCTGCACCTGCTGCTTTCACCGCATCCACTGGCGCAGGAGACCAAATATCTTCACAAATTAGCATCCCCAAGCGATAACCTTTTAGCTCAATGACACAACTTTGGCTACCTGGCGTAAAATAGCGTTTTTCATCAAAAACACCATGATTTGGCAGTGATTGCTTAAAATAACGATCAAGTAATTTCCCTGCTGAGAATACCGATAACGCATTGTATAATTTTTCGCCTTCACGCCATGGATGTCCTACCATAATGGCAATCTGCAAAGAAGCCTGCTGTAATAGTGGTAACTGATCGACACAACGCTGATAAAAATCGCTTCGTAATAAAAGGTCTTCTGGTGGATAACCACACAATGCCAGTTCAGAGAACATGACTAAATCAGCTTTTCCCTGTTGTTGAGTCACGATTTGCAACATACGCTCAGTGTTACCTTCAATATCACCAACCAACCAGTTAAGCTGGGCTAATACAATAGACAGTGATTTGCTCATATCGATTCCGATCCCTTCATGCGATAATTGTTAATAAACGTTATTCTTTAAAATCGTTGCTGTCTAGTTGATGACGTGCCAGAAATTTGTAAAACTCAGTACGGTTGCGTCCAGCCATATGTGCCGCCTGAGCCACGTTACCTTTGGTAATCTGTAAAAGCTTACGTAAATAATTCAATTCGAATTGATTACGTGCTTCAACGAAAGTAGGTAAAACGGTATTTTCCCCCGCCAACGCCTGTTCGACTAAAGCTTCATTGATAACCGGAGCCGATGTCAGCGCGACACATTGTTCAATTACATTCACCAACTGGCGCACATTACCCGGCCAGCGGGCGCTCATCAGCCGTTTCATGGCATCAGTCGAGAAATTACACACAAAAGGTTTATGCCGCTTGGCCGCCTGACGTAACAGATGATTAGCCAACAATGGAATGTCTTCCGATCGTTCGTTTAATGCCGGTAGATTCAAATTAACAACGTTTAAACGATAGTAGAGATCTTCACGAAATGTATTTCTGAGCATGGCTTTCGGTAGATCACAATGGGTCGCAGAAATAATGCGTACATTAATATCAATATCCTTATTGCTGCCTAGTGGGCGAACTTTACGTTCCTGTAACACACGTAATAATTTAACTTGCAAGGATAAGGGCATATCGCCGATCTCATCGAGGAACAAAGTTCCGCCTTGTGCGGCTTGAAATAAACCTTCACGGTGGCTCATGGCACCCGTAAAAGCCCCTTTGGCATGACCAAATAATTCCGATTCCAGTAATTGTTCTGGCAATGCGCCACAGTTGATGGCGATAAAGGCTTTTTTAGCGCGTGGGCTAGCAGCATGAATGGCTTGCGCCAACACTTCTTTGCCACTACCACTTGAACCATTGATCAAAACACTGACATCTGATTGTGCCACCATTCGCGCCTGTTCCAGCAAACGTAACATTAATGGGCTGCGAGTGACGATATTTTCACGCCATGTTTCCTCACCCAGTGGATGCGACAACTCAAGTGCGGCATTAATCGCCTTGTATAAGGCGTCACGATCGACCGGTTTGGTAAGAAAACTAAATACCCCTTGCTGAGTCGCCGCCACTGCATCAGGAATAGAGCCATGAGCTGTCAAAATAATGACCGGCATTCCTGGCTGGAATTTTTGCACTTCAGCGAAGAGTGCCATGCCGTCCATCTCGTCCATCCGTAAATCACTGATAACCAGATCAACTTGCTCTCGTATCAATAAACGCAAAGCCTCTTGACCATTTTCCGCTGTTGCGACCTGAAATCCTTCACTTCTTAAGCGCATACCTAGCAGTTTTAACAGGCTGGGATCATCATCGACCAGCAGTAATTTGGCTGTTTTACATGCTGTCATCCGATTGGTGCTCCTTATTGAGGACAGGTAGTGTTGTGGGATCTGTTGTAGGTGTTGTTTGAGTGGATGGTTTTGTTTCTACCCGTAAGGTATTCTGCAACTGTTTTCGGGAAGAAAGCTGGCGTTCAATATCTGTCAAATTCTCCAGTTTATTTTTGGTATTCTGCAGGTTGTACTTAAGCTGTGCCAGATTTTCACGGAGACGATCAATCTGGTTATCTGATTCGTTTTGCAAACGTTGATAACGGATCCGTGCTTCCGCTAAAGCGATCTGTAACATTTGCCGTTTATGCCATAGCTGGACTAACTGACGGACGGTGTTAGGGATCAATGGGCTGTAATCTTGTAGCTGTTCAACAATTTTTCTCCGTTCGTCTAATGCAGGATCGGCGTTAGCAATCAAAATGCCTTGTTTAAACGCGGTTGACCAAGAAATATTCGATAAATTGTTCGCTAGACTACGTGCTTGTATTGATCTTAGAGGTTCGGCACAATCCATTGCCTGTAACCAAAATGATGGATTTTCCAGCGTTTTTTTATCATCGAGACTCCATAGCATATCGCATTGAGCGACATGTTCATCGATAATCTTATTTTCTGAGGTATCCGATTCGGTTTGGGAAGTACTGCCATCGACAATGTGGCCCGTACATCCATTCAACAAAAGCGGGATCAGTAATAAACGTAACGCAAATGCAGTTTTTTTCAAAAAGCGGTTAGCAAACCATCTGTACATTATCTTATGTTACTCTTAGTTTATATTCTCAGCTTAATTTTCAGAGCGCAATGGCAATTCAATACGGAAACAGACTGCTGCATAATCCACTGTGACCAGTTGCAGACTGCCTTGCATACGTTTGATGCAATCTTGAGCGATACTCAGGCCTAGCCCACTTCCCTTAACTGCTCCTTTACGTTGATGACTTCCCTGAAAAAAAGGTTCAAATATCATGGTTTTTTCTGTTAGAGGAATGGCATCGCCACTGTTAGCAACATCAATTTGTATACGATTACCTAATTTCCGGCTGCATAGCCAAATATCACCGGATCCTTCACCGTAGTGCACTGCATTGGAATAGAGATTATCAAGCACACGTATTAACAGTGTCGGTTCTGCCCAACAACTCTCAGTTTGTAGATCCACTTGGGTACGGATCATTTTCGCGCGCGCAGGAAGACTGTGGGCAGCGATCACTCTATCCATTATCGTTGTTAGCTGAATATTCTCATGTTTTCCCGAGCCATCCGCCCATTTACGATTATAATCTAAAAGTTGTTCGATGAGTTGCTGTAAATGGCTGCTGCTGTTATCTAAAATCGCCACTATTTCTTTTTGATCCTGAGTCAATGACCCCGCGACTTCATCTGCCAGCAACGCTGTTCCTTCACGCATACTCGCTAGGGGAGTTTTTAGTTCGTGTGAAATATGTCGCAGGAATTCATGTCGTTGCGATTCCAGCCAGGCTAAGCGTTCACTTAACCAAAGGATGCGTTGTGCCAATGAACGTAGTTCACTGGGCCCGGTAAATAACCGTGTATTTTCCAATGAACGTCCCTCCCCAAGGTAATTAATCATCCTCTCTATTCCCTTAACGGGATCAATAATCATACGAGTAAACAGTATGACTAACATCACACTGAGCAAAAACAGCAACAGCGACTGCCAGCCAAAAAACTTTCCGCGTGCGGCGATATCTTGTTGTAATTTCTGGCCACGTGCGAAAATGACGTCACGAGTAGCTTGCCCCATTTCAGCATTAGCATGGGAAAATTTTTCTAATTGTATCGATGCTTGAGGCAAAGGTTCACTGTGTTGACAGTGTATTTCAGTTAGCTGGTCGAATAATTCACGTAGAGTCTGATAATAACGGGTATCGGGTAAAATAGTTGCGTGGGTATTTAGCATCTGATCATACTGCTTACGTTGACTCTGATAGAGTGTCGCGAGGGTTACATCATCTAGTACGCAGTATTGACGATAGCTACGCTCCATTTCGAGGGCGATACTGGTCATTGCTTCACTACGTCGGGCATCTGCTAGCACTGTGTGGTTAATATCCGCTGCCTGGCTACTAAGATGATCCAAGCTTTGGTAGGCTTGATACGCCAACACCAGTAAAGGCAGTAGCACTAACAAGAATGCCATCAAGACTAACTGGCGTAACGAACGTGGAAATAAGCGCACTTTTTTTAACAAAATCATCTGATTAGCTACCGATGTTACCCTGTCCTTAAATTTTGAGGAGCCTATTCGAAATCTCTTGTGCTCGCCGTATTTTGGTCAAGTAATTCGTCAAAAACGTGCTCAAATGCTCATTTACTCTCTTTTGTTGTATACTTAGAGAATAGACTGCGTTTTTTCGCCCGTTTTTTCCTCTTTCGAGCATAGCGAAAAAGATTTGAAACAGACTCTTAGAGCCTATTCCAAATCCATCAGGGCTTCTGAGTGTACACAAGACTTCTTGCCGAGTACATGAAGATTACCGGTGTCGAGTCGCCTGGCTGACAGTGCTATAAACGACAAAATCATCAAAAATTTTTGTGAATTGCAGATATAATTTTCTTATTTTTATGCAATAAAAACCTAATTATTTTAATAAGATAACTTAATTTGATAATATTTGTTACAGCAAACGTATCATCGGGCAATAAAATAAGTTATATAGTCCCCCTGATAGTTTGTTATATTTTTACTGTTTTCTTACATTATTTGAATGGGTGTCTTGAGGTGGTTATGAAAAAAGTAACATGTTTTTCAGCTGTGGCAGCGTTGGTTTTTACGGTAGTCGCAGGTAGTGCGCTCGCTAATCAAACTACGGTTTCTGGTGGTTATGCTCAAAGTGATTACCAAGGGGTGGTAAACAAAGCCAAGGGTTTGAATTTGAAACTCTACCAGGAATGGGATGATTCTCCATTGGGTGCCATCGGTTCTTTCACTCATACTGAAAAGAGCGGCTTTGGTGGTGCACCAGGTTACAACAAGATGCAATATAACTCGATTGCCGTAGGTCCTGCTTACCGTATTAGCGACTGGGCCAGTGTTTATGGCCTGCTTGGCGTTGGTCACGGGCGTTTCTCTAATAATTCTCTGAAGGATGGTAATGACAAGCGCAGTAACAGCGATTACGGTGTTACTTACGGTGCTGGTTTACAATTCAACCCAATGCAAAATGTTGCTCTGGATTTCTCTTACGAGAAAAGCCGTATCCGAAGTGTTGATATCGGTACTTTTGTTGTTGGCGCAGGCTATACCTTTTAATAGGATAATATCGTTTTAATGGCTGTTGATAGCTTTGTATTGTTATTGGTATCAGGCTTCTTGTGAAATTCCTAACAAAAAATCCGCCGTTTGGCGGATTTTTAATGGGGATTGTGGCATAATCCGCGTAAAATAATATTCCTAATTTTTCAGTTAGTTAATCGAGAGTGGTCGCTGTGCTAAGTACTAACAATATCACCATGCAGTTTGGCAGTAAGCCATTGTTTGAAAATATTTCTGTTAAATTCTCTGGTGGCCACCGCTACGGGCTGATTGGTGCCAATGGATGTGGTAAATCTACCTTAATGAAGATCCTCGGTGGTGATTTAGTACCGAGCAATGGTAATGTTTCCCTCGATCCTAATGAACGTTTGGGTAAATTGCGTCAGGATCAATTCGCGTTTGAAAAATACAGCGTGATCGATACCGTGATTATGGGACATGGGGCACTGTGGTTAGTCAAGGCCGAGCGTGACCGCATTTACGCTTTGACTGAAATGAGCGAAGAAGATGGCTATAAAGCGGCTGATCTGGAAGCTTCCTACGGTGAAATGGATGGCTACAGTGCTGAAGCACGTGCTGGTGAGTTATTGCTTGGTGTTGGTATTCCTCTTGAGCAACATTATGGTTTGATGAGTGATGTCGCTCCTGGCTGGAAGCTTCGGGTATTGCTAGCACAGGCTTTGTTTGCTGATCCTGATATTTTGTTACTCGATGAACCCACCAATAACCTCGATATCGATACCATCCGCTGGCTGGAGCAAATATTAAACGAGCGTAACAGTACCATGATCATTATTTCTCATGATCGTCATTTTCTCAATATGGTTTGCACTCACATGGTAGATCTGGATTACGGTGAGTTACGTGTCTATCCAGGCAACTATGATGAATATATGACTGCGGCGACTCAGGCTCGTGAGCGTTTGTTGTCAGATGTCGCTAAGAAAAAAGCACAAATTTCCGAATTGCAATCTTTCGTCAGCCGTTTTAGCGCTAACGCGTCTAAATCCAAACAAGCTACCTCGCGCGCTCGTCAAATTGATAAGATCCAGTTAGATGAAGTGAAAGTTTCCAGCCGTCAAAATCCCTTTATCCGCTTTGAACAAGATAAGAAATTGTTTCGTAATGCGTTGGAGGTGCAAGAACTCAGTAAAAAATTTGGCCAGCAAAGCGTGTTCAATAACCTCGAGTTGAGGGTTGAAGTTGGCGAAAAAGTCGCTATTTTGGGCACTAACGGTATCGGTAAATCGACCTTACTGAAAACCCTGATTGGCGAGCTTACCGCTGATGCAGGTACGGTAAAATGGTCAGAGAACAGTAAAATTGGCTATTACGCACAGGATCACGCCAGTGATTTTGCGGTTGATTTGACGGTATTTGACTGGATGAGCCAGTGGAAACAAGAAAAAGATGATGAGCAGGTGGTGCGTAGTACACTCGGGCGTTTGCTGTTTAGTCAGGACGATATTAAGAAAAAAGTGAGTGTGCTGTCTGGTGGTGAAAAGGGGCGTATGCTCTTTGGTAAATTGATGATGATGAAGCCAAATATTCTGGTGATGGATGAGCCAACGAATCATTTAGATATGGAATCTATAGAAGCTGCGAATATGGCATTAGAAATGTATGAAGGCACGCTACTTTTTGTTTCTCATGACCGTGAATTTGTTAGCTCATTGGCAACGCGAGTTATTGAAATGACTCAAGATAAAATTATCGATTTTAGAGGTAACTATGAAGATTATCTGTGCAGTTAAGCGGTTAAATCCTGATCAGTATACCCATTATCTTTCATCCTCGGTGTGAGTGACGGTTGTAGTTACTGACTGGACCCGTTTTAAACTGTAGTATTAAGGAATTAGCATGCCCGTTATTACTTTTCCTGACGGTGGCCAACGTCATTATGACGACGTGGTTTCTGCTTTTGATATCGCTGGTGATATCAGCACCAGTTTAGCGAAGGCTTGTATTGCGGCTCAAGTGAACGGTCAACTCGTCGATGCCAGGGATCCCATAAAAGAAGATGCTCAACTTGCGATTATTACAGCTAAAGATGACGAAGGACTGGAGATTATCCGTCATTCTTGTGCACATTTATTGGGGCACGCTATTAAGCAACTTTGGCCTGATACCAAAATGGCGATTGGTCCAGTGATAGAACATGGTTTCTATTATGATGTTGAGTTAGAGCACCGATTGACACAAGAAGATCTGCTTCTGTTGGAAAAGCGGATGCACGATTTGGCTGCTAAAAATTATGACGTGATTAAGGAAAAAGTCAGTTGGCAACAAGCTCGTGATATTTTTTCTACACGCAGTGAAAACTATAAAGTCTTGATCCTTGATGAAAATATTGCCCCTGATAGCCATCCTGCCTTGTACCGTCATCAAGAATATATTGATATGTGTCGTGGCCCCCATGTGCCAAACATGCGTTTTTGTCACCATTTTAAATTACAAAAAATCTCGGGTGCTTACTGGCGCGGCGATAGCAAAAACAAAATGCTACAACGCATTTACGGTACCGCATGGGGTGATAAAAAACAGCTCACAGCCTATCTAAAGAGGTTGGAGGAAGCGGTAAAACGTGATCACCGTAAAATCGGCACACAGCTTGATCTCTATCATGTGCAGGCAGATGCGCCCGGGATGGTCTTTTGGCATGCTGACGGTTGGACTCTTTTCCGTGAGCTGGAAAACTTTGTGCGTATCAAGCTTAAAGAGTATCAGTATCAGGAAGTGAAAGGGCCATTTATGATGGACCGCGAATTGTGGAAGAAAACGGGTCACTGGGAAAACTATGGTGAACATATGTTTACCACCTCATCGGAAAATCGTGAATACTGCATTAAACCGATGAATTGTCCCGGGCATGTACAAATTTTCAACCAAGGGAGAAAATCTTACCGTGATTTGCCCCTCCGTATGGCAGAGTTCGGCAGCTGTCACCGCAATGAGCCTTCGGGTGCATTGCATGGCTTGATGCGTGTGCGTGGTTTTACACAGGATGATGCTCATATTTTCTGTACAGCAGAGCAAGTACGTGCCGAAGTAAATAGTTGCATCAAGATGATCTATGATATGTACAGTGTTTTTGGTTTTAAGACAATTGAGGTTAAACTCTCTACTCGACCAGAAAAGCGTATCGGCAGTGATGAAATTTGGACGGCTGCTGAGGAAGATTTAGCGGCTTCGTTGGCTGAAAACGGTATCAATTTTGACTTACAGCCAGGCGAAGGGGCATTTTATGGGCCGAAAATTGAATTTACCTTGCATGATTGTTTGGAGCGTGCATGGCAGTGTGGTACCGTACAACTCGATTTTTCATTGCCGAGTCGTTTGGATGCTTTCTACATCGACGAAGATAACCAGCGAAAGGTACCTGTGATGATTCATCGGGCTATCTTAGGATCGATGGAGCGTTTCATTGGTATATTGGCTGAAGAATATGCCGGATGCTTTCCTACATGGCTTGCTCCACTGCAGGTGGTGGTAATGAATATCACCGACGGCCAGGCAGATTATGTCCAAAAGATCAGCCAAAAATTGCAAAATGTAGGCATTCGGGCAAAAGTAGACTTGAGAAACGAGAAGATTGGCTTTAAAATCCGCGAGCATGTGTTGCGTCGGGTTCCTTACCTGTTTGTTTGTGGCGATAAAGAAGTCGAATCGGGTAGGGTTTCGGTTCGTACGCTTGGTATACGTACCCGTAGTGGTGCTTTGCACGATAAAGATTTGGGTTGTCGCGATTTTGGCGTCATTATGGACCAACTGCTGACAGAAATTCGCAGCCGTAGTCTTCATCAACTGGAGGAATAAAGTATTAAAGTCGGAAAACGAGTTCAACCGGTGCGACCTAATCGAATCAACAGAGAGATCTCTGTGAAAGAGGTTCGCTTAACGGGCGTCGATGGTGAGCAGATTGGCGTTGTCAGTCTGAATGAGGCTCTTGCAAAAGCTCAGGAAGCAGGTGTTGATTTAGTAGAAATCAGTCCCACTGCGGAACCGCCGGTCTGTCGTGTTATGGATTACGGCAAATTCCTCTATGAGAAGAGTAAGTTAACAAAAGAGCAAAAAAAGAAGCAAAAAGTTATTCAAGTCAAGGAAATAAAATTCCGTCCAGGCACTGATGATGGCGACTATCAGGTAAAACTACGCAACCTGATACGCTTTTTGGAAGATGGTGACAAAACCAAAGTTACCTTACGGTTCCGTGGACGTGAAATGGCGCACCAGGAGATCGGCAAGGAAATGCTTGAGCGTGTCCGTAAGGATTTGTGTGAGACGTCTGATTTGGCCGTAGTTGAGTCTTTCCCTGCGCGGATTGAAGGCCGTCAGATGGTCATGGTTCTTGGGCCTAAGAAGAAACAGTAGGGCATACAACCTGTTGCGGAAACCTGGTTCTATGAGTGTTGAAGCCAGGGTGTTGGTTGTTCTCAATTTTCGCAATAGGTTTTTCAAGTGGCAGGGGGATTAATGCTTTCTGTTCGCCAGACTGTTTCATTTAATCAACAATGCGAAGTGGATATGTTCAATGTCAAAGAAAAAAATGAAAAGCGTGCGCGGTGCCGCTAAACGCTTCAAAAAAACCGGGAGTGGTGGTTTTAAATGTAAGCATTCTGGCCTACGTCATATTCTGACTAAAAAATCGACTAAGCGTAAACGTCATTTGCGTCCAAAGGGTCTGGTATCTAAAAATGATCTGGGTCTGGTTGTGGCGTGTCTACCGTATGCATAAATGATTTTTATTCTGAATTAAAGACGATAGGAGAGATAAATGGCTCGGGTAAAACGTGGTGTGGTTGCGCGTGCACGGCATAAGAAAGTATTAAAACAGGCGAAGGGATATTACGGTGCACGTTCGCGCGTGTATCGTGTTGCCTTTCAGGCGGTGATCAAAGCCGGGCAATATGCTTATCGTGATCGTCGGCAACGTAAGCGTCAGTTCCGCCAACTGTGGATCGCACGTATCAATGCAGCGGCGCGTCAAAATGACCTATCTTATAGCCTTTTCATTAATGGTCTGAAAAAAGCCTCTATTGAAATTGATCGCAAGATCCTGGCTGATATTGCGGTTTTTGACAAAGTGGCTTTTGCTGCCTTGGTCGAAAAATCGAAGTTAGTGCTGAAATCTGAAAAAGAGAAATTGGCGCTAGCGTAAGTTAAGGATAAAAAGGGAGATGACGATAAATACTGTTATTCTCCTTTTCTTTTTTTGAATGCTGATCCCCCGTGGCTGGTGCGTAAAAAAAAGATGAAAGATAGCGCTGATGCCTCCCATCGTGGAGGTTTTTTTTGTGTAAAACAATAGCCAACAGACTTCTTGCAAAACCGTAGCGAGTGCTGCAAAGTCAAGGCGCGTAGTGCGCAGCAATCTTAGTGTACATGAGGATTGCGAGCACCTAGGTAACGCAGAATTTGTAGCACATAGTAGGTTTTGCAAGAAGCCTACACATAGGTGATACTCGCCAGAGGATAAGGAAACAATGCCACATCTCGCAGAATTGGTTGCCAGAGCTGAAGTAGCCGTAGAAAATGCCGAAAATATTACCGCCCTCGATGCGGTGCGTATCGAATATTTAGGTAAAAAAGGCTATTTAAGTCTTCAAATGATGTCACTACGTGATCTGCCAACCGAAGAACGCCCCGCAGCCGGTGCGGTAATTAATCAGGCTAAACAAAAAGTGCAAGAAATGCTCAACATCCGCAAGGAGATGCTGAGATTAAAGGCGCTTAATGCGCGTCTGGCGGTGGAAACCATTGATATTTCACTGCCTGGACGTCGTATGGAAAACGGGGGGCTACATCCCGTAAGTCGTACTATTGATCGCATTGAAACCTTTTTTAACGAGCTGGGTTTTTCTGTCGCCACAGGGCCGGAAATTGAAAATAATTATCATAATTTTGATGCGCTAAATATTCCGGTTCACCATCCAGCGCGTGCTGATCATGATACTTTCTGGTTTGATAGCACCCGTTTATTGCGTACCCAGACCTCAGGGGTACAGATCCGCGTTATGCAAGGACAGCCACCGCCAATTCGCATTATTGTGCCAGGGCGTGTCTATCGTAATGACTACGACCATACTCACACGCCAATGTTCCATCAGATGGAAGGTTTGATGGTTGATCGCAACGTCAGCTTTACTAATCTGAAAGGAATTATCCATGATTTTCTGAAAAATTTCTTTGAAGAAGATCTGCAAATCCGTTTCCGTCCTTCTTATTTTCCATTTACTGAGCCTTCGGCTGAAGTTGATGTCATGGGCAAGGATGGCAAATGGCTCGAGGTGCTTGGTTGTGGTATGGTTCATCCAAGTGTGCTACGCAATGTAGGTGTCGATCAGGAGATTTATTCCGCTTTTGCCTTCGGTATGGGGATAGAACGCCTTACCATGTTACGTTACGGCGTCACTGATTTACGCGCATTTTTTGAAAATGACTGGCGTTTTCTCAAACAGTTTAAGTAAGACGGGATCTTTTTATGAAGTTCAGTGAACTTTGGTTACGCGAATGGGTTAACCCTGCGATTAGCAGTGATTTATTAGCCGATCAAATTACGATGGCGGGCCTGGAAGTCGATGCGATTGATACGGTCGCGGGTGATTTTCATGGCGTGGTTATCGGTCATGTTGTCGAATGTGGTCAACACCCGAATGCAGATAAACTACGAGTAACAAAAGTTGATATTGGCACGGGTCACCTCCTGGATATTGTCTGCGGCGCGCCAAATTGTCGGCAGGGATTGAAAGTGGCAGTGGCGATTGTAGGTGCAGTGCTGCCCGCTGGGCTTAAGATTAAAGCAACCAAGCTACGTGGTGCTCCTTCTGAAGGGATGCTGTGTTCGGCATTTGAACTCGGTTTCGGTGAAGATCAGGTCGGTATCATTGAACTCCCTGCTTCAGCATCTATAGGTACGGATATTCGTGAATTTTTGCAATTGAACGATAATATTATCGAGATCAATGTAACGCCGAACCGTGCCGATTGTTTAAGCATTATCGGTGTAGCGCGTGATCTGGCTGTTGTTAATCGATTGCCGTTAATAGAGCCAGAGATCATTCCGCTAAACGTTACCCTCCAAGACACTTTGCCAATTCATGTGTTAGAGACGTCAGCATGTCCCCGTTATCTTGGTCGGATAGTTAAGGGGATTAATCTGTCTATTGCTACTCCACAATGGATGAGTGAGAAGCTGCGTCGTTGTGGCATTCGTCCGATTGATCCGGTGGTTGATATCACCAATTATGTGTTGATGGAACTGGGGCAGCCGATGCATGCCTTTGATCTGGATCGCATTGACAGTGAAATCGTGGTTCGTTTCGCGGCGGAAGGTGAAAAGCTAACATTATTGGATGGTAGCAAAGCGCACTTAGACGCTGATACATTAGTGATTGCCGATCGACAAAAGGTGTTAGCGATGGCGGGTGTTTTAGGCGGTGAGCACTCTGGTATTAATAAGCAGACCCGTAATCTACTGTTGGAATGTGCTTTCTTTAATCCATTGGCGATTGCTGGTCGTGCACGTCGCTATGGTTTACACACTGATGCCTCTCATCGCTATGAACGTGGGGTAGATCCGGCGTTGCAATATAAAGCAATGGAGAGAGCGACCCGTTTACTGATTGATATCTGTGGTGGAGAGGCGAGTTCGATTATTGATGTGACCACAGAAAAAGCTCTGCCAAAAGTGGCAACTATCAACCTAAGGTATGAAAAATTGTGCCGTTTGTTGGGGCATTCTATTCCAGAGCAGCAAGTGAGTGATATTTTACGCCGTTTAGGTTGTCAGGTGACGGAAAAAGGAAATAGTTGGCAAATTGTGGCTCCGAGCTGGCGTTTTGATATGCAGATTGAAGAAGATTTGATTGAAGAAATTGCGCGTATTTACGGTTACAACTGTATTCCAAATATACCGATAAAAGCGGATTTGCTAATGACTCCGCATCCTGAAGCGGATTTATCACTGAAGCGAGTGAAGACGCTGTTGGTTGACCGTGGTTATCAGGAAGCCATCACTTATAGTTTTGTTGATCCTGAAATGCAAGCTTTACTGCATCCACAGCAAGAATCCCTGATTTTACCAAACCCAATCTCGGCTGATATGTCAGCCATGCGTTTATCACTGTTAACCGGCTTACTCTCCGCAGTGATTTATAACCAGCATCGCCAGCAGACACGTTTGCGTATGTTTGAAAGTGGTCTATGCTTTACCCCTGATAAATCGGCTGAGTTTGAGGTGAGACAAGATCTAATGCTCGCTGGTGTTATTACCGGTAATTGTTTGGAAAAGCATTGGGATCTTCCCAGTCGACAGGTAGATTTTTATGATTTAAAAGGGGATCTCGAGGCTATTCTAGAGCTTACTGGCAAACTGTCCATGGTGCAATTTCGTGGCGAAACCCATCCGGCGTTACACCCGGGACAAAGTGCAGGAATTTATTTATCTGATGAATCGATTGGTTTCATCGGTGTGGTTCATCCAAGATTGGAAGAGAAGCTAGGTTTACATGGTCGTACAGTGGTGTTTGAATTACAGTGTAATAAGCTAGCAAATCTTACCTTACCTGGTGTCTGCGAGATCTCTCGTTTTCCGGCAAACCGTCGTGACATCGCGATTGTCGTGGCTGAAGATATCCCAGCAGCGGATATTTTGGCAGAATGCGAGAAAATTAGCGTAAATCAGATAGTTGGAGTAAACTTGTTTGATGTGTACTGTGGTAAGGGCATCAGTGAAGGCCGTAAGGGCTTGGCTATTAGTTTGACGTTGCAGGATACCACCCGGACACTAGAAGAAGAGGAAATTGCCGCTACTGTTGAAAAATGTGTAACGGCTTTAAAACAGCGATTCCAAGCATCCTTGAGGGATTGAATTTATGGGGCTTACCAAAGATAAAATGTCAGAAAATCTGCTTAACAAGTTTGAGATACTTAATCAGGAGATGGCCAAAATTCTGGTAGACTTGTTCTTTAGTGAGATACGTCATGCTTTACAAAATGGTGAAGAAGTTAAATTATGTAACTTTGGCAGCTTTAAGTTGCGGGATAAACCTCCGCGTCCGGGGCGTAATCCGAAGACCTCTGAACCGAAACTTATTACGGCACGTCGTGTCGTGACTTTTCGTCCTTCTGATGAGTTCAAAAAGCAAGTAGTGAATGCTTCACCCAAAAAATAGTCAGCTAGCCAATTAACAAGGCCGCGTAAGCGGCCTTAAAAGTGTCAATTATCATACTGCATAACCTATTGCGTGGTGTGATTTACTTCATCCCTGCCTTTATCGTTCTGTTGACAATAACTCTGATAGTTGAGATTTTCCACGCCTATTATGCGATGGTGATCTGTCTTAATGGTGAAAAAAAGACTCAACATAAAAAGCAGAAAAATTAATAGATTGAATGTAATTGACAAAAAAGTATTGTCTTCAGCCTTGTGATTTCCGCTTTTTGAGCGTACTTTTTATACTCAATGGCTTTAGATCGCAGCACCTGTTGTCGTCACCTTGAGGTGTTTGCTTAGACTTTAGGAGGCTATTATGGATAATACTGATCATGAAAAATCTACTGATTTTAAACAGTTAATTGTAGGCTCGCTTGAATCACCTGCGCTTAAGTCGTTTATGGAGAATAAAGAGGAGGCCTGGGGAATAAGGGATATCAAGTCGAGGTTTGTGTATATGAATAGAGCGACCCTCGATTTTGCTAATCTACCGCCCGGGTTTGATTTTGAGGGTAAGCTGGATAGTGAATGTCCGGCGTCTTTTGCAGATTTTGAAACCGAACTCCAGGAGCAGGATCGTAAAACTGAAGAGAGCCGGCGATCGGTTTCTGTCATTGAGACACATTATTTTGGACGGGAAAACAAACTTCAGCCCTATTTGTGTCGCAAGTCTCCTTTGTATAACGAAGCTAAAAAGTGTATCGGCACCGTTTTTCAGTTAAAAAAGTACAACTCCCTCTCGTTACCGCACTATGTCAACAGACTCGCTCCCTCTGTATTGCTTTTGGATCCGCCTACCGAGATATTCACTGAAAGAGAACTTGAAGTGGTGTTTTTCCTGCAACACCCCTTACAAGCTAAGACGATAGCGCAAAAATTCGGTTTTTCTCAGGGGGAAGTAGAAAAGCATAGGGAAAATATCTACCAAAAGACGAATGTTTATTCATCAAACCAATTTAAGGAATTTTGTAAAGCAGCAGGCCTGGATCGGTATATTCCCCCCAAATTAATACAGCCTAACGTTAAATGTTAAATTTATTTAATTCTTTGCCGCCTTGTAGCATCAAAATTGTGTAGCAATGAAGCGAAATTAATAGCCTCAGTTAGTCATAGGGGGTTTCTCACTCTTTGGCTTTCTGAGTAAGCCTTCTTCATCGAATATGGAGTGTAGGTCCTTTCTTAAAACATTTTGACTTATTTCGCAGATGACATTGAAACCATATGCGGAGAATTCTCTGCGGACTGTTTCCGAGTTACCCTATTTTTCGATCAATTTTTCGCCTAATTTGGTCTCCTGGAGATATATTTTCATGGGGGTTTTTTATAGAGCCTTGCAAGCCTCTCAAATTGTGGTAAAGCGTCTTCCTCCTGTCCAAATTTTTCGTTTTTGGAGATATCCAATCTTTTCAAATTGTCGGACATTAATAAATTACTGAAGCTTTGCATGCTGCTCTGGTCGTTGCCAGATATGGCTGAACGACATAATAATGATTATGCACTATATTGAGAGAATAAGGCGTCAAGGCTGCAATTTAAGTCCCTTCTTTTGCTTTTGCTTGTGCCCATTTATGTTCAATGGGATTGAGAGCTCACTTTTACCCACAACGTTGAATGAAAAATGATTCAGGTGAAATTGGATTATTGGTAGAGTCAATAGTTAAATCAGGAAACAGGCACATGAAAACAGTAACGGGTAATGGGAATGAGTGGATCCGTGAAGAATTTCATCAAATTGATTTCGGAGATAAACGCCTTAAAGAGCGTTTTTTTGAAACAGCGGGCTTATTATCATCAAAAGCGTCAGGTTCAATTTACCCAAGCTGTCATGGTTCCTGGTCACAGGCCAAAGGAGCTTATCGATTTTTTAGCAATGAGAGAGTGAGCGAGAGCGCGCTATTCCGTACACATTGTGTGCAAACACAAAAACGTCTGGAGGGGCATTCACTGGTTTTTTCTCTTCAGGACACATCAGAGTTGAACTTTGACTCACATAAAAAGACAGAGGGGTTGGGAAGTATATCTAAAGCCTATCACAAACATAAAATGGGGTTGATGCTTCATGCAAGTTTGATGGTAACTCAGGAGGGCTTGCCGCTTGGGTTATCCTCGCTTAAATGCTGGTCACGTGTTTCCCGAGAGGAACCCCCTCAGGAAAAACAGCGGCGGCTTTATCAATCGACAATGAAAGAGAAAGAAAGTATTAAGTGGATAGAGACCTTCTACGAGACAGCGGCGCTGATACCCAAAGATACCTGCTTAATCACGCTGGGAGACAGAGAAGCGGATATTTTCGAACTTTTTCGGGTTGCAAGCTCACTAAAAACATTTTTTATTATCCGCAACCGGAAAGACAGAAAATTTATCGATGAAAAGGGGAAAAAAACAACGGTGCAAACCGCCTTGTCAAAGACGCCGATTTTAAAAACCATAGCACTTACCCTGCCCAAAAATCAGCAAAGGGTAGCAAGAACGGCTTATGTGGATATTCGCTCCATTTCAGGCTGGCTCCCCATTAGAAATAATCTAGTTTATGGGCCTACCAATAAAGACGCTTCACGGCATATCCATGAAAAGGTTCACGTATCTGCCATCAGTGTTAAAGAACAGCCTCCTCCAGAAGGAGTAGCGCCTGTCGAATGGGTATTATTGACCAATTTGACGGCCACTGACGCCTTTGAAGCAGAAGAGAAAGTGAATGGGTATAGACTGAGATGGAAGATAGAAGAGTTCTTCAAAACACTGAAATCAGGATGTTGTGTTGAACAATGTCGTTTAAATACGGCAACCAAACTAACGAAAATGATCACCCTCAAAAGCATTATCGCCTTCAAACTGATGTATATGACCAAAATGGCAGCGTTGTGTCCTGAGGCTACCTGCACCGATGTGTTGTCAAAGATAGAATGGCAAACGCTGTATTGCAGAATACAGACAACAAGCCGCCTTCCCGAGCATCCCCCCACAGTGCTTCAGGCAATAACATGGCTGGGTCAATTGGGAGGATTTCTTAACCGACGTGCCGAGGGTTTACCGGGAATCATGTCGCTTTGGCGAGGGTATGAGATCCTGCAAGAAAATGTGAGATTGTTCATTATTCTTAATAACAAAAATTGTGGGTAAAAGTGAGGATTGAGAGCAGGTGAGTAGGGAGTGAGATATTCAATCCAATGCCCGGCTTTACTGATAGCCTGCTGAATGTCGAGACGTTTGTGGAAACTGGCGTTATCCATCACGATGACACAATGAGGAGGAAGAGTAGGCAAAAGGCGCTGGGTAACCCAGGCGTAAAAAACATCACTGTTAATGGAACAAAAAAATAATCCGACCGCCATCAGGACGGTTCCCAGTAACGCGCCAATGACATTTGTTCGGCCCTTAGGCTGCCCATCCTGGGTACCCCAACAGCGTTGACCTCGTGCAGCATAACCGTGGGTTCGTGGCCTATCGTGTGCGAAACCGCTTTCATCCAGATAAACGACCGGTTTTCCCTGCTTTTTATAGCAGGCTATCGTGTCCTGGAAGGCGCGCCGTGTCTCTTCGTCTGCCTTGGGATGACGCAGGTTTTTTTTTATAGGTGACGCCCAGGTTTTTCAGTGCCTGCCAAATGGCTTTCTGGCACACCTGAAAGCGCGCCGCCCGTTCCCGTTGGTAAGCATCGGGATAAAGTGCAACATCTTCAGCTAACGCCACTTTATCAAGCTTACGCCGACGGGGGGAAGAAGCTTTAACCTCGATACGACTGAGCCAGCGGGTAACGGAAGCTGAACCAATGTGGAAGCGTTTAGCGGTCTCTCTGATACTCAAGTTTTCTTGCTCTCGAATACCCAGAACTTTACGGCGAAAATCGACAGAGTGGCTCATCGCTAACTCCCTGTTAAATAATTTAGCTATACATTGTAATCAAAATTAATACGTTACGCTATATATTCAAATCCTTTAAGTTATGTAACTTTGCTAAACCATCTAATGCTTTTGGACTAAGGTCCAGAAAATTATCACTGAAATCTAAGGAGGTTGTTTCGGGGGGAGAGGTGGTATTTCTACCTCCGGTTCATTATGATTCATGTTGGGAGTGGTTGAATACACTGCTAAAGTACAACCAAGCTAAGGCCATAGGGCATTAGTTTTTATCCTTTATTCAGATGAAAATGATTTTTAAATAAGATACGAAATTAATTATTAGCCAATTTATTATTTAATTCTAACGAAAACAAGACCCCTAATGTAAGAGAATATTAAAGGCAAAGGACAGGGATTTTTGAACGGAACTCACCGGCTTCAGCCGGCGAGTCTGACTAAAAGTTATACACTGTAATACATTTCAAATTCAAGCGGATGAGGTGTCATACGTACGCGGTCTACTTCTACGTTGCGCAAAGCGATGTAAGCGTCAATGGCATCCTGAGTAAAAACACCACCACGGGTTAAAAATTCGCGATCGGCATTCAAGGCTGCCAGTGCTTCTTCTAGAGAACCCGCTACTGTTGGGATCTCTTTGGCTTCTTCCGGTGGGAGGTCGTATAAATTCTTGTCCATTGCTGCACCAGGGTCAACTTTATTGGCGATGCCATCAAGACCCGCCATTAATTGAGCGGCAAAGGCCAAATAGGGGTTGGCAGCAGGATCAGGGAAACGAACTTCAATACGGCGTGCTTGGGGGTTGGCAACAATAGGAATGCGGATAGAAGCAGAACGGTTACGGGCAGAGTAGGCCAACATGACCGGTGCTTCATAGCCTGGCACCAAACGTTTGTAAGAATTGGTGGTCGGGTTGGTAAAAGCGTTGATGGCTTTCGCATGTTTGATGATGCCACCGATATAGAACAGGGCTGTTTGAGACAAACCACCGTATTGATCACCGTCGAACAGGTTAATTTTTCCTTGTAATAGTGACATATGGCAATGCATACCGGAACCGTTGTCACCAAACATAGGCTTTGGCATAAAGGTTGCGGTTTTACCAAAGGCATGAGCGATATTATGTACGACATATTTGTAAATCTGAATTTCATCTGCTTTTTTGGTCATGGTATTGAAACGGGTTGCCACTTCATTTTGACCTGCAGTTGCTACCTCGTGATGATGCGCCTCAACGGTCAGACCCATAGACTCCATCGTCAAACACAGAGCAGAACGTAGATCTTGTGAGGAATCTATTGGGGGAACAGGGAAATAACCGCCTTTCACCGCGGGTCGATGGCCTTTGTTACCGGTCTCGTATTTAGTAGAAGAATTCCATGCACCTTCGATATCATCTATAGCGACATGAGAACCTGAAATGCTGCTACCAAAGCGGACATCATCAAACAGGAAGAATTCGGGTTCCGGTCCGAATAACACACTATCAGCAATCCCTGATTTTTTTAAATAATTTTCTGCACGTTTAGAGATAGAGCGCGGATCACGGTCATACCCTTGCAGGGTGCCAGGTTCGCAAATATCACAACGGATAATCAGGGTAGCATCTTCGAAAAACGGATCCATCACTGCTGTTTCAGCATCTGGCATGAGCACCATGTCAGATTCGTTGATACCTTTCCAACCGGCAATGGAAGAGCCATCAAACATTTTACCGTTTTCGTGGAAGTCATCATTGATTTGGTGAGCAGGCACAGTGACATGCTGCTCTTTCCCTTTGGTGTCGGTAAAACGTAAATCTACAAATTTCACCTCATGCTTTTGTATCATATTTTTAACAGCGGATATTTCTTCGGCCAGTTTATCAGCAACGGACATTCTTTATCTCTCCTGGATGAGTCATTGTTATCGTTTGGCAACGATTAGCGGGTATTTTTGTCTAAAAAAGGCTTAACAGCAAAAATATTTACTTGAAAAAGCGCTGCTGGCAAAACATTTCGTGTCAAAAAGGCGGCTCAAGCCACCTAAACTGTTCAAACGACCCACTTATGCCATATCATGGGAACTTACTATACGTGTACAATACATTATTTATAAATATCTGAGGCAAAAAAGCTGTGACTAATAAGAATTTGCGCAATATCGCCATTATCGCACACGTTGACCATGGAAAAACCACCCTGGTTGACAAATTGTTACAACAATCCGGTACCTTTGATGAGCGTGTTGAAGCGACAGAGCGAGTAATGGATTCCAACGATTTGGAAAAAGAGCGCGGGATCACTATCCTGGCAAAAAATACCGCCATTAAATGGAAGGGATATCATATTAATATTGTCGATACACCGGGGCATGCCGATTTTGGTGGCGAGGTGGAGCGGGTAATGTCGATGGTTGACTCGGTGTTGTTGGTCGTCGATGCGATGGATGGTCCAATGCCACAAACGCGTTTTGTGACTAAAAAAGCCTTTGAACATGGTTTGAAACCCATTGTGGTTATCAACAAGGTTGATCGCCCTGGTGCGCGTCCTGACTGGGTGGTTGATCAGGTACTCGATCTGTTTGTCAACCTGGGTGCTACTGAAGAACAGTGTGGTTTCATAGACCATATCATCTACGCATCAGCATTAATGGGTATCGCAGGTAATACTCATCATGAGATGGCGAAAGATATGACGCCTTTGTATCAAGCTATTGTTGATCATGTTCCTGCCCCTAAAGTTGATCCTGATGGCACATTACAGATGCAGATCTCACAGCTGGATTACAACAGCTATGTGGGTGTTATCGGTATCGGTCGCATCAAACGTGGTGTCGTTAAGCCTAACCAACAGGTCACTATTATTGATAGTACAGGTAAAACACGTAATGGCAAAGTGGGTAAGGTATTCAGTCATATGGGGCTGGAACGTATTGAAACCGCGTTGGCGGAGGCGGGTGATATTATTGCTATTACTGGCCTCGGTGAGTTGCATATTTCTGATACCCTTTGTGATGTCAATGCAGTTGAAGCACTGCCTGCGCTTTCTGTCGATGAACCTACCGTTAGCATGTATTTCTGCGTTAATACCTCGCCATTTTGCGGTAAAGAAGGTAAATACGTTACCTCGCGTCAGATCTTGGAACGTCTGAAAAAAGAGTTAATACACAATGTTGCCTTGCGAGTAGAAGAAACAGAAGATGCTGATGCATTCCATGTTTCTGGCCGTGGTGAACTTCATCTATCAATACTGATCGAAAATATGCGCCGTGAAGGTTTTGAACTGGCGGTATCTCGTCCAAAAGTAATTAATCGTAAAGTCGATGGCCGTGATCAAGAGCCTTTTGAAAACGTAACCCTGGATATTGAAGAACAGCATCAGGGAGCGGTTATGCAGGCCTTGGGGGAGCGTAAAGGCGAGATAAAGAATATGGATCCTGACGGCAAAGGCCGTGTTCGTTTGGATTATTTGATCCCAAGTCGTGGTTTGATTGGTTTCCGCACTGAATTTATGACCATAACTTCGGGCACAGGCTTACTTTACTCAACTTTTAGTCATTATGATGATGTGCGCCCAGGCGAAATCGGTCAGCGTCAAAATGGCGTACTGATTTCCAATGGTCAAGGTAAAGCGGTCGCTTTTGCACTGTATGGCCTGCAAGATCGTGGTAAGTTGTTTCTGGGGCACGGTGCTGAAGTCTATGAAGGCCAGATCATTGGTATCCATTCACGTTCTAATGATCTCACGGTTAACTGTTTGACAGGTAAAAAATTAACCAATATGCGTGCATCCGGTACTGACGAGGCCACGACCTTGGTTCCTCCTATCAAAAAATCTTTAGAACAGGCATTGGAATTTATTAATGATGATGAGCTTGTGGAAACAACGCCAGTATCCATCCGCATCCGCAAACGTTATCTCACGGAAAATGATCGTAAGCGTGCTAACCGTGGTGGCAAAGATGCTTGATCT